>CAIMWA010000282.1 GCA_903845045.1 uncultured delta proteobacterium | reverse complement strand
TTTACTGCTCCGGCGACCACCGAGATCTACACAGGCGAAGACACTCTTTCCCTACACGACGCTCTTCCGATCTCGTCCGGCGGCACGTCGCCGTCGGCGGTTCCTGCGACGATGGCATCGCGCCACGCCACGAGCGTCGCGTCGTCGTGGAGCCCGCCGTGCACCAGCGCGCGCAGACGCCCGAGGCTCGTCGGGCGCCGTCGCGCGAGCTCGACGAGCGCGGCGTTGGGCAGCACGCGACCCACCGGGAGGTCCCTCGTACGCGCCACGGTCTCACGCGCGTCGGCGAGGCGTCGCAGCGCAGCCCGACCCAGCGCGTCGAGGGTCTGCCGACCCTTCAATCGAGCGTACGCGGGGCGAGCGTTCTCGGCGTCGGACACCGCGCGGCGCAGGGCGTACCCGGTCTCCTCGCGCACCGCGTCGTCGATGCCTAGCGCGCGAGCCTCGGCGTCGAGCAGCGCGTGCAGCGCGAGGAGGTGGCGCACGTCGTCGGCGAGGTAGGCGGCGTGCTCCGGCGCGAGCGGACGCAGCGACCAATCGTGCTGTTGAAAGGCCTTGTCGAGAGGTACGCCGAGGCGGGCACCGAGGAGCGCGGCGAGGCCCGTCTCGCGAAGCCCGAGGAAGCGCGCGTGCACCGACGTGTCGGCCACGTTGCCGAGCGTCAGGCCGGCGTCGCGAAGCAGCCACGCGTCGAGATAGAGATCGTGCAGAACCTTGCGCGGCCCGTCGGGACCGAGCACCGCGGCGAGCGCGGGCGCCACAGGGACCGCGAGGGCGTCGACGATCCACAGTTCGCCGTCGGGCACGGCGAACTGTGCGGTGCACAGCCGTCCACGCCAGTGATGCAGCCCGTCGCTCTCGCAGTCGACGGCGATCTCGTCGGCCGCGCCGAGCCGCTCGAGCATCGCCGCGAGCTGCGTGGGATCGTCGACGAGGCGAGGGGCGGACGGCGACGACACGGAGGACGTCATCGTAGCAGCGACGCCGGCACCACGTCGCGCACGAAGGTGTCGAAGCGAAGCTCCCGCGGCGCGCCGGCCAACGGCCCCGTCGGCGTCAGACGGACGCGGCCGACGACGCGATCGCCGCGTCTCCGCGGCACGGCCGCCAAATGCACGACGGCTGCGAGGGTGCCCTCGTCGGTGCCCAACCGCTCGCCCCGGGGCGTACGAAGCGCTGCCCTTGCGGCCGTGGGCGCGTGCGAGGGCACAGCGTGAACCGCGACCCAGAAGCCGCCGTCGTCGGTCGCGCGCCCGTCGTCCCACCCGGTGTGCGGATCGACGATCTCGACGGAGCCGTCGTCGACGAGCAGGAGCCCGCGGGCGAGCCACGGCACCGGCTCGGTGGCGCCTCCGTCGCTCGGGACCCACCCGTTCCGGGCTGCGTCGACGTCCCGCGGCGCCGCGTGGGCGAGCGGGGGGAGCACCGAGCGCCACTCCTCGAGGCCCCGCGCACACTCGCTCCGAAGCTCCGGGACGAGTGCGTCACACGGCGCATCGCGCCCGGCGGCGATGGCGAGGCAGCGCTGCCTCTCGAGCACCCGGGCCGCCGCGCAGAGTCCTGGATCGCGCGCCGCGAGGGCCACGCACACCGCGTCGCGTCCGATCTCGCCAACGGCGCCCGGGCAGTCCGCGGGACGTGCCGACGCCACCGCGACGCGAACGACGCAGCTCCGGCGGAGCACGTCGACGGAGAGCGCCGCGCAGCGGGCCGGCGCGCGTCCTCGGATGGCCACGTCCATGCGGCACGCGTCCTCGACGAGCGCGTCGTCGCCGAGGTCCGCGAGGGCGACGCGCAGGGCCACCGGGAGGGCCGCACGGTCGCGCGCGGTGCAGCGGGCGACGGCGTCGTCGTCGGCCGACAACGGCGCTGGGGCCTCCGAGGGGAGCGCCGCCGAGGTCGCCGCCGTCGCCGGGCTCGGCCGCGGTGGAGGCTCGGGACGACGCGGCGAACGGTCGTCGCACGCCGTGAGGAGGCCCACGAGCACGGCGGCGCGCATCGACATCGCAAGCGAAGCGTACCCGCAATGCGTCGCTTCCTGCGATTGCTTTGACCCCTTCGGAGCGCCGCGGGTAGACTGCCGCGCGATGTCTGCGGAGCCCTTGTCCTCCCGCTTCGGACGACGCTTCCCAGCGGGCGAGGTGCTGTTTCGCGAGGGCGAGCCGGGCGTGGAGATGTTCGTCATCCAGACCGGGCGGGTGCGCATCTCCAAGATGTTCCCCTCCGGCGAGCGGACCCTGGCGGTCATCGGGCCCGGCGAATTCTTCGGCGAGATGGCGATCTTGAACGGGCGTCCGCGCACCGCGACGGCGACGGCCATCGAGCCGCTGCATGCGCTGGTCATCGACGGTCGCACCTTCGAGGCCATGGTGCTCGGCAACGGCGAGATCGCGGTGCGCATGATCACGCGCCTCGCCCGGCGGCTGCACAGCGCCAACGCGTACATCGACATCCTTTCGCGGGCCGACCCGCGGGCGCGGGTGATCCTCGGCATGGCGCGGGCGGCCGAGGAGTATGGCGAGCGAGCTGACGGCCACGTGCGCCTCGCTCTCTCGGCCGAGGACCTTGCTTCGATGGTGGAGCTCGACACCGCGACGGTGTCCGAGATCGTGGCGCGCATGGTGCGCGTGCGACTCATCCGAGCGGCGGACGGCGACGGCTGGCTGCTGCCCGACCCGACGCGGCTGCACGCCTTCGTCGAAGCGCTCGAGCAGACGGCGCGAGAGGAGCGGTGACGCGATGGACCTGAGGATCCTCGGCTGCCATGGCGGCGAGACCGCGAAGCACCGTACGACGAGCTTTCTGGTCGACGGAAGGCTCGCGCTCGACGCGGGCGCGACGACGGCGATGCTCACGCTCGAGGAGCAGGTGGCCCTCGACGCCGTGGTGGTCTCGCACGCGCACATGGACCACGTGCGCGACCTCGCGTCCCTGGCCGACAACCGCTGCCAGTCGGCGAAGCACCCGCTGGTCGTGGCGGGGACGCGCGCGACCATCAAGGCCCTCAAGGAGCACTTCTTCAACAACGTGCTCTGGCCCGACTTCACCGTGATTCCGCTCGTCGGCGGCGGCGGAACGACGGTGGAGCTTCGCGTCCTCGAGCCCGAGGTGCCTCAGGAGATCGCGGGCTACGCGCTGCGCGCGGTGCTGGTGTCGCACACCATCGAGAGCGCCGGCATCGTCGTCGAGCGCGAGGGCACGGCGCTGGCCTTCTCGGGTGACACGGGCCCCACGGACCGCTTCTGGGAGGTGCTCTCGGAGCTGCCCGGGCTGAAGGCGGTGCTGCAGGAGGTGAGCTTTCCGAACGAGCTCGAGTGGCTCGCGAAGATCAGCGGTCACCACACCCCGTCGACGCTCGAGCGCGAGCTCCTCAAGCTGGACCGCAAGGACGTGCCGTGGCTGATGTTCCACATCAAGCCGGCGTTCCAGTCGGCGGTGGAGCGCGAGCTCGCGAAGCTCCACCAGGACCGCCTCGAGATGCTCTCGCTCGGGGACGAATTCGTGCTCTAGACCGCGCCCGCGCGAAGTGCGATGACCCCGGCGCGATGACTCCTCCATCCGGCGACGTTCGAGGGACGCGGTGAGCGCGCGATGGTGAACTGGCGTCGCCGCGACCGCACCACCGTCGACGGCGCGGAGAAGCGCTCGGTGGCGCCCGGTGTGTTCCGCCGCTGCGACGGCTGCGGCACGACGCTCCTCGAGGACGACCTCGCGCGCGCCGTCGGCGTCTGTCCGCAGTGCGGGTTCCATCATCGCCTCGCGACGTCGCGTTGGATCGAGCTCCTCGTCGACGCGGGCTCCTTCGAGCCCATCGCCGAGGAGCTGCGCTCGGCCGACCCGCTCGGCTTCTCCGACGGTCGCGGCTACCCCGAGCGCCTCGCGTCGTCGCAACGAGCCTGCGGCGAGACCGAGGCCGTGCGCGTGGGCGAGGCGACGATGGACGGCCGCGCGGTGGCGCTCGGCGTGTTCTCCTTCGGCTTCATGGGGGGCTCCATGGGGAGCGTCGTCGGCGAGCGCATCGCGCGGCTCTTCGAGCACGGGCTGCGACGGCGCGCGCCGGTGGTGGTGCTCAGCGCGTCGGGCGGGGCGCGCATGCAGGAGGGCATCCACTCGCTGATGCAGATGGCGAAGACGACGGCGGCGCGCGGGCGCCTCGGCGACGCGGGTGTGCCGTTCGTGTCGGTGCTGCTGCATCCCACCACGGGCGGCGTCGCGGCCTCCTACGCGCTCCTCGGCGACGTGAACCTCGCCGAGCCCGGCGCCCTCATCGGGTTCGCTGGACCGCGCGTCGTCGAGCAGACCATCAAGCAGCGCCTCCCCGAGGGCTTCCAGCGCAGCGAGTTCCTTCTGGAGCACGGCATGGTGGACGCGATCGTGCCCCGCTCTCAGCTCGCCGCGACGCTGCGGCGGGTGCTGGGGCTCCTCGCGGACTGAGCCGTGGCGACGCTGCTCGAGAGCCTCGCGCCGCTCATCGCGCGCGGCATGGTCCTCGACCTCGGCGCGATGCGCGAGGCGCTTCGGTCGCTCGGCGACCCGCAGGCGTCGCTGCCCGCGGTGCACGTCGCAGGAACCAACGGCAAGGGAAGCGTCACGGCGTTCGTCGATGCGTCGCTGCGCGCTTCGGGGATCCGCACGGGACGCTACACGTCGCCGCACCTGCACCGCTTCGTCGAGCGCATCGCCGTCGACGGCGCGCCGGTCGACGAGGCCTTCGCGGCGGCCCGGTGCGAGGCGTTGCTCGCCGGCATCGCGTCCGGATCGCTGCCGAAGCTGACGTTCTTCGAGGCCGCCACGGCGCTCGCATGGACGTGCTTCCGCGACGCGCAGGTCGAGCGGGTGGTCGTCGAGGTGGGGCTCGGAGGACGCCTCGACGCGACCAACGTCTGCGCGCCCGACGTCACCGCCATCACCGGCATCGCGCTGGATCACACCGCCGTGCTCGGTGAGACCCTCGGAGCCATCGCGTCGGAGAAGGCGGGGATCGTCAAGCCTGGCGTGCCCTGCGTGCTCGGGCCGACGCTCGGCGCAGCCTGCGAGGCTCGCAACGCCATCGCGGCGATCGCAGCGAGGGTCGGGGCGCCCATCGTCGACGCCGCGGGGGTCGTCGCGCGGCCGGGCGGGCGCATCGAGGCACGCTTTCGCGGCGCGCCGCTGGTGCTCGAAATGCCGCTCGCGGGCGAGTGGCAGCACGAGAACGCCGCGACGGCCGTCGCGATCCTCGACGTCCTCGCGAACCACGACGCGCGGATCACCGCCGCAGCCGTGGCCGAGGGCTTCGCGGCGGCGCGGTGGCCGGGGCGTCTCGAGCGCATCGCCGACGTGCTCTTCGACGGATGCCACAACGTCGACGGAGTGACGGCGCTCTGCGCGTCGTCGTCCTTGCCCCCGGTGCGCGCGGTCGTCTTCGGGGCATCGTCGGACAAGGCCTGGCGCCCGATGCTCACCGCCCTCCGGGCTCGTTTCCCGTCGGCGCCCTTTCACCTCTGCGCTGCGGCGCTGGCCCGGGCGGTGCCACCTTCGACGCTCGCGCAGGCGATCGACGGCGTGCCCGCCTCGTCCCCGTCGGAGGCCTTCATCGCAGCCCGCGCGACGCCGCGCGACGGCGTCGTGCTCGTCTGCGGAAGCCTCTTCGTCGTGGCCGCCGTGCGCGCCGAGCTGCTCGGACTCGCGCAGGATCCTCCCGTCGGCATGTGACACCGCACCGCGCGGGTTGACCGCCCGGCGCTCCGGGGTCTTTACATCGTCGATGCGCAACCTCGGGCGGTGGTGGGCGGTGGTCGTGGCGGTGTGGGCTGCGGCGTGCACGAGCGCCGAGGTCCCCGCGGGGCAGTGCCGCTACGACGCCGACTGCACGTCGCCAATGGTGTGCCTGAACGCCACGTGCCGCGCGCCGTGTGCCACCGACGCGGACTGCGCGTCGACGCAGGCCTGCGCCCGCGGGGCCGGCGGCGTGCGCGTCTGCGTCGCGCGCGATGCGCCCCGGCCGTGCCTCTACACCAGCGACTGTCCCGAAAACACGGTCTGTACCCGCGACGGCGTGTGCCAGGCGCGGTGCCGCGGCGACTACGACTGCCAGGTCGTGAACCCCTTCGAGACCTGCGTCGCCGGCGCCTGCGCGCTCGTGTGCCCGGCAGGCTTCGCGGACTGCGACGGAAGCCCGCGCAACGGCTGCGAGGCCGACCTGCACGCCTCCTCCGCGAACTGCGGACGCTGCGGCACCGTGTGCACCGCGCCCGACGGCGCCCCGGGCGTGTGCCGCGACGGAGCGTGCGCGACGATCTGCCGGCCGGGCTTCGCCGACTGCGACGGCGAGAGCGCCAACGGCTGCGAGGCGGACCTCGCACAGGCGGCGCACTGCGGGGCCTGCGCCACGCAATGCTCCGGCGCGCGGGGCCTGTGCCTCGCAGCGCGCGAGGCCTCCACCGGGGCGCGCAGCTACTCGTGCCAGCCCACGTGCCCGGCGGGGACGACGATGTGCGGGACCCGCTGCGTCGACCTGCAGAACGATCCCACGGCGTGCGGTGGCTGCGAAGTGGCCTGCACGGCGGGGCCGGGATCGTCGGCGACGTGCACCGCAGGGCGCTGTGGCGTGCGGTGCGACGACCCTGCGGTCAGCGCGGACTGCGACGGCGCGCCCGCCAACGGCTGCGAGGTCGAGCTTCGGCGCAGCGTCGGCAATTGCGGTGCGTGCGGCGTCACCTGCCCCGCCCGGGCGAACGGCGCCGCGGCATGCGCCGACGGCGTTTGTGGGGTTGCCTGCACCACGGGCTTCGGCGACTGCGACGGCGCCGCCGCCAACGGCTGCGAGACGGACCTCCGAAGCAGCGCGGGCAACTGCGGCGCGTGCGGCACGGCGTGCGCGTCGCGGCCCAACGGGGCGAGCGCGTGCACCGCGGGCGCGTGCGCCTCGTCGTGTGTTGCGGGCTACGGCGACTGCGACGGCGTCGCGAGCAACGGGTGCGAGGTCGACACCTCCGCGACCGTCGCGCACTGCGGGGCGTGCGGAGCCGCCTGCGCCGCGCGGGCCCACGCCGCCGCGGCGTGCGCGTCGGGGACGTGCCGCTGGGCGTGCGACGCCGGCTGGGCCGACTGCGACGGCGACCCCGCCACGGGCTGCGAGGTGGAGCTCGCGCGGGACCCGAACCACTGCGGCGCCTGCGCGACGGCGTGCAGCGCGTCGCATGGAGCAGCGTCGTGCAGCGGTGGAGCGTGCGGCATCGCCTGCGCCGCAGGCTTCGCCGACTGCGACGGCGACGTCACCAACGGCTGCGAGAGCGACATCGCGACGAACGCCCTGCATTGCGGCGGATGCCGGACGGTGTGCTCCTTCCAGGGAGCGGGGGCGCGCTGCGATCTCGGCGTGTGCGTTCGCACGACGTGCGCCGCGGGCCTCGGCGATTGCGACGGCAACGCCGCGAACGGCTGCGAGACGACGCTCGCGACGAGCGCGGCGAACTGTGGCGCCTGCGGCAACGTCTGCGTGCTCGCCCACGCGACCGCGGCCTGCCGTGCGGGGGCGTGTGCGATCGGTTCCTGCGCCGCGGGCTGGGCCGACTGCGACGGGAGCGCCGCGAACGGATGCGAGGTCGCCCTCGGCTCCGATTCGCAGCACTGCGGCGGGTGCGCGACGGCGTGCAACGCGACGAACGGCACCGCGACGTGCGCGGCGGGCGCCTGCGGCATCACCTGCGCCGCGGGCTGGGGGAATTGCGACGGCAGCGCTGCGAACGGCTGCGAGACCAACCTCGTGACGACGGTCGCTTCGTGCGGGGCGTGCGGCCGGGCGTGCGTGCTGGCCCACGCGACGGCCGGCTGCGGCGGCGGCACGTGCTCCGTGGTGCGGTGCGACGCCGGCTGGGGCGACTGCGATGGCAACGCTGCGAACGGCTGCGAGACCGACCTCACCACGTCCACGTCGGCCTGCGGCGCGTGCGGAACGGCGTGCTCGCTGGCGCACGCGACGGCGGCGTGCCGATCCGGGGCGTGCGTCGTCGGATCCTGCGCGGCAGGCTGGGGCGACTGCGACGGCAGCGCGGCGAACGGCTGCGAGACCAATCTCGCGACGACCGTCGGCGCGTGCGGCGCGTGCGGTCGCGCGTGCAGCGTCGCCAACGCGACGCCGGTGTGCGTGGCCGGGGCGTGCGGGGTGGGGTCCTGCGCGGCGAACTTCGGCGACTGCGACGGGAGCGCGGCGAACGGCTGCGAGACCGACCTGCGGGTGTCGAACGGGAGCTGCGGGCGCTGCGGCGCGGCGTGCGGCGCGGGCACCGTCTGCAGCGGCGGCGTCTGCGGCTCCGTCTGCGGCGCCGGGACGACGTACTGCGCGGGCCTCTGCGCGAACCTCAGCTCCGACGTCACGCACTGCGGAGCGTGCGCCACCGCATGCCCCGCGCCGCCCAACGCGACGCCGACTTGCGCGGCCGGCGCGTGCGGCTTCGCGTGCGCGGCGGGCTTTGCCAACTGCGATGGCAACGCCGCCAACGGCTGCGAGGCGAGCCTCGCGAGCACCACTACGTGCGGCGCGTGCGCGGTGACGTGCGCGCCCGCCCATGCGACGGCGGCGTGCGTGGGCGGCGCCTGCGCCATCGCGGCGTGCGCGGCGGGCTGGGGCGACTGCGACGGCGCGGCCGCCAACGGCTGCGAGACCGACCTCACGGCGAACGTGACCCACTGCGGAACGTGCGCGACGGCGTGCTCCATCGCCAACGGTACCGCGGGCTGCCGCGCGGGCTCGTGCGCGGTCGCGTCGTGCACGGCGCCGTGGGCCGACTGCAACGCGGCGCCAGGCGACGGCTGCGAGACCAACCTCGGCGCCGACGCGTCGAACTGCGGCGCGTGCGGGACCGTCTGCGCGGCGGGCACGCGGTGCGCGTCGGCGCGATGCGTTCCGGTCAACGACACGTGCCAGACGGCGACGGTGGTGGACCTCACGCGCGGGTCCGCCATCGACCTGCCGTTCACCGTCGTCAACGGCGACCACACGGTGACCACGCTCACCACTGACTGCGCCTCCTCGACGGGCGCCGACGTGTTCTTCCAGGTGACGCTCACGCAGACCGAGGTCGTCTACGCCGACACCTTCGGCGCGGGCTTCGACACGGTGCTCTTCTGGGCCGTGAACGGTCTGCCGCGCGGCGGCCCGTGCGACCCGTACATCCTCGGAGGGCGGCCCGGCGAGGTGTGGTGCAACGACGACGCGTCGAACACCAGCCGCCTCGACGTCTACACGCCGAAGTGCACGTCCGGCGGCACGCAGTCGATGGTCGTCGGCCGCTTCGCGCCGGGCACGTACTACCTCGCCGTCGCGGCCTACGGCGCGGCGTCGGGCAGCGGCACGGTGCATCTACAGCACCTCCCGATCAGCACGAACGGCGACGTGCAGTACATCCCCGGAACGGTCACCGCGGGGCTCTACAACGTCTTCCGGCACCCCTTCGTGACGCCCGGCACCGTCGCGACCACCTGCGGCGGCGGCGCCGGTCCCGAGGACTCGTACTGGTGGCGAAGCTGCCCCGAGGTCGCCGCGGGCGTGACGTTCCGCGCGAACACCTGCTCGACCCCCGCGGGCGTCGACACGGTGCTGGATCTTCGCCACGGCACCGGCGACCCCGGTCTGTGCAACGACGACGCGGGAACGGTGTGCCCCGGCAACTCCGTCGCGTCGTCGGTGAGCGGCACGCTGCCCGGCGGCGCGGGCATCCACGTGCTCACCATGGACACGTACACGGCGCCTGCCGCTGGCGCGCTCTACTACCTCGCGATCAACCCCTCGATCATCGCGTCGTGGCCACGGCGCGCGCAGCCCGCGGGCGGGGTGTGCCTGGCGCGCGGCGAGGCTCGGCTCGGCGGCAGCTGACGCGGGCTTGTGGCCGAGCGCGGCCGCGTGCCAGATTTCGCGGCCCATTCGGGCGCAGAGACGAGGACGACGGCGATGGATGTGCAGACGGTCGGTGGTTCGCCGCGGGCAGCCGCGGAGGGTGCGGCGAGCGCGCAGGGCGAGGTGCCCGCGGACGTGGCGGCGATCCGCGAGGCGCGGGCTCGCTGGGAGGCCGGCACGCGCGCGAAGGTGCTCGCCAAGGCGCCGCTGCGCCACGAGCGCTTCACCACGCTCTCGGACCTCGAGGTGCCCGACGTCGTGACGCCCGCCGACGTCGCCTTCGACTACCTCGGGGACCTCGGTCTGCCGGGTGAGTTCCCGTACACCCGCGGCATCCAGCCCACGATGTACCGCGGGCGGCTCTGGACGATGCGGCAGTTCGCGGGCTTCGGCACGCCGGAGCAGACCAACGCGCGGTACCACTACCTCCTGTCGCAGGGGCAGGCGGGGCTCTCCGTGGCCTTCGATTTCCCCACGCTCATGGGCTACGACTCCGACTCGCCGCGCTCCCTCGGCGAGGTGGGCATGTGCGGCGTCGCCGTCGACACGCTGCGCGACATGGAGGTGCTCTTCGACGGCATCCCCCTCGACCGCATCACGACGTCCATGACCATCAACGGTCCGGCCATCGTCATGCTGTGCTTCTACGTCGCGCTCGCCGACGCGCGCGGCATCCCGCGCTCGGCCCTCGGCGGCACCATCCAGAACGACTGCCTCAAGGAGTTCATCGCGCAGCACGCGTGGGTCGTGGGTCCGCGCCCCGCGATGCGCATGGTCGCCGACACCATCGAGTTCGCGGCGAAGGAGCTCCCGCGCTGGCACCCGGTCTCCATCTCCGGCTACCACATCCGCGAGGCGGGCAGCACCGCGGCGCAGGAGCTCGCGTTCACCCTCGCCGACGGCATCGCGTACGTGCAGAGCGCCATCGACCGCGGCCTCGACGTCGACGCCTTCGCGCCGCGGCTCTCGTTCTTCTTCGACGTGCACACGGACTTCTTCGAGGAGATCGCGAAGTTCCGCGCGGCGCGGCGCATCTGGGCGCGGGTCATGCGCGACCGCTTCGGCGCGAAGAAGGCCGAGAGCCTCAAGCTGCGCACCCACGCGCAGACCGCCGGCGTGTCGCTGACGGCGCAGCAGCCCTACAACAACGTCGCGCGCGTGGCGGTCCAAGCCCTCGCGGCGGTGCTCGGCGGCACGCAGTCGCTGCACACGAACTCCCTCGACGAGACCTACGCGCTCCCGACCGAGGAGGCGGTGACCATCGCGCTGCGCACGCAGCAGATCGTCGCCCACGAGACCGGCGTCGCGAACTCCATCGACCCCCTCGGCGGCAGCTATTTCGTCGAGTGGATGACCAACAAGCTCGAGGCCGAGGCGCTCGACTACATCCGCCGCATCGATGACATGGGCGGCATGCTCGCGGCCGTGGAGCAGGGGTACCCGCAGCGCGAGATCGCCGGCGCGGCCTACCGGTTCCAGCGCCAGGTCGAGCGCGGCGAGAAGGTCATGGTCGGCGTCAACGAGTTCGTCAGCCAGGGCGACGCGTCGCGCATTCCGCTCCTCAAGATCGACGAGGAGGTGCAGCGGCGGCAGTGCGACAGCCTCGCTGCGGTGAAGGCCTCGCGCGACGCCGCCAAGGTCGCTTCGGCGCTCGCCGCGGTGCGCGAAGCGGCGCGCGGCAACGTCAACCTGTGCCCGCCCATCATCGAGGCCGCGAAGGTCTACTGCACCGAGCAGGAGGTCTGCGACGTGCTGCGCGAGGTGTTCGGCACGCACACCGACCCCGCGGAGTTCTGAGCGTGCCGGGGCCCGAGCGCGGCGCCGGGGCGTTGCTCGACGGCCGATGGCGTCTCGAGGCGAGGCTCGCGGGGTGGGGCGCCGGCGAGTGCTGGCGCGCCGTCGACGCGCAGCGCGGGCGCGGGACCGTCGTCGTCAAGGTGCTGCCGGCGCCGTCGCTGCGCCGTGCGGAGCGCCTCGCCGCGCTGGCGGTGCTGGGCGATCGCCTCGGGCGGCTGCGGCACCCGGCGGTGCTCCCGGTGATCGAGGTGAACACGTCGGGACCGCAGCCGTACGCGGTGCTCGAGCACTGGGAGAGCGAAGGCCTCGGCGATTGGCTGGCGTCCTCCAAGGCGCGCGCCGAGCGGCCCTCGCTCGAGACCGTGGCGTCGATGGCCGACGCGGTGCTCGGGGCGGTGGGCGCGGGGCATCGGCAGCGCGCGCCGGGATCGCTGGTGCACGGAGGCCTTCATCACGACGCGGTGCGGGTGCGCGTCGCCGGAGCGCCGGCCGAGGCGCGGGTGCTCGATTTCGGGCTCGCGGCGGACCGCGACGCGCCGGCCCTCACGGACCTGACCGACGGCGGCGCGACGGAGTACGCGGCTCCGGAGCACGCTCGCGAGCCCGCGCTGCGCACGCCTTCGACGGACGTCTTCGCCGCGGCGGTGCTCGTCGTGCGGATGCTCGCCCCGGATGCCGCGCGGCCCGCGGGGCATCGTAGCTGGGCGCACTTCGTGGGGCAGCGCGAGGCGGGTGTGCATGCCGTGCTCGCAGCGCTCCGTCCCGACGTCCCCGATGGCATCTGGGCGGCGCTGGCGCAGGCGATGGCGCGGCGTCCCGAGGCACGTCCGCAGGACGCCGAACGGCTCCGCGAGGCCCTGCGCGCGACGGGGTGGGTGCGCCCGCCGGAGGCCGATGACCTCGTCGACCTCTCGGCGCCGGTGGTGGCCGTCGCGATGCCTGCGCTGCCCGCCCCTCCACGGCCAGCGACGCCGCGGCTGGACGGTTCGGCGGTGCGCCCGCGCAATCGAACCGTGGGCCTCGAAATGAGCGATTTCGGCGCCGCCGCGGCGGACGTCTCGCTCGACGACGCGTCGACCACGCGCCAGGACATCGTGCTTCCGCCGGAGCCTCCGATGGCTCTCGCGGCGGCGGGCGAGACCGTCGCGGTGCGCCTTCCGTCGGCGATGGCGATGATGGCGACGCTGGCCGAGGCCGAGCGCACTGCACCGGCTCCGTTCGACACGACGCTCGTACCGGACGCGGTCTCCGCGCGTGCGCCGGCGATCTCGCCGGTCACTCCCGCGACGTCGCCGCCCATCGCCGCGTCACCCTCGGACTGGACGTCGGCGCCGTGGGTCCCGTCGTCCGTTGCTCCGGCGGAGCTCACGGCGCTGACCGAGGCCCCGGCGCCGGTCTTCGTGAGCGACAAGACGATCCCGCTGTCGATGGATTCGGTGCCGCCGGAGGTCGCGGCGGCCCTGGCGGCGTACGCGTCGCCGCCGGCCGCGGTGCCCTGGGCTCCGCCGGTGCCGAGCGCGCCGCCGCCGGCGCAGGGCTTCGCACCGTCGGCGCCTCCGTCCTCGGGGCGAGCCGCCGCGGCGCGCGCGCCATGGAGCAATGTCTGGGTGCTGGTGGTGATCGGAGCGGTGGCGGCCGCCGCGGCGTTCGCGGCGGGGATGCTGGCGTCGCGTTAGTACTCGACGTAATCGGCGAGGGCGGTCATCTCCTTCAGCGCCTTGAGGCGGGCGAGGGAGAGGTCCTCGAGCTGACGGATGCGCTCGCGGGTCAGGTTCATGATGGCGCCGACCTCCTCGAGCGTGATGCCGCCGCGGTCGGCGACGTCGAGGGCGCAGGTCTCGGGCATCTCCCACACCTCGATGTGCGGCATGTTGAGCTTGATGTTGCCGTTGCGCTCGTTCACGTCGAGATACAGGTGGTGCTTGCAGCTGACGAACGGGCAAGGCCGCTCGGCGTGCGGTCCATGCTGGCAGTCGGCGCGGCTCATCGGACGCGCGTAGTCGAGGTCCGGGTAGAGCTGCTTCATCCGCTCGAGCTCGCGCTTCGACTGGCGGCGCATCGACAGCGTCTTCGGGCGGGTGCGCGCGCGGGGCTTGCGGCCGCGCTCCTGGCCCGGGATCAGCGTCGTGACTTCGGGGCTCTGGAGGACCTCCTCCTCCTCCTCGTCCGCGAGGATCACCCCGAGGCTGCTCACTTGGATCGGCATGGTCATGTTCCGTGGTCCTCCCTGCGTGCGTCCGTGTGCGGGGCTCGCGTCCAGGCAGACCGCGGCGTGGGGATGGCGCACACCTCTGTGCCACCCCCGGCGGTCGACCTTTGCGGCCCCGAGTCTCGTCCCGACTTCCCTTGGAGCTCCAGCGTCTCAACGCTCCAGGGGGCGGGCTCTCCCCTTCTCCACGACCCGCCTCTCGGCGTCAAAAAACCCGACACGATTCGGCCGCGTTTTTTTTCACGCGCCGGAAATTCGCGGAGCGGTCAGCGTCGCTGCATGAGGCGCGCGACGAGCGTCTCGCGGTCCAGCGTTCCGACGAAGACGCTCTCGATGCTCTCGAACAAGGTCGCGTCGACGCGGTGCCTGCGCGCGAACGCCACGACGCGCGGAACCAGCGTCGGAGCCTCGATGCGCACAGGGGAGTCGGCGAGCGCGTCGGCGAGCGTCGCGCCGTTGGCGAGCGCCGCGCCGAGGCGGCACTCCGGGCGGTCGTCCTGCCCCATCGCGGCGAGCAGATCGCCCACGCCCGCGAGCTCGAACAGGCTTCGCTCGTCGGCGCCGGCGGCCACGGCGATGCGCGCCGCCTCGTGGAGCCCGCGCACCATCACGCCGCCGAGCAGCGCCGCAGGAATGCCGATGGCGCGCGCGTAGCCCAGCGCCACGCAGAGCACGCCGTTGAGCGCGCTGGCCCACTCGAGGCCCACGAGGTCGCGGCTCACCGAGACGCGCATGCGCGGGCCCTCGAGCACAGCGCGCACTGCGTCGGTGACCTCGGCGAACGGCGACGCGACGGCGATCACCGAGGGCAGCCCCTCGAGCAGGTCGTCGGCCAGCGCAGGACCGCCGAGCGCGCCCACGCGGCGGCACGGCGTCTCCTCGCGCAGCACCTGCGAGAGCGGGGTCAGCCCCTCGGCCGAGAGGCCGCGAATGCCGTGCACGAGCAGGTGCGATCCGTTGGTGACGTCGCCGAGGGCCCGTGCGACGTCGCGCAGCACCGACGACGGCACCGCCAGCAGGATCAGCCGCGCGTGCGCCGCGACGGCCTTGAGCTCGGTGGTGCGCGTGAAGGCTCCGGCGAGGTTCGGCGCGAGCTCGTGGCGTCGCGAGTACAGCATCGCCGAGTGACCGTTGCGCGTCACCGCGGCGGCCAGCGCGAGGCCCCACCGTCCGCCGCCGAGCACCCCGACCGCGAGCGATCCCCTCTCTCCCATGTCACGCCCTCCGCGCGCTCGGGTGGAACCCGAGGCCGCTCACCGCGAGCCGGTTCTGGTAGTAGAGCAGCAGGTTCGTGTCGCCGAGCACCACGCCGCCGTGCGTCTCGCGGAGCACCGCGTTCGTGTGGTAGCCGGCCCACGCACGCGACGCCGCACCGATGATCGCCTGGGCCGACGCGCCGCGGACGCCAGGTCCCAGCACGATGCCGCCGCGGTCCTCGAGGGCGCGCGCGCGGTCCGTGAGGTCCGCCACGCGGCGCTCGAGCTCGTCGGATGGAACGAACACCTCGTCGCGGTGCCGGAGCAGCTTGAAGAGGTCCTCGCCAGGGAACGATTCGCGAAGCTTCGCGAACGCGGCACCGGCGACGAGGTGCGAAGCGAGGAGCACGGTCTCCTTCGCGAACGACGCGCAGATCGCCTCGCCGAGCTCCCGCGTGTACTGGGCGTCGCGCGCCTCGTCGATGACCGCCTGGCCGTCGCGCGTCACGTACGTCGCCGGGTCCACCGTGCGCCCGCGCGCGTCGACGGAGCGCCCGTCGTCGAGCACGCGGTTCGTGAACGGATCCATCGGCTCGCCGTAGCGGATCACCACCGAGCCGGTGGTCATCGCGAGCTTGCGGACGAGCGTCGCGACGCGCTCGAGGCGGGTGCTCTCGTCGTCCTCGATGATGTAGCGGTTGCGCCCGACCTCGGCGAGAAAGTCGGCGATGAGCGTCGACGCCTCGAGGGTCAGCATGTAGTTGATCGTCGCCGGCACGAAGAACACGCGCTGCGGGTGTCCGCGCCGCAGCGAGTGCACGAAGGCCTCGACGCCGGTCCCCATCAGCCCGAGCTTCAGCCGCTCCTCGACGATGCCCGACCGCGAGCGCGTGCCGCCCGGGAAGAACAGCGAGTGGTACCCGCGCTCGATGAGCACCGCCGAGTACGTCTTCAGCACCTCCTTGTAGAGGCCGTGCTTGATGCGGCGGTCGACGCGGTACGCCCCGAGGTTCTGCATGAAGAACGACAGGAACGGGTTCGTGAAGAGGTTCTTGCCCGCGCCGTACGTCGCCGGCGGAAGGCCCTCGCGGTCCAGCGCGAAGCCGAAGACCACGGAGTCGAGGTTCGACAGGTGCGTCGGCACGAACACCACCGTGCCGCGGCGCGCGAGCGAGCGGATGCGCTCGATGGGCCCCTGCGTGACCACGTAGTCCTGGAGGCGGCCGAGGGCGCGCAGGCCGAGGCCCAGGTCCTTGGGCGAGAGCAGCAGCGAGAGCGCGCCGGGGAGCACCCGCGTCGACACGGCGTAGACGCGCGGGTCGAAGTTGCCCGCGATGTCCTGCGCGTAGCGCCGCGAGACCTCCTCGACCTTGCGGCGCCGCTCGGTGTCCGAGAGCTTGCCCAGCGTGCGCGCGAGGTCGCGAAAGCGCTCGTACTCGGCGCGCTCGCCGCCCGGCCGCGCCTCGAGGCGGCGGATCTCGCACCACGCCGCGTCGTTGAGCAGCAGCAGCGGGTCCGGAGCCGCGTGCGTGACGCGCGCGACGACCTCCTCGACGATGAACGACCGCTCGTCGTTGAAATGAAAGATCGGTGCGGCCTCCGCCATGGCGGGCGGACCCTAACGCCGCGGCACCGAACGCCACAAGCCGGACGCGCGCGCCGGGCTCTGGTACGCGTCGGGGATGCGCCGCTCGCATGGGTCCTCCACGACGCCCGGTCTCGCCCTTGGCAGCCCGGTGGTGCTCGCCGTCGCCGTGCTGGGAGGCCTCGCCTTCGCGCGCTGGCGCATGACCGACGCGCCTCCTCCACTGCAGACGCCGTCGACGCACCACCTCGATGCGGGGAGCTGGGTGCTGGCCGTCGCGCCGTCGCTTCGCTCCGCGGGCTGCGCTTCCGCAGCGTGCCATGGCGGCACCGCCCCGATGCACCTCCACGCGGCCCCCGGCGCCGCCTCCGAGGCCGCCGAGGACCTCGCCGCCGTTGCGCCCTTCACCGCGGGCCCAACGCCCCTGCAGAGCCCCTTGTGGCTCCGCGCCGTCGATCCTTCGCACGCCCGATCGCCGGCCTTCGGCGAGGGCACCTGCGCGCGGTCCATGCTCGAGGGCTGGCTCCGCGGCGCCGTCGTGCGATCCTGTCGGCCGTGACCGCTCCCATCCCGCGCAACGCGCAGATCGTCTCGGGCCGCCGCGCGCTGCTCGCCGTGATCACCCTGGCCGTCGCGTTGACGGCGTTGATCACGCTTCAGGCCGTGTTCTCCGATCGAACGGGCATCGCCCACCGCGCCCCGACGCACAGCTACGGCGGTGCGACGCCGTCAGCGCCACGGTGACGCGTCGCCGCCGAGGCGCTCGCGCAGGAGCCCCAGCGCGCGGGCGTGCAGCCTGCTCGACCAGCTCTTCGTGAGGCCGAGCTCCTTGCCGGCGTCCTCGATGGTCTCGCCGCGGAGATAGACGGCGTCGACGATGTGCCGCTCCTTGTCCGGCAGCGAAGCCATGGCGTCGCGAACGTGTTCGGCCTCGTCCTGGGCGATGGCGGCGGCCTCGGGCGAGGGCAGCGCGTGCGCGGCGGTGGCGGCGGCGGTCTCCTCGAGGAGCAACGCGGTGGCCGTCTCTTCGAGGAGGCCGGCGAGGGCCCGCGCGGCGTCGAGCGCATCGCCCGCGGCGGCACCCTCGGCGGCGCGTGACGCGAGCAGGTCGTCGACGGCACCTCGAGCGCCGAAGCGAGCGCGTGCCACGGGGTCGCTCGCGCTCTCGCGCTTGATCCAATCGAAGATGGCGCCGCGGATCCGGTAGTACGCGAAGGTCTGGAACTGCGCCCCGCGCGTCGGGTCGAAGCGCGTCGCGGCGTCGAGCAGCCCGGCCTGTCCGGCGCTGAGGAGGTCATCGAGGGAGACGTGGCGCGGGAGGTCCCGGCGGATTCCCCGCGCCAGCTTCTTCACCAGCTCCTGGTGACCGTGCACGAGCGCGTCGCGGTGCTTCGGGTCGAGGGACGTGGGCATCGCGCGCCCGGCGAGGGTCGTCCCGCACCCGCGGGCGCGTCAAGGGTTTGGAGCGCCGGCGCGCCATGCGGTAGGACCCGGCCGATGAACGACGGCCCCCTCATCGCCTCCGGTTCGACGCACCCGGCCCTCGCCAGCGCCATCGCGGCGCACCTCGGCACGGACACCGCGCGCATCCGCTTCAACCGCTTCTCGAACGAGAACCTGAAGGTTTGCGTCGAGTCGAACGTGCGCGACCGCGATGTGTACGTCGTCCAGACGTCGTGCCCGCCGGTCAACGAGTCGCTGATGGAGACGCTGCTGCTCATCGACGCGCTGCGCGGCGCGAGCGCGGGGCGCGTGACCGCGGTGCTGCCCTACTTTCCCTACGTGCGCTCGGACAAGCAGGACGAGCCCGGCGTGTCGATCACCGCGCGCCTCGTGGCCGACCTGCTCGTCACTGCGGGTGCACAGCGCCTCATCGCCATGGACCTGCACTCACCGCAGATCCACGGGTTCTTTCGCGTTCCGGTGGACCACGTCACCGCGGTGCCGGTGCTCGGCCGCGCGCTCGGCGCCGGCGGTGCCGTGCAGCGCGTCGTCGTGGCGACGGACATCGGCGAGGCGAAGGACGCGGGCCGCTTCGCCGCGAGCCTCGGCGTGGACCTCGCCGTCATCGACAAGCGCCGCACCGGCGACGACGAGCACGCCGTGCCGCGCGCGCTGGTCGGCGACGTGCGCGGGCGTCACGCGCTCATCGTCGACGACGAGATCGCCACCGGCGGCACCATCGTCGAGGCCGCGGAGCTCGTGATGCGTCTCGGCGCTGCGTCCGTCGAAGCCGCGGCGGTGCACGGCGTGCTGTGCGGCAAGGCGCTCGAGCGCATCCGGTCGTCGCCGCTGCAACGCGTGCTCGTGACCGACTCGATCCCGCTCACCGACGCGAAGCGTGACCCGCGCATCGAGGTGGTCAGCATCGCGGGGCTCCTCGCCGACACCATCGGGCGCACGCACCGCGGCGAGAGCGTCGCGGACCTCGCGTCGCACCGCTGAGCGCGCGCCCTCAGGGCGTCGGCACCCAGCGGTAGCGCGTGCCGGTCATCACCGCGCACGACGTCGATCCGCTGCAGAGCACGACGCCGTCGGAGCCGTCGAGGTTCTCGACGCCGATGGTGCCGCTCGCCGGCGGCGCGCTGAGGGTCTGGTAGACCACGTCGATGGCGTTGGTCCCCTCGTCCAGGGCGATCTCGAAGGAGAGGTCCGCGGCGCGATTCGCGTAGTACGTCGCGTGGTCCCACTGGGCGACGTAGCGCCGGTTCGGCGCCGTGCCCGTGGTCGCCAGGCAGATGCCGCCGGTACCGGTGACGAGGTCGAGCCAGAGCGCCGCGATCACCGCGTTCGGCGCCGATCGATCGGGGATCGCTCCGCCGAGGCTCGCGGACGGCGCCCCGTCGAGGCTGATGAAGCCGTTCGTCGAGATGTTCGCCGCCATCGTGACGGGCACGCCCCAGTAACGGAACGTGAACGGCAACGGATCGACGGTCTGGCTGTCGTCCTGACCCGGGAGCACGCGCCGCACGCCCGGCGCCGAGCACGCCTCGAACCACGCGAGGTCCGCCGGGGAGTCGACGCGGCGGTACGTGGGCGTCGTCCCCGGAGGCAGCGTCGTCACGCTCACCGTCGCCGTGCTCGACGCAGCCACCGACCGGGTCTCGGCGACGATGGAGTACGTGCCCGCGGGCAGCGACGGGTACCGCTGGATCCACGAGCCCGTGGGACCGGAGAGGCACGAGCCCAGGGCCGTCGTCGCGACGCCGCAGGTGTGCTCGAGCACCGCGAAGAACTGCGTGATCGGTGTCCCGGAGATGGAGACCGTCACGTCGCGCGGCGCGGCGAGGGTGAAGGTGCCGGCGAGGTCGGTCCACGAGGGCGCCGAGATCATCGCCGACCCGCAGGGCGTTCCGTGGTCCGGCACCGGGTCGAAGCCCCCGATGGGAAGCACCGTCGGAGCGCCGTCCGGGGTCAGCACCGCGGCGGTTCCGCAGGTGTCGCCGACGGCGCGCACGCCCGGATCCGACGTCGCGACGATGAGCCGCAACGGACCCGCGAGCCCCGACGTCCCGGCCTGCTCGCCGACGACGTAGTAGTCGCCCGCGGGGAGGCTTCGGTAGCGCCGCTCGATCGTCGTGGTCCCCGAGAGGCAACCGCCGATCGAAGGTGCTCCGACGCCGCACGACGACCCGAGCTGCATGCGCATCGCGGAGCCGCCGAGCATCGTGAGGTCGACGTCCCGCGGCGTGGCGAGCGCGAAATGGAACACCCAGTCGGTCCAGTTGTCCGTCGGACGCACCGAGCCGCAGGAGGTGCCGATGTCCGACGTGACGTCGAAGCCGGCGGGGTTGATCACGCCCGGGGCGCCGTCGGGCACGACGTCGACGCCGGGGCACGTGTCGCCCGGGAGCCGCACGCCGGGGGCGGTGGTCGTCACCGTCAGCGAGAACGACGGCGGCGGCGCGTTGGACTCCACGATGACGTAGTACGTGCCCGCCCCGAGGCCTCGGTAGCGCCGCACCGGAGGGGCCCCGGTGACGCATGGTCCGACCACGCTCGTGCGCGCCATGCAGTCGGTCTGGAGCTGCAGGCGCAGCGAGGCGAAGCCCGACGCGCCGATGGCGATGTTCACGTCGCGCGGCGTCGTCAGCGTGAACGACGCGACGGCGTCGGTCCATCCGTCGGCGGTGCCGTTGGAGCCGCACGACGTGCCCACGTCGGGGTACGAGTCGAGGCCGGTCATGGTGACCGTCAGCGGCGGTCCATCGGGGGTCACTACGAGGCCGGGGCACGCGTCGCCCGGCGCGCGCATCGTCGGATCGCTCAGCGTCGCCTGCAGCGTCACGCTCTGCGCGCTGCCCGTACGCACCACGACGTAGTACCGCCCCGCGGCGAGCGGCCGCTGAAGGATGCGCGACGTCGTCACCGCAGCGGCGCAGCGGATCTCGCCCGTCGCGACGGCGCACGGGTCGCGGTAGAGCGCCATGGTGACGCGCTCGCCGGCCGCGGAGACGCCCGTCAACGTGACGTTGCGCGGCGCCGTGAGCGTCAGCGGGTACACCGCGTCGGGCGTGGGCGCGCCGGTGTCGCAGCTCATCGAGTAGTCGGGCAGCAGACCTGCAAAGGACACGACGTGCGGCAGTCCGTCGCCGAGGTCCACCGGCGGCGTCGACCCCGCCGTCGGGCAGACGTCGTTGGCCGGCGACGTCGTCGGGTGCCCCACCGTCAGGTGCAGGTGAAAGATCCGCGCGACGCTCGTCTGCACCGCAATGAAATAGGTCCCGGCGGGCACCGACCGGATCTGCACCTGCGGCGCCGCGGCGGACAGCCCGCGCGCGCATCGAAGCTCGCTCCCGGCGGCGCACGTCGAGAGCAGCGCGATGGAGGCGCCGGCGCCGGCCGTGTCGTCGTCGTTGATGGAGATGTCCTCGGGCGAGGCGAGGGTGAAGCGGTACAGCGCCGTGGCGCGCCCCGGCTGCCCGCACGTCGTGGCGAGCGTGCCCGCGATGCCGACGGTGGATCCGACGACGTTGTACGTCGCCTCGCCGGCGAGGCGGATCTCCTGCGCGCGGTCGCACGCGTCGTTCGTCGGCGTGCAGAACGCCGTGTCCGCGTAGTCGACGAGGAGGTTGCAGTTGTTGTCGCGCCCGTCGTCGCAGATCTCCGGCGCGCCCGGAAACACCCGCGGATCGCTGTCGTTGCAGTCCGTGCCCTGGGTGCCGTGCGGCGTTCCGTCGAGGGTGCACGCGCGGTCGACGAAGCCGTCGCCGTCGAGGTCGCGGGCGGCGTGAACGCAGCCCAACGTCGCGTCGCAGGTGTCGAGGGTGCAGGTGTTGCGGTCGTCGCAGTCGATCTGGTCGTCGACGTGCACCGGCTGGCAGCCCGAGCCGGCGATGGCGCCCGGCGTCGTCGGGTCGCAACGCTCCACGCCGTTGCATGCGTCGTGGTCCCCGCACACCGAGTCGTCGGGGTCGTGCGCGCAGCTCCGCGTGCCCTCGTCGCAGCGGTCGCGCGTGCACGAGTAGCGATCGTCGCAGGGGTTCGTGCCCGCCGCGCAGCGCCCCATCACGCAGTGCTCGGAGCCGTTGCAATACGACGTGTCCGCGCAGTCCTGGTCGCTCGCGCAGGCACCCTCCTCGACGGGTCCGCGGTCGCCGGGAGGCGCCGCGCCGTCGGCCCCGGCGTCGGACGTCGACGCGTCGGCGTTCGGATCAGGCGGTGCGGCAGCGGTGTCGCCGGTGCATGCGGCGAGGAGGGCGGCCAGCAGCGCGGCCAGCGGAGCGAGCGATCGGATCGAAGGGGTTCGCGTGGGCACGACCCGGCATCGTACCGGAAGGAGCCGCACGCCGTCGCGGGGGGAACGTCGGCCGTCAGCCGGGCGGTCGCAGGCAGACGTTGGCGGCACAGGCGAGGCCGTCGCAGCAGTCTCCAGAGGCACCGCAGCGCTCGCGCTCGCCGCGGCAAGGCGCCTGCGGCGGAGGGGGATTGCAGACGAGCGCCCCGGCGGCGTTCGCGCTGCACGAGCCCGCGCAGCACTCGCTCGAGACGGTGCAGCTCATGCCCCGGGAACGACACGGCTGCGGCGCCCAGAACCCGCTCACGTTGTCGCTGGCGACGTCCTGGCCCGGGAGCCAGTACGGAGTGCTCGAGGGGTCCGTGCCCGCCGTCGGCGACGCGCTGATCGCGGTGACCCAGAGCTGGCGGCGTCCGGTGCCCCGCGTGCCGGCCTGGACGTTGCCGTAGTCGCGCCGGGAGAAATACATGAGCCAGTATTGCCCGCCCTGGATGAACGGCGAGAAATTCGGGAAGTACGCGTCGTCGCCGGCGGCGTCCTGCGACGCACGGTCGAGGCGCGTGGGCGCGCCGCCCGACGGACCGACGAGGTACAGCGCCGACGGATAGCGCATCCGCGGCATGCCTCCGCCGAGGTCGCGGTCGCTCTCGCTGTAGGGTCCGTGCTGGAACGCGATCCACCGCGAGTCCGGCGTCCACGTCGGGTACGCGACGGCGTTGCCGCGCTCGGCGCGGGCCGCGAGCGACGCGCCCGGCACGCGCTGCACCGGCGCGTCGAAGCTGTCCGCTGCCGTCACGTTGATCGTCGCGAGGTCGCTCGCTGCGAAGGCCGTGGGGCCAGGACCGAC
This sequence comes from uncultured delta proteobacterium, assembly GCA_903845045.1. Classification (GTDB taxonomy): domain Bacteria; phylum Myxococcota_A; class Polyangia; order Polyangiales; genus SCUS01. The sequence goes on along the minus strand of CAIMWA010000282.1, from coordinate 14,178 downwards.
GGCGTTCGCGACGTAGGCGATGGTGTGCCCGTCCGGCGACCACGACGGCTGCACGCTGTTGCCCTGCGGGAGCGTTCCGGCCCGCGGCGACACCGTGCTCCCCGTCGCGGGGTCGACGAGGAACAGCCCGCCGAGGCGGTTCGCGATGAGCCGCGTCGCGTCGGCGTTGAAGGACCCGTAGACCCACGACGGCTGGTTCGTCGTCTCGTTCGGGGTGAAGCGCGTCGGCGCCGGGTCACGGCTCAGGTCCGCCGTCAGGTCGAAGACCGACGACGGCCCCTGGCCCTCCCAAAGCTCCGCGGCCATCTGCAGCCCGTCGCGCGAGACGGTGTGGCAAGCCACGCAGCGGCTCCCGTCGCTTCGCCGCGCCGGCGGCCGGGGAAGGAAGTCCTCGCGCACGGGCCCGGTCGGAGTCTCGCGCACCCGCAGGATCTTCCCCGCGCGAAGGTCCCAGTAGTACACGGCCCCGGCGAGGGAGCCCTGGGCGATCTGCAGCGTCACCGGGGCCCCGGCGACCGCCGCGCCGCCCGTCGCGCGATCGACGGTGAGGGTGGCCGGCGACGTCGGATCCGACTCGACGATGGCGCGCCACCCGCTCGCGTCGACGCCCCAATCGAAGCGGAACGCCGCGCCCGTGTGGGTGACGTAGCCGGTGACCGTCGCGTGGGGCTTCACGAGGCGCACGCGGTACACGTCGCCGGCGGCCCCGCCCTCCCACTGAACGTCCGGCGCGGCCACGTTCTGCGGCATCCGCGCGCCGTCGAGGGGGTAGCGCAGCACCACCGCCCGCGAGGCGTCGGTGACCGGCGCGCCGAAGAGCGACCGCGCCGCGTCGGTGCTCGGCGTCACCAGCACGTCGCGCTCGTAGCGCACCGTCAGCGTCGTGGTCCCATGCAGCGCCACGCCCGACGGCCGCGGTACCTGCACGTCGACGTGCACCGCGTCGCCGACCTGGCCGTTGGCCGTGAAGCGCCCGGTGTCCGGGTCCATCGATCCGGCGAAGGCGCGGTCCACGCTCCAGGTGCCGAGCGGAAGGGGGCGGGTGGTACCGTCGATGTAGTGGCCGACGGCCATGAAGACCTGCGTCGTCGGCGTCCCGCGGACCGTGAGCGTCGGGTTGTCCGGCGTCACGGTGATGCTTTGGAGCCCGGCGTAGGGGTCGTCCGCGTCGAGCGTCCGCACCTCGAAGACGCGGACGTCGAGCGCCATCCCGGCATCGATCGGCGCTCCACAAGATGGGAGCGTGGGGTCGCAGTTGCGGATGTACGGCCCCGCATCGCAGCCGCTCATCGCACCGGCGAGGGCCGGCATGATCCATCGTCGTCGCATCGCGGCGGCATTGTACCTCCGGTCGGCGCCGGGACCGCAGCAACCTGTCAAATGTGCTGCGTTCGCACGCCGTTGGAACGCGCGGGCGCTCCCGTGCTACGTTCGCCCCGGACGTCGCCGCATCGTCGCGGCGCGATGGAGCTTCCCATGGTCCGTCGACGCGGTGCCTCGCGCGCAGGGTTCACGCTGGTGGAGCTGATGGTCGTGGTGATCATCATCGGCATCCTGAGCGCCATCGCCATGCCGCTCTACACGCGCACCCGGTACAAGTCCTTCGCCATCGAGGCGACGGAGGTGCTGAGCCGCATCACCGCCGCGCAGGAGGGGTACCGCAGCGAGTTCAGCGTGTACTCCGACACCTCCAGCGACCTCACGCTGGCCGGCACGGGCAACGGAACCTCCGGCGCCATCGGTGCGAACTGGTGGCCCGCCCTGATGACCCGCGACAGCAACGGCTTCGCGAACTTCTACACGTCCATGCCGACGGCCTGGAACCAGCTCGGCGTGCGCCCGCGGCAGATGGTGCGCTACTCGTACCAGACCATCAGCGGGCTCCCCGGGGTCTCGCCGAGCGTCGGCGGAACGCAGCCGGACCTCGGGTACCCGTCGCTGCCCACGGCGATGAAGGGCGTCTGGTACTACGCCATCGCGTCCGCCGACCTCGACGGCAACGGCGTGTACTCCCGCTTCGAAGTGTCGAACCTGCTCCCGTCCATTCGCATCACCGGAGAGACCGAGTAGCGCGCATCGAGCGGGTTCCATTGGCGCGGTGTTTCGATACACTGCCGCGCCATGCCGACGAAGACGCAGGTTCTCATGGGTTCCGGGCCGGGCTGCGACATGACGTTGCAGGGCCCCGGCGTCGCACCGCGACACGCGCAGCTCCTGTGGCGTGACGGCCTCTGGATCCAGGACCTGGGGCAGGGTCGCACCGAGGTCGACGGCCGGCCGCTCGCGCCCAACGAGTCGGTGCAGCTCGCGGGCTTCCACGCGCGCGTGATGCTCGGCGGCGCGCAGGTGCCGCTGAACTCGCCGGAGGTGTCGAAGCTCTTCCTCGACCGCACTGGACTGCCCCCGGAGCGTCCCGGCGTGCTCGTCGTGGGACGCGATCCCGCGCGCTGCCAGGTGGTGGTCTCGCACCCGACGGTGAGCGGCACGCACCTTCGCATCGACCTCGGCGCCCGCAGCGTTACGGACCTCGGCAGCCGCAGCGGAACCTTCGACCACAACACGCAGCGCCTGCCCGCGAACCAGCCCGTGGCCATGGACACGGCGGCCGGCTACTCGCTGGGCGCCGTGTGGATCCCGAGCAGCGTGCTCATGGAGCTCGCCGGGGCGCCGGCCGGCGGGCCGATCAGCTCGCCGGGACCCCTCAGCGACCCGTCCGCGGGCCGCATGTCGGTGCCCATGGGCGCGCCGATGGGTCCGCCGCTGGGCTCGATGCAGGGTGGACCCGCGCCGATGCAGTCGATGCAGGGCGGACAGCGTCCCGTGGCCCCGGCGCCGCAGCCGGCCGGGGGCGCGCACAAGACCATGTTCGGGTCCTTCGACCTGAGCGGCGGCGGCAAGGCGCTGGCGTTCATCGGACGCCTGCCGACGTGCGACATCGTGCTGCCGTACCCGCAGGTGTCGAGCAAGCACACCTCGGTGATGCGCGCGCCCGACGGCACGCTGGTCGTGAGCGACCTCGGCAGCACCAACGGCACCTACGTCAACGGCCAGCGCCTCGTGCCCGGCCAGAACATCGCGGTGCCGCCGAAGACGCGGATCTTCATCGGTCCGTACCCGGTCATCGTGGACCTGCAGGGCAACGCGATCACCGCGTACGTCGAGCAGGAGAGCACCTTCGAGAGCGCGAACCTCGTCGAGATCGAGGCGCTCGACCTGTTCCTGCAGGTGCCCGACCGCGACCGGCCGGGGACGCAGAAGATCCTCCTGGACAAGGTCACCTTCAAGGCGCTGCCCGGCGACCTCATCGCGCTCATGGGTCCGTCGGGCGCGGGCAAGACGACGCTGCTCACGGTGCTCAACGGGTACCTGCGACCGACCAGCGGCGAGGTGCGGGTCAACGGCGAGAGCCTCTACGCCATCTACGACGCCCTCCGCGGGAGCATCGGCTACGTGCCGCAGGACGACCTGCTGCACCCCGAGCTGACGGTGAAGGAGGCCATCTCGTACTCCGCGAAGTTCCGCCTGCCGTCGGACTACTCCGACGAGGAGATCGAGCGCCGCGTCCAGCAGACGATGAAGGACCTCGGCCTCGACCACCTCGCGAACACCATCATCGGGTCGCCGATCAAGAAGGTGCTCTCCGGCGGCCAGCGCAAGCGCGTGAACATCGCCCTCGAGCTCGTGACGGACCCCGCGCTGATGTTCCTCGACGAGCCCACCTCGGGCCTCGCGGCCGACGACACCGTCGCGCTCATCGACCTGCTCGCCGGCCTCGCGAAGCGCTACGGCAAGACCATCATCGTCACGATCCACCAGCCCGCGAAGGAGGAATTCGAGAAGTTCAACCTCGCGTTCATCATGGGCTTCGGCGGCGAGCCGGTGTTCTTCGGGCCGTCGGGCAAGGACAGCTACGAGTTCTTCGCGAAGTACCGGGGCCACCCCATCGACAATCCCCGCGACATGTTCGACCAGCTCAAGATCCGCGAGGAGGACGTCGTCAAGCGCGGGCAGTTCCCGAACAAGAGCGAGGCCCGGCTCGGCGCCGCGAAGGAGTGGCGCGCGGAGTTCTACCGCCCCGACAACGCCGTCTTCCGCAACATGTACTCGGGCAAGCGCGAGCCCGGAAAGCCCGGCCAGTCGCGTCCGCCGTCCCGGACGAGCGTGCCGCTGATCCGGCAGTTCGGGCTGCTTCTGTCGCGCTACGCGAAGATCAAGTCCCGCGACATCTCGGGCATGGCGATCCTCCTGGCGCAGGCGCCGATCATCGGCGGGCTCCTCGCGGCGGTGTTCTACGACTCGCCGAAGATGCCGAACTTCTGGTGCCAGAACCAGGTTCTCGGCCTCGAGGCGGCGGTCGCGCGCAGCACCGGCCAGCTCTGCCAGCTCGCGCCGGACCGGTTCCACGCCGTCGACGACTACAAGGGCGCGATCTTCTTCCTGACCGTGGGGTCGCTCTGGTTCGGCGTGAGCAACGCGGCGCGCGAGGTGGTCTCGGAGATCGCCATCTACCGCCGCGAGCGCATGGTGAACCTCTCGATCTTCAACTACATGATGTCGAAGTTCATGCTGCTCACGGCGCTCTGCATCCTGCAGTGCGTGGTGCTCCTGGGCATCGTCTACTTCATCCTCGGCTTCGGCCACGGAACCTTCGACGCGTTCTTCCCGATGCTCGGGAGCATGGTGCTGTCGTCGATGTGCGCGGTGGCGCTCGGGCTCGTCATCAGCACCGCGGTCGGGTCGTCCGAGGCGGCCATGGCGCTCACGCCCATCGCGCTGATCCCGCAGGTCGTGCTCGGCGGGCTCCTCGTTCCGATGACGAACAAGGGCTGGCTCAAGTACTTGATGGCGGCGATGCCGGCGCGCTGGTCCTACGAGGGCGTGATGAGCGCCGAGCGCGACACGCTGGAGATCGCGTGGCGCATCCCGACGTGTGCCCCCCCGGGCAACGGCGTTCTCGCTCGCGCACCGCAGAACCTCTTCAACTGCGCCGTCGAGGAGATCGCGCGCACCGACTCGGGCTCCGGCGGCTGGGGCTTCTCGTCATGGGATCAGCCCGCCGTCGCGAACGGCGTGCTGGCCGGGATGATGTTCCTGTTCCTGCTGCTGATGGGCGTGCTGCTGCGCCGCCGCGACTCCGTCTGATCGCCTCGGCCGGGCCCGCGTCGCGCCTCAGTGCGTGGCGCCGAGGCCCGGCACGACGCTCCCCGCTGCCCCCAGCAACAAGCTCCTCGGAAGCGTGCTCTCGAGCACGAACGGAACGTCGATGTTGAGGTCGCGGCCGCCCACCCGGGCCGTGCCGTCGAGGCGGTACGGCACGTTCTCGTTGAGCGCCGTCACCAGCAAGATGCCCGGCAGGTCGCCCCAAGGGACCTGGACGTCGAGGTCCATGGGCACGTCGACGCGCGAAGGCAGGTGCGTCGTGCGTTCCAGGGTGTTCGTACCCAGGTCCCGCGCCGCGAGCGTCACGTGCACCGAGACGCGCTGCACCGTGAGCGGAATGCGGTTGCCGTTGCGAACGTTGCAATGGACCCGCAATCCAAGGCCTTGCGTCGTCGCAGCGGTGACCTCGGCGGAGCGGGGGGTGATCACCGGCGGATCCGGCGGCGAACAAGCGCCCAAGAGGAGCGCGAGGCACAAAGTCATCGAGCGGCCATCGACTGCCATGGTGGCCCGCAGGCTACCAGACAACCGACGCCGCTCGGTGAGAGACCGCGACCGCCGCCCGAAGGCAGGACGGTCGTGCGATCAGTTGACCGCGTCCTTGAGGGCCTTGATCGGCCGCGCGCGCACGGTCTTCGAGGAGGCCTTCGCGTCGCGGTGCTCCATCTTCTTGGTGAAGGGGTTCAGGAACTCGCCGGCCGGACGGCCCGGCTTCTCCGCGACCACGAACTTCGCGAAGCCCGGGAGCACGAACACCTTGCTCTTCTTGAGCTCCTTCTCGCCGACGCTGGTGAGCGCCTCGAGAACGGACTTCACCTGGGCCTTGGAGACCGAGTCACCGATGGACTCCTGGAGCGCCTGCACCAGACCGGCCTTGGTCAACTTCTTCGCTCCGCCCTTGCCAGCCTTCTTGGCCGGCGCCTTTGCCTTCGCCATCACTACTCACCTCGTGCTGCTTCGATCCCCCATCGGATCGAGAGACGGGCGGACCATACATCCTCCAACGCGCATGAAAAGGCTTGATCGCCGAATTCCGCGGGTTCTCCCGCGCGGGATTGCGCACAACGCCCGCGCCGGGCCGCGCGACGGTTGAACGGAGAGCGCGTCGGACGTCACGGATTTTGGCCTTTTTTCCAGCTGTTTCGCGATGATTGCCGGGGACCGAGGCAGCGCCCCGCTGCGCACGCGTTGCGCATGTCGCCGCCCGCGCCGGGCGCGCCCCGCCGCGGAGCTCCGCATCGTGCGGGAACGCTACGCCACAGCGCTTCGCGCGCGCTCTGCCGCCTTCGCGAGGGTCACGAAGGCGTACCCCGCGTCGCGCAGCGTCGACACGGCCGCCCGGAGCGCGGCCCGCTTCGCCGAAACCGTGATGGCGAGGTCGCGCTGGTGCTGCGAAAGCGAGCCGAGGCCGTCGCCCGCGTCGAGGAGATCGAGGCCGTGCAGCTCGAGGTTGACGAGCGGCCGCCCGACCATCTGTCGCGCCAGCAAGCGCGCTCCCGCGGCTCCGGCCAACGCCACCGAGGTCCCGATGAACGGCAGCCGCGCCCAGCGGGTGACGCCGATGGGCAGCTCGACCAGGGCGCCGGCGCCCCGCGTCCAGTACGGACGACCGGGAACGTACGGGTCCGCCGGGGCGCGGAGCACCGACGGCGTGTCGACGATGGAGCGGCTCGTGCGTCCCCGCATCGCGATGAGCGAGATCGCGGCGGTCTTGGCGCCGAAGTACGCCGGGCACGGGAACACCGAGCTGTCGTACGCGTAGCCCTCGGCGCGAAGCACGTCGAAGACCTCGTCGGTGATGGTGTAGCCCGGCGCACGAAAGCCCACGGGGCGCGTGCCCGTGGCCCTGTCGATGGCATCGGCAGCGTCGCGCACCTCGGCGCGAATGCGATCGGCCCCGAGGCGCACGAGGTCGTAGCGATGGTGCTGCGTGTGGTTGCCGAGCTCGTGTCCGCGCTCCACCAGCGCGCGCGCGGCGTCGGCCGCGGGCTCGTGGGCGAGGTCCTCGCCGATGACGAAGAAGGTGGCGGGAATACCGAGTTCGCTAAAGAGCTCGGCGCAGCGGGGCACGCCGAGGTCGTAGACGGCGTGGGCCGCGCGACCCTCGGGCATCGGGAGCCCGTGGATCGCGTGGTAGCAAGGGACCTCGTCGAGATCGACGGAGACGGCGCAGAGCTTCATCGGCGCGCAGCGTAGCGGTCGCGCGCGGGGGCGCTCAACCCAGCCGGGCCTGCGTCACCGGGCGCCGCGCGGGCACCTCGGGGAGGTCGTTCCAGTTGGGCTGGCGGCGGCCGTGGCGGTTGACGACGGCCGGCGGACGCAGGTGCCCGAGGCCGTAGACGAGGCCGTTGATGAAGGCCCAGCGCCCGCCGTGCAGGGCCGCGGCGAGGTGCGGGTTCGCCGGCGGCGGGGGCGCGGCGTCGCGGTGGTCGCGGGCCGCCCCGAAGGCGTCGAGGAAGCGCTCGAGCATCTTGTGCGGCGCCGAACGATCCCGCGCCCGGGAGGCCGCCTGTGCCGCGAGCGTCTGGCGCTTGCGGGGGTTGCGAAGGATGGACACCGCCGCGCGGGCGAAGCGCCAGTCGGCCATCTCGGCGTCGGGGCCCGGCTCGACGAGCATGCCCGTGACGTCGTGCTCGACCTGCTGCGACACGCCCATGCCGTCGGCGAAGGCGACCACCGGGAGGCCGGACCACAGCGCCTCGCTCACGACCTGGCCGTAGGTCTCGGACAGCGACGTGTACGCGAAGAGGTCCGCGTGGCGGTACCAGGTCGGCAGCGCCGTGACCGGGAACTCGCCGGGGAAGTGCGTGCGCTCGCGCACCCCGAGGGCCTCGGCGGTGCTGCGGAAGAGGTCGTGGTCGGGGCCGTCGCCGATGAGCGTGAGCGTGGCGTCGGGCACCGCGGGGACGATGTAGCGCGCGAAGATCTCGAGCAGCCGCTCGACGCCCTTCTCGCGGGTGTGCCGGCACACCACGAGGATGCGCGCGCCCGGCCGGAAGCCCTTGGGGAACGGGTCGGCGCCCGGCGCGGTGTCGAAGATCTTGGGCTCCACGCAGCGCGGGATCACGTGGATCGGAACCGTCACGCCGCGCTCGACCCAGTACCGCTTGAGGCCCTCGGACAGCACGATGAGCCCGTCGGTGGAGTTGTAGGCCGACGACGACGCGCGGTCGGCGATGCGAAGGAACGACTTCTGGAAGATCCAGTGCGCGGCCTTCGAGTCCTGCAGCGACTCGGGCATCACCACCGGGTACACGCTCGGGACGTGCACGGTGTTCACCGCGAGCAGCGGAATGCCTCGCGTGGCGCGGAGCCACAGGCCGAGCTCCATGAGGTTCGACGCCGTCTGCCCGAGCACCACGTCGAAGTTCCAGTCGCGCTTCTCGCGGAGGATGCCCTCGAGGGGCATCGGGAGGTACACGCCCGGGTGGTTGCGCAGCGGGAGGCTCGGGAGGCAGATGTGCCGCTCGGGCAGGTCCGCGGGCTTCGCGTCGGGGTCGCGCGGTCCGATGATGGTGACCTCGTGCCCGCGGCGCGTGAGCTCGCGGTAGAGGAACTGCGTCGCGAAGGTGGCGCCGTTGGCGTACGGGAGCCGCACGTAGTCGCTCAGGATCGCGATGCGGCGGGGCCAGCCGTCGAAGCCCGGTCGCGGGCGGAAGTCGTTCGGTGCGTTCATGCGCAGTGGTCCTGGGAGGGCGAATTTCCTGGGCTCTGGTAGAAGCCGTCGGAGCGTGAAGATCCTCGATGTGACCGAATTCTTCTCGGAGCGGGGCGGCGGCGTGCGCGCGTACCTAACACAGCTCCTCCGGGAGGGGACAAACCGCGGCCACGAGGTCGTGGTGGTCGCGCCGGGACCGCGAAACGAAGAGTCCGCGCTGCACGGAGGGCGCCTCGTGCGCCTGGCCGGACCGGCGCTCCCCTACGACCCCAGCTACCACGCCCTCTGGAACGTCGCGGCGGTGCGCGACGTGGTCCGTCGCGAGCGGCCCGACGTGCTGCAGGCGTCGTCGCCCTACGTTGCCGCCCTCGTGGGGGCCACCGAACGGTCCGTTGCAGTGCGTGCCTTGGTGCTCCATTCCGACCAGATCGGGTCTTATGCACACCCCGTGCTCTCGCGGGCGCTCGGCCCCAAGATGGCGGACCGGGTGCTCGCGCCGGCGTGGGCGGGGCTGCGGGCGCTGGCCGGGCGCTTCGATCACACCATCGTGTCTGCCCGCTGGTTCGCCGACCGGCTGCGCTCCGAGCGCTTTCCGCGGGTGTCGCAGGCGCCCTTCGGCATCGACCGGGGCTCGCTGGGACCGGCGCTCCGCGACGAGGCGCTGCGGGCCGCGTACCTCGGCGCCGCGGCCGGCGACGCGCGGGCGAGGGTGGTGCTGATCGTGGGGCGCCTCGCGCTCGAGAAACGCCTGGCGTTCGTGCTCGATGCGCTGGCCGACGTGGCGCGGCGACGCCCCCTCGCGGTGGTCGTGCTGGGCGACGGTCCCGAGCGCCCACGGCTCGAACGCAAGGCTGCCAGCCTCGCACTCCCCGTGCATTTCGAGGGTTTCGTGACGGACCGCGCCCGCTACGCCCGGACCCTCGCATCGGCCGACGCCCTCGTGCACGGGTGCGCCGTCGAGACCTTCGGCTTCGCCGTGGCCGAGGCTCTGGCGTCGGGGCTTCCCGCGGTGGTGCCAGCGTCCGGGGGCGCCGGCGAGCTCGTGGACGACTCCTGCGGCGCCGCGTACCCCCCGGACGCCTCGGTGGCGGCTGCCGCAGTGACCATCGACCGGCTACTCGACTTGCCGCCTGGCCCCCTCCGCGAAGGCGCCGTGGCGCGGGCCGCGAGGATCCCCGGGGCGGCGTCGCACTTCGATACGCTCTTCAGTATCTACGGGGGGCGTCGATGACGGCGGTGCACGTGTCCATCCACGACGTATCGCCGCGGTGGCGCGCCGAGGTCGAGACGGCGCTCGGGTGGTGCCACGACGTCGGGGTGCGTCCGGGGCTGCTGGTGGTGCCCGACTTCCACGGACGCGCCCCGCTGACCGCGGACGCGGCCTTCGTCGACCGCGTGCGCTCGCTCGCGGAGGACGGGCACGAGCTCTTCCTGCACGGCTACCATCACCTCTCGGCGCCGGGCTCGGGCGTGGGGCACTTCGTCGCGCAGAAGGTGGTCTCCGCGGGCGAGGCCGAGTTCGCGAGCTACGCGCAGGACGAAGGCGAGCGCTTCCTCGACGCAGGCGTCGCGATGTTGCGCGATCTGTCGCTGCCGATGCGGGGCTTCGTGCCGCCGGCGTGGGCCCGTCGGGCGTGGCTCCTCCCTGCGCTGCGCGCCCGCGGCCTCGATTACTGCGAGGACCAGCTCTTCGTGTACCAGCCGTCGACGGGCCGGCGGGTGTTCTGTCCGGCGCTGAACTACGCGAGCCGCACCCGCGGGCGCCGATGGTCCAGCGTGGCCTACGCGCGGGCTGGACGGCTCTATCCCCGCGCGGGCTTCGGCGTGCGCATCGCGCTGCATCCGGCCGACGTGCACCACCCCTTGCTCGTGCGCGAGACGCTGTCGCTGCTCGCGTGGGCTCGGGGCCGGACCACGGACACCGTGGCGTCGCTCATCCCCTGAGGGCGGCGTCGATCTCGCGCTGGATGGCGCGTCCGTGGGCCACGCCGCCGAAGCCTTCGATCACAGCGGCGCGCGCGGCGACGCCCTCGCGGGTGCGCTTCGCGGGGTCGGTGAGGTAGCCGAGCATCGCCGCGGCGAAGGACTCCGGCGACGGCTCCGGTGGGAGCAGCGTGCCGGTGACACCGTCGCGCACCATCTCGCCGACGCCGCCGACGTCGAAGGCGACCACCGGGCGCTCGTAGGCCATGCCCTCGATGACCGTGCGCGGCAGCGGGTCCGGGTACACCGACGGCAGCACGACGACGTCGAAGTCCTCGAGCCAGGGGCGCACGTCCTCGGTGAAGCCGGGGAAGAGAAAGCGCCCTTCGAGGCCGAGCTCGCGAACGAGCGCGCGGCACTCCTCGAGGTGGTCGCCGGGCAGGTCCGCGGGCGTGTCGCCGAGCACCACGAAGTACGGACGATGGCGCTCGGACTCGGGGCAGCGGTCGAGGAGCTCCCGCGCCGCGCGGATCATCTGGGGGTAGCCCTTGCGCGGCAGGATGCGCCCCATGCTGCCGTAGAGGAACGCGTCGTCGGGCACCTTCGCGCCGCGCACGCAGCCCGCGGTGGCGCCGCGGCGGTACCGCTCCACGTCGACGGCGTTGTGCACCACCGCGACCTTCGCGGGAACGTCAGGAAAGAGCGCGGCGGACGCGTGCGACACGCACACGATGCGGCGCACCCAGCGGCTGCGGGCGAGGGCGCGGTGCAGCGGGCGCGTGGTGTCGGGCACCGACGTGTAGCGCACGTGCCAGAGCACCGGCGTGCGCGTGAGGTTGCCCGCGACGCCGCCCACGAAATCGGCGGTGGTGCCGTTGCAGTAGACGAGCTCGACGCCGCGCGCGCGCAGCAGCCGCGGGAGCGTCCCGGCGAGGCGCACCATGCGTCCGACGTTGGCCGCGAGGCGAGGGCCGCGGAGGCTCCAGGGGGCGTCGAGGTCGGCGCGCTCGACGGCGCGGTGCAAGGGCTGGAACGCGTTCTCGACGAGGTCCGGCTCGATGATGATCTCGTCGGCGACGTGCGACGCGCGCAGCAGCCTCGCGATGGCGTCTTCGCGCGGGAGCAGCACCATCCGATGCACCTCCGCGGGGTCGAGAAAGCTCAGGATGGCGTGCAGGCTGCGTCCCGGTCCGCCGTTGCGGGCGGTGTCGTTGAGGAAGAGCACCCGGCGCGGCGCGGCCATCGTCGACCTCACGTCCCGCGGCGCAGCAGCCAGTCGTAGTAGACGGGCACGCCGGGCGCCGACGGCACCGGGAGGTTGAGCCGGGCGGACCGCTCCACACGCAGGCCGTGGGCGCCGAAGCGCGCCTGCACCTGCTGCGGCGTCGTGACGTGGTGGTGGTCGATGTCGCGAAAGCCGATGGCGTGAAACGACGCGCCCATCATCTTGTTCACCGCGGGCATGCCGAGGAGGAAGCGTCCGCCGGGGCGCAGCGTGCGTCGCACCTCTTCGAGGGCGCGCTCGAAGTCGTGCAGGTGCTCGAACACCGAGAACGACACCACGAGGTCGAAGGCGCCGTCGTCGTACGGGAGCTCGTAAACCGAGCCCTGGCGAAGCGTCGACTTCACCCCCAGCGTCGAGAGAAGCGCGGTCACCGGCACCGGGTCCGCGTCGAGGTCGATGCCGTGCACGTCGTCGGCGATGGCATGCAGCGGAACCTGCACCGCGCCGGCGCCGTAGCCGACCTCGAGGGCCGAAGCGAAGCGCAGCCCCCGCAGCATGCGCAGCCCGAGGTTGATGCGCTCGCGGAACAGCCAGCCGGTGAGCGGCCGGCGATAGTACGCGATGGGGTCCGTCGGGCCCGAGGTGGGAAATCGTTGAACGAGGTCGAGGGTGATCTCGGAGTCCATGTGCGCCGCGCGTGGAGGGGAGGAGTTCAGGAGCGCAGCCGCCGCTCGACGACGATGCGCGCGAAGAGGCCGGTGAGCTCGTCGCCGGAGTGCACGAGACGATCCGCGGCGACGAGCGCGCGCGCGAGGGGGCGAGGCACCCGGGTGTTCAGCTTGAGCCCACCCGAGAACAGGTACAGCCACTTGTGGAACGGCCGGCGCTCCACGATGCGAAGCTCCGGAAAGCTGCGCTCGAAGCGCGCGTCGCTGTCGCGAAAGACGCTCGTAGGGAGCCGCGAATTCGCGCCCGCGAGGCGCCCCACGCCCGCGATGGTCCACGCGTCGGGGTCGAGGATCGAGGGCTCGTGGTGCAGGCCCCGGTAGAACCACTGGCCGAGCGGCGTGAACCACGGCTCGATGAGCACGATGCGCCCGCCCGGACGCAGCACCGACTGCGCGTCGCGCAGGAACCCCTCGCAGTCGGGGAGGTGGTGGAACACGTTGAACGCGCACACCGCGTCGAGCTCGCCCGGGCTGAAGTGCGTCGCGAGGCGGCAGGCGTCGACGACGCGGGCGATGCCGCGCACCGGCACGCACTCGCTGGTGATCACGTGCGGCGCGAGCTCGCGGAGGAACCCTCCGCCGGACCCCAGCTCCAGCACCCGCGGGAACCGATCGACGGGCAGCTCCTCGAGGATGCGCGCGTAGACGTCGTTGTAGATCTCGTGAAGGAGCGGGTTCGCGCGGATGCGCGCCCCGTCGTCGGCGATCTCTTGCTGGTCGTCGGCCATGTCCGTGCGGGGCATCGGGTACCACATCGCCGCGCGGCCCGCATCACGGCGGCGTCGCACGAAGCACCGCAGCGTAGGCATGCGCCAGGATCGTCTCCGTCGCATCGAGCACCCGCGCCTCGGCGCCCGCGGTGCGCAGCGGAACGATCTCGCCGCCGGCGAGCGGCGTCGTGCGCAGGAGCACCGCGGCCTCGCGCACCGGCTCCGGCGCCGAGGCGTCGGTGGTCAGCGCCGCGAGGTGCTCCATGTACGTGCGCCCGTATTCCGCGGGCAGCGCGTCGAGGCCCGCGAGCCAGGCGTTGAGCGCCACGCCCGCGGCGCGACGGCATCCGGCGAGGCCCCCGCGGGCATCCCGCGACGCATAGGCCTCGCGGGCCTGCGCGAACTCTCCCATGGCCTTGCGCATCCACTCCGCCGGGGTGAACCGGTGGAGCCAGTCGTCATCCTCCGGCGTCGACACCGGGTCCTCCGACGATGCCGTCGAGCGCCGATGCATGCGCCGCGGCGAGCGACGCCACGCTCCAGCGTCCGACGGACTCGATGGCGAGGTCGGCGCCGCCGGTGGTGCCGAGCTCGACGAAGGCCACGCCGCTCTCCGCGACGCGCTTCAAGAAGAGCCCGCGCACGTACGGCGTGACGCTCACGACGACGCGCGACGGGTCCTCGCCGACGAGGCCGCCCGCGGTGCGCGGAAGGTCCCCCGGGAGGGTGATGGAGGCGCCGTGGCCACCGAGCAGGCAGCACTCGGCGAGCGCC
>CAIMWA010000281.1 GCA_903845045.1 uncultured delta proteobacterium | reverse complement strand
CGCCTCCTCCTCGGTGAGCGCCGCGGTCTTCTCCGCCGCGAGCACCTCGTCGCGCTTGTCCTTCGTGTCGGCCAGGGCCTTGCGCCAGGGCTTCGACTCCTTCGGACCGAAGAGGAACGAGAGCAGCACCGCGACGAAGTAGAGGGCCACCAGCGGCAGCCCCAGCATCACCTGCGAGTACACGTCCGTGCTCGGCGTGAGCACCGCCGCCAGGATGAACGCGATGACGGTGAAATACCGCGAGAACGCGAGGAGCTGGCGCCACGTCACGAGGCCGATGAGCGACAGGAAGAACACGAACAGCGGCAGCAGGAACACCACGCCGAACGCCAGGAGCATCTGCGAGGTGAAGCTCAGGTACTCGTCCATCATGAGCGTGGGGAGCACCGTCACCGCGGTGTTCGACACGTGCCCGCTGAACCCGAGGAACCACGCGTAGCCGACGGGGAAGACGAAGTGGTAGCCGAAGAGCGCGCCGCTCACGAAGAACAGCGTCGAGAAGAACACCAGCGGCAGGACGACGCGCTTCTCCTTCGCGTAGAGCCCCGGCGCGATGAACATCCACAGCTGGTAGAACACCACCGGCAGCGCGAGCATGAAGCCGCCGATGGCCGCGATCTTCAGGTAGACCACGAAGGCCGACGTCGGATCCGGGAAGTGCACCTGCGGGTTCAGCGGGAACGACTGCATCCCGGGCCGCGTGACCTGCCCCGCCTGCGCCGCCGCGCGCACGCCCTGGAACGCCGGGTAGTGCAGCATCCAGCCGACGATCTGCGGGATCGTGCACGCCTGCGGGGTGTTGTCGCGGGCGTTGCAGAACCACGCGACCTCCAAGGGGCGCAGCAGCCACGCGAAGAGCTGCTCGCGGTACACCCACCCCACGCCCATGCCGGCGAGCACCGCCAGCGTGGCGCGGATGATGCGCGACCGCAGCTCCTCGAGGTGCTCGCGGAAGCTCATCGCCGCCGCCGTCTCGGGAGGCGTGCTCACTTCCAGCCTCCGCTCGGCGGCGGGTACATCACCGTGCCCTCGGGCAGCGCGCCGTAGTCGTCGGGGCCGCTCTCGGGGTACTCCGACGAGAGGTCCAGCGCGGGCTCCAGCGAGGCGGCGCGCTTGGCGTCCTCGACGGTGGCCTTCATGCCCTCCTCGATGCCCGACAGCCCTTCGCGCAGCGGGCGCGTGACCTCGTCGACGACGTCGTCGAAGCCGGCGTCCTTGCGAAGCTCCCGCGTCGCCCGCTGGAACTCGCGCACCGCGCGGCCCAGCGCGCGCAGCATCGGCGGCAGGTTCTTGGGCCCCACCACGACCAACGCGACGATGCCGATGAGGAGGAGTTCCGTTGCGCCGATGCCAAACATCTTCGGGCCACGTCTCTACCGCACCGCCTCGCCGAGCACCACCCGTCGTACGCCGCGCAGCACGGCGGCGTAGCCGAGCACGCCCGCCCACGCCCAGCCCGTGAGGGCCACCTCGAAGGGCGACAGGTGCGTCCAGCGCAGCGCGCCCGCGAAGGTCAGCGCCATCGCCAGCGCGCTCGCGACCATCACCCAGCCCCACACCACCAGCGCCGCCGCGTCGCGCCGCGCGAGCCGCGCACCCGCCCACAGCGCCACCGCGAGCGTCAGCAGCGCCCGCGCGAGCGAGAACGCCGACGCGCCGCGCACGGCGATCCACGTCCATTGCACGGCCTGCTCGGCCAGCACGAAGACCGCCGTGGACCGCACCGCGAGGCGCCACGCGCGCAGCACCTTGGGGTCGTTCGGGAGGGGCTCGGAGCGCGCCGGGAGCACCGAAGGCTCCTCGGCGCCGCACCGCGCGCACCGCGCAGCAGGGGCGTCCCGCGGGGCGCCGCACTCTGCGCAGAGCGCGGGCACGAGGTCAGTCCTCGTCGTCCTGGTCGTCGTCGGAGTGCCGCGGCGTGGCGAGGAGCTCGCCGTTGGGACCGTCGCGCCGCACGATGTAGGTGCGCCGCGCCATCACGTCGTCGCCCTCGCGCGCCACCACCGAAACGATGTTCGCGCCGGGGCGCAGCGGGAGCATCGCGTCGAAGGCCATGCGGTGCGGGTCCGCGGCGTTGCGGTTCGAGAGGTAGAACACCTTGTGCGCCCCTACGAAGACGTAGAGGTCGAGCACGCGGTTCTCGTCCGACGCCGTGCCCTGCAGCGAGAGCGAGGCGCCGCGCACCGCGAGGCTCACGACGCCCGCGGTCTCGATGGCCGGCGGGGAGTTGTGCAGCACGTACGCCACCGGGTGCGCCGCCGCCGCGCGCGTTCCGTTGCCCTGCGCCCGCGGAGCCCAGCCCGGGCGTCCGTCGCCCACGTCGACGCGCACCCAGTCGCCGCTCTGCGCGGTGATCGGGAACGCCGCGCCCACCGCGCCGCGCAGGACCACCCGCGCGTTGGCGTCGGGCGCCTCGCGAAGCTCCGTCTCCGCCGCGTCGATGAACGTGCCCGTCGCCGTCGCCACGCCCGGCGCGGGCTGCGACACGGGAATACGGATCTTCTGCGACGTCACCTCGCGCAGGTCCTCGTCGTCGATGACGAGCTCGAGCTTGACCTCGTCCTCGCGGAAGTTCGGCGCGACGTCGAAGGTGAACGCCACGCGCCGCTCGTCGCCGGGCTGCATGTTGTCGATGTCGAAGCGCGCGTCGTGCAGCAGCACGCCGGAGCCCGACAGGTTCTTGAGGTTCGCCCGCGCCACGAAGGTGCGCCCGCGGCCCACGTTGCGCAGCGTGAGGTACATCGTCATGCGCTCGCCGCGCTGCACGCGTCCGTCGCCGTTGCCGCTGCCGCGCTGCTCCGCGAACTGCCAGCCGTACGCGAACACCGGCCGCTCCAGGCCCCGGATGCTCACCCGCAGCGGCGCCACCGCGTCGGCCGCGGGGGCATGCCCGTGCGCCTCGGACCACTCGAGCCGCACGCCGTCGGTGCGCGACAGCGACGCCCGCGGAACGAGGCACACCCGTCGCGTGCCCGGCGCCGGAAGCGAGCTCGTACCCGGGCGGAAGCCCTCGTACTCGCAGAGACCCAGCGGCGACGTCCACGTGCGCGTCTCGCCGGGGTTCACGCGGCCGAAGACGAACTCGCGGTTCTCGAAGAGCGGGTTGTCGCTCTTCGTCGTCGCGCGCAGCCGGTACACGGGCACCGTGCCGCGGTTCGTCACCGTCACCGTCATGTCGATGGCCTCGCCGGGAACGCCCGTGTCCTCGGGGCGCGACGTGCGCGTGGTCACCTCGAGGTTCGCCGCGCCGGCGTCGGTGCCTTCGTCCCAGTCGACGTGCATGGGCTGCAGCGCGCGACCCACCAGCGCCACCTGCTCGGCGCGCACGCGCTCCATCATCGGACGCGCGTCCGCGGCCAGCTCGCGACGCCCCGCCCGCGGCGCCGCCGCCAGCAGGTCGCGGGTGAAGCGGATCGGGAAGTCCTCGCGGAACCCGTCGTCGCTCACGTCGTCGGCGCCGCGCAGGCGAAGCTGCTCGCGCTCCTCGGACGAGAAGAAGTAGCGCACCACCTCGGAGGGGTGCTGGTCGCCGTGCGCGCGCGTGTTCGTGAGGTGCGCGCTGAGGTCGGCCTCGCGGGGGAACGTGCGGTCCGCGTCGAGGTCCATGTCGAGGGCGTCGACGGTCATCGGGGCGAGCTCGATGTCCGGCGTGATGCCCACGCCCTGGATCGAGACGTCGCCCGGCGTGAGGTACTGCGCGATGGTGATCTTGAGCGCGCCGCCGTCGGGCAGGTTGCGCACCGTCTGGACGCTCCCCTTGCCGAAGCTCGTGGCGCCCACGATGACCGCGCGGTTGTGGTTCTTCAGCGCGCCCGCGACGATCTCGCTGGCGCTGGCCGAGCCGCCGTCGATGAGCACCGCGAGGGGGTAGTCGGGCTCCGTGCCCGCGGCCTCGGCGTTGCGCTCCTCGCGCTCCTCGCGGCGGTTGCCCGCCGTCACCACGATGGTCCCCTCGTTCAGGAACAGGTCGGCCACGGCCACGGCCTGCTCCAGGAGCCCGCCGGGGTTGCCGCGCATGTCGAGAACGAGCGAGCGCATGCCCTGCTCGCGCATGGTGTGCACGGCCTGCGTGAGCTCGTCGCCGGTGGTCTCGCTGAAGCTCTTGATCTTCGCCCAGCCCACGCCGTTCGCGAGCAGCCGGTGCTCCACGGAGTGCACCGTGATCACGTCGCGCACGAGGTCGAAGCGGCGCGGAGCGGTCCAGCCGCCGGCGCCGGCGCGGGTGACCCAGATGGTGACCGGCGTGTGCTCGGGGCCGCGCAGGCGGTTCACGGCCTCGGAGAGCCCCATGTTCGTGGTGCTCTCGTCGTTGATCTTCACGATGCGGTCGTAGCGGTGCAGCCCGGCGCGCGACGCCGGCGTCTCGGGCATCGGGTTCATCACCGTGAGCTGCCCGTCGCGGATGCTGATCACGATGCCGAGGCCGCCGAAGTGGCCCCCGGTCTGGATCTGCATCTCGTGGTACTGCTCCGGCGTCAGCACCACCGAGTGCGGGTCGAGGGTGTGCAGCATGCCGTTCGCGGCGATGTACTCGACGTCGCGCAGGTCGACGTCGGTGCCCCGCAGGTTCGTCTGCAGGAACGTGAAGATCTCGCGCCAGCGGGCCTCGAGGTCCCACGGCGCGTTGACGCCGGCGAGGTCGAAGCGCTGCTCGTGCGTGTCGACGCGCACCGTGAGCGTCGGCGCGCCGTCTTCGTGCACCACGAGCACCTGCGCCACGTTGCGCTGGATCGCGTCGAGGCCCTTGAGCAGCATGTCGCGCGGGTGCACGCGGCCCGGGTCGACGTAGTTGTTGTTGATCTCCAGCAGCACGTGCCGGAGCACGCCCATGCGCGCCAGGTCGAAGTTCGGGTCCGGCGTGTGCCGCCGAGGCTGGGCGAGCAGCGTGCGCGCCCCCCCGAAGCCGAGCATGCCGCCATGCCGGCGGACCGTGATCACCGACGCCAGGGCGCAGGCCAGCAGCAGCACCGCGGCCTTCCACGAACGACTCCACCGGGAACGCATTGCGGCGCAGTATAGGGGCAAGCGCCGGGGATGCACCCGCAACCGGCGCGCCGGCGGCGTCCGAAGCCCGCGCGCGGGGAATGCAACAACGTAACTGTGTCCCCGTCGGACGTCCCCGTCGGACGCCCGTCAGCCCTCGGGCGGGAGCCGCACCTTCATCGTGCGCGGGTCGAGGCGGCGGCCGGCCTCGAGCACGGCGCGGGGGTAGAACGTGTGGCGCCACGAGATTCCCTGGTCGCGCCACGCCTTCAAGCCGGCGCGCAGCATGAACGCGGCCATCAGGAGCTGACCCAGGGGCCACGCCACCACGCCGCGCACGGGACCGCGGAAGTGGTGCATCAACAGCGCCTGCGTGGCGGTGATCAGCGCCAGCGTGGCGACGCCCAGGGCCCGCGCGACGCCGCCGTGCGCGATGGCCGCCAGGGGGACGGCGAGGTCCAGCGCGGGGCCCGCGAAGGCGGCGAGCAGCGCGCCCCACAGCGTGAAGCCCACGAGCCCGCCGGCCTTGTCGGTGCTGCGGGCCATGGCGCCGAGGGAGTCCTGGAAGACGATGTGCAGGTCCTCGCGCCCGGCGAAGAAGCGGCAGCGGTAGCCGGCGCCCTTGAGCAGCGCGCCGAGGGCCACGTCGTCGACGACCTCCATGCGCAGGTGCTCGATGGCCCGGGTCTTCTGCAGCGCGCCGCGCCGCGCGAGGCCGAAGGCCCCCACGCCCACGCCCAGACCCGAGGCGTCGTCGTTGGCGCGCCAGCCGCGTCCGGTGATCACCAGCACGCGCATCATCACCACCAGCGCCGCGTCGATGAGCATCGACACCGGGTGCATCTTCGGAAACGCCGCCACGAAATCGACCTGCTCGCGATCCGCCCAGGCGACGATGCGCTCGAGCGTTCCGGGCTCGACGTGCACGTCGGCGTCGCTGAAGAGCACCCACTCGCCGGTGCAGCGCTCGAGGCCCCGGGCCATGGCGTTGAGCTTGCCGAGCCACCCGTCGGGGAGCTCCGTCACGTGCACCGGAACCACCCGCGCATCGGCCGCCGCCGCCGCGTCGATGAGCGCCCCGGTGGCGTCGCGGGAGCGGTCGTCGACGGCCACCACCTCGAGGTCGGGGTAGCCGCACGCGAGCTTCGACGCGAGCGCCGCGGCGATGCCCCGCGCCTCGTCGCGCGCCGGGACCACCATGGAGATCCGCGGCCACGACGCCCGCTGCGCCTTCGGCAGCGTCGCCAGCGAGGGCACCGCCCGCACGATGCGCACCGCCAGCACGGCCTGCACCACCCACCCGAGGAGCACCAAACCCGCGAGGACCAGCACGCGCCCAGCGTACGCCCGTCACCCCGCGCGAAGATCACGAAAAGCGCCGCTTTCAGCGCGGAACGGCCATGCCTTCGGGGGCGATCCAGTACACGGCGCCGCCCTGGTCGTCGGCGAAGAAGAGGCGCCCGTCGGCGGCGAAGGCCACGTCGGCGAGGCGTCCCACGATGCCCTGCTCGGAGCGTCCCCAGCCCGTGGCGAAGTCGGTCCAGGCGCCGGTGGGGCGGCCCGCGGCGTCGACGGGGCTCCAGATGAGCTTGGTGTTCTCCCAGGTGTCGTAGACGCCGTGCAGCGCCACGAAGAGCGCGCCGCGCCAGGGCGCGGGCCAGCGTCCGCGCTCGAAGTCGAGGCCGAAGGGCGTGTCGTGCAGGGGCCACGACGCGAGCTCCGAGGCCGCCGTGGCGCACCCCACGCCGGCGCTGCGACCGGGCGGCGCGAGGTCGTTGGCACCCGCGCAGCAGGGGTAGCCGTAGTCGCCGCCGGCGCCGAGGCGCACGAGTTTCTCGCGTCCTCGGGTGCCCGTCGCGGGGTCCCAGGTGTCGTCGGAGAGCTCGGCGGCGTAGCACTCGGCGCCCGCCGCGTCGCAGCGCAGGTACATGGGGTTGCGGAGCCCCGTCACCACGGCCTCGGGCACCGTGCTCCCGGCCACCACGCGGAACACCGCCCCCTGCCGCGGGCTTCCGGGGCACGTGTAGCTCATGTACTGCCCCTGCGAGACGTAGATCGTGCCGTCGGCGGAGCGCGCGAGCGTATGCGTCCAGCGCGGCGCGGGGGAGAGGCCCGCGAGCGACGCGACGAGCTCCGGCGCCGTCGTCGCCATGGCCCGCTGACCGCGCTGGAACGGCGTGCGGTACACCCCGGCGGTGCGGGTGAAATAGAGCCATCCGTCGGTGAAGAGCAGGCCGTGCACGTCGTCGAGGCCGCGGGCGAAGACGTGCGTCTCGGCCACGCCGTCGCCGTCGTCGTCGGAGAGCGCGACGATGCCCCCGAGGCCCGCGGGCGCGCCGCCGGGGGTCTGCGCCGCGGGCGACGAGACGAAGACGTCGCCGCCGGGCGCGAAGGCCAGCACCCGCGCCGTGGGCACCGCGGCGAAGCGGCGCACGCAGAAGCCGTCGGGGAGCCCGGCGCGGGGAACGTCGGGCGCGGCGAGGTCGCAGAAGAGGGTCTCGCCGGGGATGCGGTCGAGGGCCGGGCGCTCGGGGTGCACCACGCCGGCGTCGTGTCCGCCGGGGCCGACGTGGGTGCACGCGGCGGCGAAGACGAGCATCGCTGCGGCGCGGGGCGGGACCTGCATGCGGCGGCGACTCTCGCATGCCGGGGACGGGGGTAGGAAAGTAGGATCTCGCGCCCCTTCGCTCCACCGTCGCGAAAGGCCATGATTTCAGGTCGATTCGAACGCACCGCGACCGGAGCCGCGCCCGGCGGTCGTGCAACCTACTTTCCTACCCCCGTCCCCACTGCTTGCGCGCACGCCCGCGCTGGACCCCGGCCCCGCGACTGAGGCACCCTGACGCCCGACTGGAGAGGTCGTGACCATGCGCAGTGTCTTGCTTCGTTTCGGGTTGTTCGTCGCGGTGTGGGCGGGCGTGGTGGGGTGCGCCGGAGGCAAGGTCGCGGACGACGCCTCCCTCGACGACGCGACGTACGTCGACGACTTCAGCGACCTCGACGCCCCGAACCTCGACGCCCCGCCGGACCCCGGCGCCTGCGGCTCGGCCAGCCAGCGCTGCTGCGGCGGCACCGCATGCCAGACGGGCCTCGACTGTCGCGAGGGCGCGTGCTGCGGGCTTCCGACGGCCGTGTGCGCGTCCGCCGGCGAGTGCTGCGACGGCATGTCGTGCAACGGCGGACGGTGCTGTCACGGCCCCAACGACCGCTGCGACACCAGCGCCGACTGCTGCGACGGCACGGCCTGCACCGGCGGCGTGTGCGTGACCATGACCGGCGGGTCGTGCGGCGGATCGGGCCAGCCCTGCTGCGCCGGCGACGTGTGCTCCGCGGGCTTCGCGTGCGGCGGCGGCACCTGCGCGGCCTGCGGCGGCGCGAGCCAGCCCTGCTGCCCCGGCGCGACGTGCACCGGCAGCTCGCTCTCGTGCGTCGCGGGCTCGTGCACCACGCCGACGCCCTGCGGCGACCGGCTCCAGCCCTGCTGCAGCGGAAGCTCCTGCAACGGCGGCCTGAGCTGCGACGCCACCAACACCTGCGCGCCCGCCATGGCGGCGTGCGGCGCCATGGGCCAGATGTGCTGCGGCACGGCCTGCAACCCGGGCCTGAGCTGCAACGCCGGGAGCTGCCAGACCTCCAGCGGCGGCGGCACCGCGTGCGGCGCCAGCGGACAGCCCTGCTGCGGCGGCACTGCGTGCAACGGCAGCCTCGTGTGCACCAGCGGGAGCTGCAGCACCCCGAGCGGCGGCGGCGGCAGCGGCACGCACTGCGGCGCCAGCGGCGAGACCTGCTGCGGCGGCACGGCCTGCAACACCGGGCTTTCGTGCATCGGCGGCGCCTGCTCCATGTCCATGCCCGGCGGCGGCGGCGGCATGTCCGGCGGCGGCGGATCGCCCGGCTCCTGCGGCGCCATCGGCCAGCCCTGCTGCGGAAGCACGGCGTGCAACGCCGGCGGCACGTGCACCAGCGGAACGTGCCGGGCCAGCGGCGGCGGCGGCACCGGCAGCGACGGCGGAACGAGCGTCGTCGACGCCGGTCCGTCGGGCGGGGCGTGCGGCGGCGACGCGGAGCCCTGCTGCGGCGGCACGGCCTGCAACGCGGGGCTGAGCTGCACCTCGGGGAGCTGCGGCTCGGCGACGCCCTGCGGAGGCATGGGCCAGGCGTGCTGCGGCACCGCGGCGTGCGATCCGGGCTTCGCGTGCGACTCGCACCACCAGTGCGCCACGAGCAGCACGCCGGTGTGCGGCGGCTCGGGGCAGCCCTGCTGCAGCGCCACGGGCACCGGCGCGTGCACCAACCCCGCGCTCTCGTGCGTGGGCGGAACGTGCCGCAGCTGCGGCGCCTCGGGCACGGCGTGCTCGGCGTCGAACCCCTGCTGCGACGGCCTCACGTGCTCGGGCACGACGTGCACCTCGGGCACCACGCCGCTCCCGCCGGGCTCGCCGTGCACCACCGGCAGCACGCCGGGCTGCGCCACCGGGACCACCTGCGCCGACGACCACGGCGACACGCGCTGCTGCCGCGCCGAGGCCGGGGCGTGCACCGCCGACACCGACTGCTGCAGCTCGCTCTCGTGCCGCAGCGGACACTGCGCCCGCAACGCCGCCGGCGGCGGCTGCAGCACCGACGCCGACTGCACGTCAGGCCTCACCTGCCAGAGCGGCGCGTGCACCATGGCGGGCACGGCGTGCGTGTCCTCCGGCGGCACCTGCATGACCGGCGGCGCGCGCTGCTGCGGCACCGTGGCGTGCACCGGCAGCGGCGGGACCTCGGGCCGCTGCTGCAACCCCGCGGGCGACACGTGCAGCACGGCCACCGACTGCTGCGACGGCCTCGCGTGCACCGGCGGCCACTGCGCCTGCGCCGCGGGCGGCGCGCACTGCGCGGGCAGCAGCGACTGCTGCGGCAGCATGGTGTGCAACGGCGGCATGTGCGCGTGCCGCGCCATGAACCAGTCGTGCAGCGCCGACGGCGACTGCTGCTCGGGGCTGAGCTGCAACAGCGGCGTGTGCTCCATGTGCGCGAGCTCGGGCTCGACGTGCACCGCCGGAAGCGGCGCCCCGTGCTGCTCGCCGTCGCAGTGCCGCAACGAGATCAGCGGCACCTTCTGCTGCGTGCAGCAGAACCAGGGATGCACCCGCGACATCGACTGCTGCGGCTACATGATGTGCCGCTCGGGCACCTGCGCGTGCCAGGCCGAGAACTACTCGTGCCGCGAGTCGAACGAGTGCTGCTCGGGGCTCACGTGCCAGTCCGGGGCGTGCAAGCCCGCGCCGCGCGACGCGGGCACCGGCAGCGACGGCGGCGGCACCGGGTTCGACGTGCCCCGCATCGACG
This sequence comes from uncultured delta proteobacterium, assembly GCA_903845045.1. Classification (GTDB taxonomy): domain Bacteria; phylum Myxococcota_A; class Polyangia; order Polyangiales; genus SCUS01. Next base: position 39,832 of record CAIMWA010000281.1, on the reverse strand, counting down.
TTCCGCGCACCGACGGCGGCGGCGGCGGCGGTGACGGCGGCAGCACCGGCGGTGACGGAGGATCGAGCGGCGGCGACGGCGGCATGTGCATCGCCGGCGGCGCGGCGTGCACCCAGGGCTCGTCGGTGTGCTGCGCCGACTACGCGTGCGGCGTGCAGCCGGGCGGGTCGTTCTGCTGCCGCCCGCAGATGGGGCAGTGCACGAACTCGCGGCAGTGCTGCGGGTCCATGCTCTGCAACATCGCGTCGGGGGCGACGACGGGCACGTGCCAGTGCCAGGCGCGCGAGGCGGTGTGCTCCAACGACCTCGACTGCTGCGGCGGCGCGCACTGCAACCTCGGCGACGGCGGCACCACGGGCACCTGCGCCTGCGTGCAGGAGTTCGGCAACTGCACCGCCGACTCGGGCTGCTGCTCGGGGCTCACCTGCCACATGGGACGCTGCCTGCGCGCGGGCTGCTTCGCCCCCGGCGAGGTCTGCGACATGAGCGACGCCGGGGCCTGCTGCGGCGGGTACTCGTGCAACATCCAGCCGAGCGGGCAGCACACCTGCTGCCGCGGTCCGGCGCTGACGACGGACGAGCCGCCGGTGACGTGCCAGAGCGGCGCCGAGTGCTGCGGGAGCGTTCCGTGCGTGGGCGGCGTGTGCGTGTGCCAGCGCGCCAACCAGTCGTGCTTCTACGCCACCGACTGCTGCGGCGCGATGCAGTGCATGCGTCCCGGCGGCGCGAGCATGGGCATGGGCACCTGCCAGTGCCAGGCGCGCGGAAACTACTGCCGCACCAACGGCAACGACTGCTGCGCCGGAACGAGCTGCGTGAACAACGTCTGCAGCTGACGGCGGCGCCCTCGGGTCCGTCGCGCCGGTGTCTTGCCGGGCGCGCGGGCTCGGGGGTAGCGTGCCGCCGATGAACGCTCCCACCCGCCACCTCGTCGCGCTGGTCCTGGCAAGCAACTTCCTGGGCTGTCAGCTCATCAAGAAGTTCACCGACCGGCACCACGACGCCGGCACCGCCGCGGTCACCACCGGCACCACGGTGATCACCCTCGACGGCGGCATGGCGATGCCCGACGCGGGCGCGGCCGCCAACGCCGCCATCGCCGCGGCCAACAACGCCATGGCCGCCGCCGCCGACGCCTCGGCGCAGGCCAACCAGGCCGTCGCCGCCGCGAACAACGCCCTCGCCGACGCCGCCGCGGCCGCAGCCCCGGGCATGGCCCCGACGGCCCCCGCGGCCCCGGCCCCGACGCCCGGCGTCGCCGCAGCGCCGGTCCCTGCAGACCCCGCTCCCGTCCCCGCCCCGGCCGCGCCGCCCCCGGTGGTCGCCGCGCCCCCGCCGCCGGTGGCTGCCCCTGCCGCGCCGGTGGCCAACGCCGCCGCCGAGGAGGGCGCGCACCACCACCACCGCGACTACTGCGAGACGCACCCCGGCGCGCTCAACCCGCGCACCGGCCAGCTCTGCCCGAACGTCCTCGGCGCGCAGAACCTCCAGCACTGACCCTCGCGAAACGCCCTGTTCTCAGGGTGTTCCGCGCGCTACGTAGACCGCGGGACCGCCCGTGCGCGTGTCGCTCCACGCCGCCCAGAGCGCCCCGTCGGGGCCGACGGCGAGGGCGTTGTGCGTGCCCGCCCAGCGCGTGACGTCGGCGGTGGTCGACAGGTCGAAGTGCGCGTCGCTGAGCACCTCGTTGGGGGCGCAGCGCTGCGGGGATCCGGCGACGCAGCCCGTGTAGGCCACCTCGCCGCCGCCGAAGCGGTCGTCCTCCCAGAGCACGTGCACGAGGCCGCGGGCGTCGTCGCCGGCGACGGCGGTGTAGCCGTGCGTGGCGCACGCGACGGGATCGTCGTTGACCACCGTCGAGACCCAGCGCGCGTCGGTGGCGGTGCGCACCTCGGCGCCGAGCACGACGTTCCAGCGCGCGTCGGCGGCGCCGGTGACGTAGACGACGTGCGCGACGCCGCGGGCCACGGCGAGCTGCGGGGGCTGGCTCACCACGGCCACGTCGCTCGAAGACACCGTCGCGGGGTCGCCGAAGTGCGCGCCGCCGTCGCCCGAGAAGGCCACCTGCACGCGGTTGTGCACGTCGCCGAGGACGGCCCTGGCGTTGGCGCGGCTCACCATCGCCCAGGCCACCCAGACCTTGCCGTCGGGCGCGGCGGCGATGGTGGGGTACGCGGGCTCGAGGGCGATCTGCGACGTGAGCGCGAGCACCGCGGCGAGGTGCACCGGAGGCGTCCAGGTGGCGCCGCCGTCGTCGGAGCGCTGCACCGTCACCCACGCGTCGCGGCGCGTCGAGCGGGTGATGTACGCGACGTGGAGGCGCGGCGTGGAGCTCCCGGCGGGCGCCGGTCCGAGCGCGAGCCACGGCGGGTCGCAGCCGCCGGCGCAGTAGCCGTCGGGCACGATGTCGACGGGGGCGCTCCACGTCGCCCCGTCGTCGTTGCTGCGGAGGAACTGCATCGCCGGCTGTGGGCGCTCGGGGGTGCTGGCGAGGTACGTGGCCAAGAGCGTCCCGTCGGGCGCGTACGCGAGCTGTGGGTCGTTGGACTCGACGTAGTTGCGGTCGATGATGGAGCCGTCGCGGGACCACGCGCCCGGGGGCGTGACGCGGCTCACGCCGACGAAGAGCTCCTGTCGCGCGGTGCGGGCGTCGTAGGCGACGACGACGGCCCCGGTGCGCGGCGACACGGCGATGGAGGGCTGGGCCTCGCTGTCGCTGTCCGCGCGGTCGTGCGAGACGCTCGCGAAGCCGCTGCGAAAGGTGCGCGCCGGGAGCCCGCTCACGCCGCCGTCGGCGGGGTCGAAGCACGCGCGTCCGCCCGGTCCGGTGCCGAGCGGCGCGGGGTCGGGGATGCACGCCCGCGGGAGCAGCGGCGCCGGGTGCTCGCAGATGTAGCCCTCGGCGGTGCGGCACTGCGCGTCGTCGGTGCAGCGCTGCAGGCAGTAGTGCTCGGAGTTGTCGTCGATGCAGAACGCGTCGCCGGGGCACGGCGTGCGGGTGCAGTCCTGGGTGCAATACCCGCCCGGGTAACCGTGCGCCGACGTGAAGCAGAGCTGGCCCCCGCGGCAGCCCCGCGACACCTCGGTGAGGTCGCGCTCGTCCGAGCAACCCAGCCCCACGCCCGACGGACCCGCATCGACGGCGGCATCGAGGCTCGCGTCGGAGGCGTCGCGGGGCGCGGCGTCCATCGGCACGAGGGTGCGCGCGGGGTCGTCGCAGGCGGAGACGAGCAGCAGCGCGGCGGCGAGGCGCCTCACAGCGGCGGCGCGATGGACACGAGGTCCATGCCTCCCGGGTACATGTACGAGGTGTACGGCGCGAAGCCGTAGACGCGGAGCCCGAAGCGGCTGCCGGGGTTGGTGCCGGTGACGTGGTGCGCGCCGGCGAGGATGGGCAGGCGGTAGATGTCCCGGGCGCCGAGGGTGGCCGCGGGGGCGGCGGTGACGAGCGCGTCGTCGAGGCGCAGCGTCTCGCCCCGCGCGATCACCACGTTCACGAAGGACTCGTAGTCCGGCGGAACGTAGAAATCATACCTGGCACGGTATTGATCGACGGGGGTCTCGTACGAGAGCTCAGGGTCGCCGTAGGAGTTCGCGGTGACGGCGACCTCCTGGCGGAAGTAGTCGCCGCCGACCTCGAAGACGGCGACGAGCACGGGCTGCGACGCCGTGACCTGGTAGTCGAGGGCGCTCAGCACGGGCACCGACTGCCCGCGGTCGAGGCGCACCGGGGCGTGCACCGACGGCGGGTCGAAGGTCACGTCGGTGCCGTCGTGGGCGGCGATGACCGTCGCCGCGGTGGGCTCGCCCTCGGGGTGGTCGCGGAGCCCCTCGGGCACCGGCGCGACGCGCGACACGACGTAGCGCGTGCCGAGGGTGTCGACGGGCGGAACCTGCTCCTCGAGGTGGTCGCACGCGTAGCGGTCGTACGGGACGAAGGCGCACTCGTGGCCCGAGAACACGGCCACGGGCTGCGTGGCGGTGACGACGGTGCCGGTGAGGTCCTCGCGGGCGATGGGGAGGCAGAAGCGCGTCTGCGTGATGCGGTCGTAGGCGTCGGCGGGGCACTCCCCGGAGGTCGGCGAGAGGAGCTGCAGCACGTCGCCGGCGCCGAGGGTGAACGTGCGCGCGGTGCCCATGCCCCCGGCGGCGATGCCGTCGCCCGCGCTCACGTCGCCGGCGAGGCGCACGGTGACCTGCGTGCCCGCGACGGTGCCCACGACGGCGATGAACCCCGCGCCGACGCTCCACTCGGTGCTGCCCGGACCGAGGGCGCGCTGCGTGGGCATGGCGGCGACGACGTGCTCGCGGCCGAGCGCCGTGGCGGGCAGCAGCAGCGAGGCGTCGCTGGAGAACGAGTAGCAGCGGTCGCCGAGGTCGCACTCGGGCTCGCGAATGGTCTTCAACGGGTTGAACTGGTACGCGCTCACCGGGGCGCTGGTGCGCAGGTGCAGCGCCGCGTGGGCGAAGACCGCGCTCTGGCGGTGCAGGTGGTCGACGCCGTCGACGAGGGCGGGCTGCCACGGGGTCTCGAGCACGAGCGAGGTGTTCGGTCCGACGGTGCGCTCGAGGGGCGCGGCGAGGCCTCCGCCCTCGAGGGTGACGCGCACCGCCGAGGGCCACGGGTTGCTCACCACCACGCTGAACGGAAAGTCGTCGCGGTTCGCGCCGTCGACGAAGCGCCCGAGCTCGGGGTGCAGCGTCTGCACGGGCCAGAACTCGCAGCCGCGGCTCTCGCGCGCCAGGCCCTCGCACGCCCGCACGCACGCTCCACGGTCGCAGACCTCGCCGCCGGGACCGTCACACCTCCGGCCCTCGGTCCACGCAGAGCCGAGGGCGTCGCAGGTGCGCGGCGAGAGGCCGTCGGCGCCGCACTCCACGGCGCCCGGCGTGCAGAACGGAGCCACCTCGGCGACCGTCGCGTCGACGGCGGCGTCCATGGTCCCCGGCGCGGGCGACGGCGTGGAGCAGCGGAGCGCCGCCGCGGCCACGAACATCGCTGCGGTGCGAGGGAGCGCCATGGCCGCGGATCGTGCACTTCGCGCGCCACCGTGCAAGCGCGTGGTGCGGGGACACAGTTACGTTGTTGCATTCGCGGGGCGTGGCGGGCGCCGGAATGCAACAAGTTAACTGTGTCCCCGTTGCGCGGTGCTAGTTCGCGAGCTCGCGGTCGAAGTGGAGCTCGCCGACGCCGCCGGGGCGCGTCACGCGCACGGTCTCGCCGGGGGCGAAGTCGCCGCGCAGGAGCTTCTGCGCCAGCGGGTTCTCGACGTGCTGCTGGATCGCGCGCTTCAGCGGACGGGCGCCGTACACCGGGTCCCAGCCGATCTCGCCGAGCCAGTCCTTCGAGGCGTCGTCGACGGTCAGCTTGAGCTCGCGGCGCGCGAGGCGCTGCTCGAAGTTCTTGAGCTGGATCTCCACGATCTGCCGGATGTCCTCGCGCGCCAGGCGATGGAACATCACCGTCTCGTCGAGGCGGTTCAGGAACTCCGGGCGGAAGCTGCGGCGCAGCTCCTCCATCACCAGGCGCCGGGCCTGCGCCTCGTTGCCCTCCTCGAGCAGGTGCTGGCTGCCGACGTTGCTGGTCATGATGAGCACCGTGTTGCGGAAGTCCACGGTGCGCCCCTGGCCGTCGGTGAGGCGGCCGTCGTCGAGCACCTGGAGCAGCACGTTCCAGACGTCGGGGTGCGCCTTCTCGATCTCGTCGAAGAGCACCACCGAGTACGGACGGCGCCGCACCGGCTCGGTGAGCTGGCCGCCCTCGTCGTAGCCCACGTACCCCGGCGGCGCGCCGATGAGCCGCGAGACGGCGTGCTTCTCCATGTACTCGCTCATGTCGATGCGCACCATCGCGCGCTCGTCGTCGAAGAGGTACGTCGCCAGCGCCTTCGCGAGCTCCGTCTTTCCCACACCCGTGGGACCCAGGAACAGGAAGCTCCCGATGGGACGGCGCTCGTCGCCCAGGCCCGCCCGCGCGCGGCGCACGGCGTTGGCGACGGCCACGATGGCGTCCTTCTGGCCGACGACGCGCTCGGCGAGCACGTCCTCGAGCTTCAAGAGCCGCTGCTGCTCGCTCTCGAGCATCTTGTTCAGCGGGATGCCGGTCCACTTCGCGACGACCTCGGCGATGTCCTCGGAGGTGACCTCCTCCTTCAGGTACGCGCGGCCGCCGGCCTGCGCCTTGGTGATCTCCTCCTGCGCCGCCGCGAGCTCGCGCTCGAGCCTCGGAAGCGTCTCGTACTGCACGCGCCCCGCGGCCTCGTAGCGCCCCGCGCGCGTCGCCTGCTCGAGCTCCGCCCGGGCGACCTCGATGCGCTGCTTCACCGCGCGCACGACGTTGATGAGCTCCTTCTCGCGGAGCCACTGCGCCTTCATCGTCTCGACGGCTCCGCGGCGCTCGTCGAGCTCCCGCTTCACCTCCTCGAGGCGCGTGATGCTGCCCCGGTCGGTCTCCCGCGCGAGCGCCTGCTTCTCGATCTCGAGCTGCGTGAGCTTGCGCTGCGCCTGGTCGATCTCGAAGGGCATGGAGCCGATCTCCATCTTCAGCCGCGACGCCGCCTCGTCGACGAGGTCGATGGCCTTGTCGGGCAGGAACCGCTCGGTGATGTACCGGTTCGACAGCGTCGCCGCGCTCACCAGCGCCTCGTCGCGGATGCGGATGCCGTGGTGCACCTCGTAGCGCTCCTTGAGCCCGCGCAGGATCGCGATGGTGTCCTCCACCGTCGGCTGGCCCACGTAGACCTGCTGGAAGCGGCGCTCCAGGGCGGCGTCCTTCTCGATGCGCTTGCGGTACTCGTCGAGCGTCGTGGCGCCGATGCAGTGAAGCTCGCCGCGCGCGAGGGCGGGCTTGAGCATGTTGCTCGCGTCCATGCTGCCCTCGGACGCGCCGGCCCCCACGAGCGTGTGCAGCTCGTCGATGAACAGCACGATGTTCGTGGCCTGCTCGACCTCCTTGAGCACGGCCTTGAGGCGCTCCTCGAACTCGCCGCGGTACTTCGCGCCGGCCACCATCGACGCGAGGTCCAGGGAGATGATGCGCCGGTCCTTGAGGCTCTCGGGGACGTCGCCGCGCACGATGCGCTGCGCGATGCCCTCGACGATGGCCGTCTTGCCCACGCCGGGCTCGCCGATGAGCACGGGGTTGTTCTTCGTGCGCCGCGACAGCACCTGGATCACGCGCCGGATCTCCTCGTCGCGGCCGATGACCGGGTCGAGCTTGCCGTTGCGCGCGAGGGCCGTGAGGTCCTTGCAGTACTTCTCGAGGGCCTGGAAGGTGCCCTCGGGGTCCGCCGACGTGACGCGCTGGTTGCCGCGCACCTCCTTGAGGGCCGCGAGGGCCTTGTCCTCGTCGATGCCCCGGCGCCGCAGCATGCCGGCCACGTCGCGGTCGTGCTTCACCGCCGCGATGAACAGGTGCTCCACGGACACGTACTCGTCCTTGAGCGCCTTGGACTCGTCCTCGGCCTTCTGGATGAGCGTCGAGAGCCGCCGCGAGAGCCCCGGCTCGCTGCCGCCGGTCACCCGCGGGTACTTCTCCACCGCGGCCCGAAAGTCCTCGGCGAGCGCGGTGGGGTCGGCGTTGGCCTTGCGCACCAGCGCGGGAATCACCCCCTGCTCCTGCTCGAGCAGGGCCAGCATGAGGTGCTCCGGCGTCAGCTCGGGGTTGCCCCGACGGGTCGCCTCGGACTGCGCGTGCGCCAGCGCCTCTCGCGTCTTGGTGGTCCAACGATCGATTCGCATGGTTCGCTCCCGGTGAGGCGGGGACCGCCCGCCACGGCTCTCGAACCATGTGCACGGTCCGACGAGCGTCAAGCGTGGTGGTAGCGTTCGCGGCACGATGACCGACGCCGCCGCCCGCCCCTATGCCATCGCCCTGCTCGGAGCCACGGGCTTCACCGGACGCCTCGCCGCGGAGTACCTCGCCCGCGTGGGCGAACCCGGCCTCGCCTGGGCCATCGCCGGGCGCAGCCGCGACAAGCTCGAGGCGCTCAAGCGCGACCTCGTGGCCATCGACCCGACCTGCGCCGCCGTGGGCGTGATCGAGGCCGACGTGGGCGATCCCGCGAGCCTCGCGCGCCTCGCGGCGTCGACGCGGGTCGTCGCCACCACCGTGGGCCCCTACGCGAAGTACGGCGAGGCGGTGGTGCAGGCCTGCGTCGACGCCGGCACCGACTACGTCGACATCACCGGCGAGCCCGCGTTCGTGCAGTCCATGATCGACCGCTACGACGAGGCCGCCCGCGCCAAGGGCGTGCGCATCGTGAACTGCTGCGGCTTCGACAGCATCCCGCACGACCTCGGCGTGCTCTACACCGTGCTCCGCGCGCCCGAGGGCGTGCCGCTGCGCATCGAGGGGCTCGTGCGCGCCCACGGCGGCATGTCCGGCGGAACGTGGCAGAGCGCCGTCAACGCCTTCGGCAACCTTCGCGAGTCCGTGGGCGCCGCGAAGCCCCCGCGCGAGGCGCTGCCCGGCGGACGCACCGTGCGCGCGCTGCCGCAGCGTCTGCGCTACGACGGTTCCGTGGGCGCGTGGCTGTGTCCGCTGCCCACCATCGACCCGTGGATGGTGCTGCGCTCGGCCCGCGCCATCGACCGCTACGGGCCGGACTTTCGCTACGGCCACTTCGCCGAGGTGCACTCCACGGCGACGCTCGCCGGGGCCGCCGTGGGCATCACGGGCATCGTGGCGCTGGCGCAGTTCGGCCCCACCCGCGCGTGGCTCGCCGGCCGCCTCGCCTCGGGCGAAGGACCGAGCGCCGCGCAGCGCGCGAAGAGCTGGTTCACCGTGACGTTCCGCGTGAAGAGCGAGGGGCGCAGCTTCGTGACGCGCGTGAGCGGCGGCGACGCGGGCTACACCGAGACGGCCAAGATGATCGCCGAGGCGGCGCAGTGCCTCGTGCTGAACCGCGACCGCCTGCCCCCGCACACCGGCGTCGTCACGCCCGCCATGGGCCTCGGCGAACCGCTCATCGACCGGCTCCAGCGAGCGGGCATGGCGTTCCGCGTGCTGCAGGGTTGACGCACCCCGGCGCAAGGGAGCTCCGAGGGCTCCCTGCGCTGCGTCATGTGCGTTTCGTCCGCGAATTCCGCGTGTCCTTGCCGTGGCGCGTCACGATTTCGTCACCGGGGTATTGCAATCTTGAAAGAGGGGCGTAGAAACCGTTCCAGTTCCGAAGGCCCGTGTGGGTGGGCCGGTGTCGAACGAGGGTGGAAGGGCGAACCGACGGTTGGCCGCCACCCCGAAGCCACCGGCCGAAGAGAGAGAAGAAGTCCCGTGATCGATCTGCAGCGCAGCAAGAACCTCTTCGCACAGCGGTACCGCGTCGTGCTCCTCGGCGACGACGACCGGTTCACCTACGCGTTGGGCGAGCTGTTGCAGTCCGCGGGGCACGCGGTGGTGGTGGTGACGCGCGCGGCCGACGCGCTGGCGGAGCTCGATCGCCCGGGGCGCAAGGTGCTCCTGGCGGACCTCGCGGCGATGCAGATGCAGGGCGTCGAGGCCGTGGTGGCGCTGCGCCGTCGCGGCCAACCGGTGCCGGTGGTGGCGATCTCGTCGATGCCGAACGTCGCGCAGCACTGTGCCGCCCTCGGGGTGAAGCACCACCTCGCGCAGCCGTTCCGCCTCGGTCAGCTCCTCGATCTCCTCGAGACCGCGGCGAAGCCGGCGCCGGCGCGTGTGCGCCCGGGCTTCCTCGACGGCCTCTTCGCCAACCAGGCTTGACGCGCCGTCCCAGAGGGACGGTTTCAACAAGTTGCCGTTGCGACGACGCTCGTACGCGTCGGTGCGAGAAATCACGTCATGGCGGCGGTTGCCTTGGCGAATGTTGAATTGTTGAAACCGTCCCCATGCCGCTGAAGCCCCGGCGGTCGTGCGCGGGCACCATCGCCATGGAGGGAAAGGCCTCGGCCACCGCGGCGATGCGCGCGAGGCTCGTTCGTGTGGCGGCCGGGTCGTCGTCGCCGAGGAGGCTGTTCAGCCAAGCCCGCGGCGCCCGTTCGGTGACGCCCTCGAGCTGCCACACGAGGTCGCCGAGGAGCGCCCAGCGCCGTCCGTCGGGCAGCGCGAGGAACACCACCACGGACCCCGGTGTGTGCCCCGGCGCCGGCACCAGCACGATGGAGCCGTCTCCGTAGACGTCGTGCGAGCGCTCGAAGCCGAGGTACGGGCCGCCGTCGAAGTCGTAGGACACATACGCGACGCCGTGAAAGCTGCGCGTGAGCCCCATGATGGCCCCGCCCTCTTCGATGAACCGTCGCTCCGCAGAAGGGACCCACACGGGCGTTCCAGCGAGCTCCGGAAGGCCGCTGGCGTGGTCCCAGTGGGCGTGCGTGAGCACGACGGCGGCGAGGCGATGGCGGTCGTAGTGCGCGTCGTCGAGCTGCTCGGCGGCCGAGCGCGTGCGCTCGAAGCGCGTCATCGCGCGGAACCACGGCGGCATCGTCGCGAGCTGCGTGGCGATGTCGCGGCCGAGGCCCGTGTCGACGAGCACGTCGCCGCGGGGGTGCGTGACCAGCACCGCGGTCATCACGAAATCGCGCGCTTCGAGGGGCGAGCCCCCGCGTACGGCGAAGGCCGCGGTGCGGTGCGTGATGCCCGTGGGCAACGCGTACACCGCCATGGTGGGCGGCGGATGCGCCGGGGGGAGCGGTCCTGCGAAGGGCGCGGGGCGCGGGAGCGGGGCGGCGCGGTAGGTGGTGAGGAACGCCGCGAGCGCGAGGATGGGTAGCGCGACGAACCACGCGCGACGACGAAGGCGATGCACCGCCGCGATGGCGGCGCCGACCACGAAGAAGCCCGCGAGGGCGACGAAGGCGAGGCTCGGCGCGGTGGGTCCGCGCGAGACGAGCGCGATGACGGAGAGCCCTGCCAGGAGCGGCGCCAGCAGGTTCGCGGCGACGAGGGGGGCGCGCGGGAACGGCCCTCGAGACGTCATGCGATGGACCGCCGTCGACGACGACGCTGCGCCACGCCCAGCAGGATCATCGAGGCGACCGATCCTCCTGCCCCCCGGCCGGACGTCGTTCGGCACCCGCACGCGCCGGTGACGAGCCCGCGGTCGACGCTGCCGTCCATGGCGTTCGCAGGGCCCGCATCGCCGGCCGCCGAAGGCTCTTCGATGTTGCCTCGATCGGCCGTCACGACATCGGACGGCGTCGAAGCGACATCGTTGAAGCTCGCATCGAGACCCGCGTCGCGCGTCGTGGTACCTGGGATCGCGCACGTCGCGGTGCCGTCGGCGGCGGCCTGGCAGGTGGTTCCGGCGGGGCACGTTCGCGGGTTGCCGAAGGAGCCGTCGGCGGCGCAGTGCGTGAGCCGTCCGTCGTAGCCGCAGGCGTCGTGTTCCCAAGGAGCGCGCGACGGATCCGGGAGGCAGAAGCCGATGACGCAGCCTGGTCCAGCGGGGCGGGCGGCGGCGCAGACGGCGCCGTAGATGCTGCAGTCGGCGTTGCCCACGAGGGTTCCGGTGAGGCAGTCACCAATGTGGGTGCGGTCGAGGCACGCCTGCGCCGAGCCCGTCATCGGACAATGAGCATCCCGCACCGGGCAATGCGTCGCAGGACCGCTCCCTCGCGCGAAGATTCCAAGGTGGTTGGCGACGGGGCGCGTCGAGGGGATGACGGTGCCGGGGCCGCGCACCCACATCTGCGAAGAGCCGCCGCCGTCGAGGTTGAGGGCCCACCACACGGGCGGCGCGCCGGGCACGGCACCGCGAAGAACGCCGAGTCCAAAGGCGACACCGGGCACCGACGCGGTGCCGTCGGTGGAGAAGATGAACAGCGTGCGGCGATCCTGGCTGAGGCCCACGGCGGTGCGGCGGTGCGGACCGTTGATGAAGTCGGTGTCCGCGAGCGAGGGGTTCAGCGCTCCATCGATGAGGATCTCGGGAATGCCTCCGATCACGTCGTTGGCCGCGGACGGGGGCGGTACGTCGCCGCGCATCGCCAATCCAGGACCGAAGGCGATGTTGGGATGGGGTTCCTGGTTGTGCGTTCCGGCGGGCCAGTCGACGCCGCCGCTGCGGGCCCAGTGGGCGACGGAGTACGCGCCGAAGTCGAAGAGGTCGCCGTTGACGGCGAGGTCGACGCCGGTGCGCGCGGCCCAGTCGGCGGCGAGGGCGCCGCGCTCGTCGTAGCGCGTGGTGCGCACGGTGACGCCGGGGGCGCAGAGGTCCACGACGAGGAGCGCGCTGGGGTTGCCGTTGTTGACGGCGACGGCGAGGCGCACGCCGGGCAGCGGGCTGGTGACCTGCACCTGCGCGTGGGCGCTGCCGGCGGCGAGCGCGAGGGCGCGCGCGATGCCTGGACGACCCATGGGGCGACGGTACACCCAGCCCCACCGGGGACGGTTTCAACAAGTTGCCATTCCGGTCCCACCGGAAATCGCGCGGCGTGAAATCGCTGATTTCTCGAATTTTGGCGTTTTGAAATTCCGGTGGGACCGAAATGTTGAAATGTTGAAACCGTCCCCTCCCCCCGCGGTCGAAGCGCTCCGTCGTCGGCGACAAGACCTCGACGAGCATCGTCGGGTTCACGACGGCCAGGACGTCTCCCGGATGCCGCTCGATGGGACCACAGATCACCGTCGCATCCGGGTAGTATGCGTTCCCCGAAGCGATCACCCGGACCTTCAGATCCGACGAGAACACCTGGCACGGCCCGCGGCGAAGCAATTGCCGCAGCTCGGCACCGATGGCGAGGCTCAGCCGGGCGTGCTCCGGTTCTCCGCCGGACATCGCGTACGCCGCGCCGTCGACGAACTCGTGGCGGACACCCGCCGCCGACTCGACGGCCAGGTACTCGTCGTACGTCAGGCCCGGCTTCTCGGCCGCGCTCATGAGGTCACCCTACCCCCCTTCGTCCACCCGAGGAACGGTGACCTCGCAGGCCCCTCCGGAGCCGCGCTACGCTCCGCCCCGCCATGGCCCGAACGACGCACCTCGCGCCCCACGTGGCGCTCCTCGCCGTCGCGCTGGCGTCGGGACGTTGTGCGCACACCGCCGCGCACGAACGACCCCGCGCGACGTCGGACGCCCGCCGTGGCGCCGCCTGCGCGACCGTGGAGCCCACGCAGCTCGCCACCGCCGAACAAGTGTGTTCCGACGCGTGCCCGGACCACGCCGGGCGGAGCTGTCATTGGTCCATCGATGCGATGCAGGCCTACGGTGCGCCGCAGCCGCCGCGATGGGCGTGCGTCTGCAACGAGTGCCTCGTCGACGCGCACTGCAACCAAGCACCCGAAGGACGTTGCATCGAGAAGCAGCTCGATCCCTGCGGCCAGGGTTCGCGCGCATGCGTGTACCCGGGTGATCCCTGCCACGCCGACCCGCGGCGCTGCCAGCTTCGGGGCTGCCCCATCCCGTGACGTGTCGCGCGCGGCTCAGCGCACCTGCACCGGCACGGTGATCTGCAGCGCGTCGAGACTTCATGGGAGACGCCGTTGCCGGGTTGCGCCGAAGGGCCCGTGCTAGCGTCGCGCCCATGGACGCTCTCCCGGTGCCGCCGCGACCGCTCGCGTGGAGGATCCTGCACGGCGTCATCGTCGTGAACTTCGCCGTCGAGATCCTGTACGCGCAGTACATGGTGTTCTCGGTGCTGCGTCCGCCGGGCGCGGGCTGGGGGCCCCTCGGCGCGCGCGCGCTCACCATGGACCCGCAGCAGCTCATGATCCGCCGCATGTACGCGTCCGAGGCGTGGATCGCCATCGCCGGGCTCAGCGTCTACCTGGCCATCACCGAGGTGTACCCGCGCTTCTGGCGCAGGCTTCCATGACCGCGCCGGGCACCGCCCCGCGACGCTCGCTCCCGGTGCTCGCGCCCATCACCCCGGCGGCCCTCGCGGCGTTCGACGCGACGCAGAGCGCGCCCCTCGCGCTGTCGGTGCTGCGCCACGAGCTCGGCACCGTGGGCGTCGCGCGCGCCGTGCTGCACCTCGCCCGCCGCGCCGTCCTCGCCGACCCGCTGCGCGCCCTCGCCCGCCCGCGGGACCGCGACGACGCCCTCACCCGCCAGCAGCTTCGCCCGGTGCTGCTCCTCGACGACGTGCTGCGCCTCGACCTGGGCCTCGACGAGCATCGGTCCCACGCCCTCCTCGGCGTCGTGGTGCGCACGTCGGGGGCGCGCTTTCTCGCGCAGTTCCAGCCCGCGCTGGCGGTCGACGACTGGGCCGCGGCGACGCCGGCGGAGCGCGCGCGGTTCGCGAAGGCCCTGGTTTCACGGCTCTTCAACGCCCGCGTGGCGCGCGTCGAGGCGCTGCCCGACGCCCTCGCCTTCGACGTCGCCGCGTGCCGCTTCGTGGACCTCCTCGGCGCCCTCGACCGCGCGCGCCTCGCCCCGCTCTTCTGCGAGGTCGATCGCGCCTTCGTCGACCGCGACGGATCCCCGCTCGCCCTGCACCGCGCAGGAACACTGGCCGAGGGCGCGGCCCGCTGCGACTTTCGCTTCACGCTGCGTGCGTCCTGAGCGACCGGACGCACGGCGCAGTGTAGCGTCGACGCCCGATGCCCTCGTTCGCCGCCGATGCTCGCTCCCTCGCGCTGGGCTTCTTCGCACCGTGGCTCGTGCACGGGCTGGTGTTCCTGCTGCACCTCGTGCTGCCCGCGCGCGGCGTCGAGGGCTACGTGCGCGACGCCGCGGGCAACCGCCTGCGCTACCGGCTCAACGGCCTGCTCGTGCTCGGCGTGGTGCTCGCGCTCGCCTTCGCCGCGGTGCGCGCGGGCGTCGTCCCCGCGGACTTTCTGTGGGTGCACCGCTGGGAGGGCCTCGGCGGGGCCTGCGTGCTCGGGCTGCTCTTCACCTTCGCGATGGTCTTGCCCGCCCCGCCGACGTCCAAGGGCCTCGCCGCGGACCTCTACCTCGGCCGCCTCGAGAACCCGCAGACCCCGGGCGGACGCGCCGACGCCAAGATGGTGCTCTACCTCGTCGGGGCGGTGCTGCTGGAGCTGAACCTGCTCTCCTTCGCGGCGCACGCCGCGGCGGTGAACGGACACCTCCCGGCGTCGGTGGCGCTGCACGTGGCGCTCTTCTCGTTCTTCGTGTGCGAATACCTCTTCTTCGAAGAGGTGCACCTCTACACGTACGACTTCTTCGCGGAGCGCGTCGGCTTCAAGCTCGGCTGGGGCTGCATCGTGTTCTATCCGTACTTCTATGGCGTCGGGCTCTGGAACGTGGCGGGGCGCCCTGATCCGCAGATGCCGGCGTGGGCGCTGGTCGCAGCGGCGGCGGTGTTCTTCACCGGATGGGCGCTCTCCCGCGGCGCCAACCTGCAGAAGTTCTGGTTCAAGACGCAGCCGTCGAAGCACGCCTTCGGGGTGCTCGTCCCGGGCACCGTCACCGACGGCGCGCGCACGCTTCTGTGCAGTGGCTTCTGGGGACTCTCACGGCACATCAACTACCTGGGCGAGGTGCTCATGGCGTCGGGGCTGGCGTTGGCGCTCGGGTGGCCCGGGGCCGTCGGTCCGTGGATGTATCCGCTGTATTACGTGGCGCTGCTGGTGCCGCGGCAGATCGACGACGACCGGCGCTGCCAGGAGAAGTACGGCGAGCTGTGGGCGCGGTACTGCGCGCGGGTGCGCTGGCGCATCGTGCCGGGGATCTACTGAGCGGGGATCCGAGGAAGCGCTGCGTTGCCGTCAGAACGCTGAAATTCACAGTGAAAGCGCGAGCCCCCACCCCCTGCCCCGCCCCCACGAGTGGGGGCAGGGTGTCCGGAGGGGTGCATCGTGCGGCGGGGCCTGGAGCGCCCGACGGCCAGGCTCCTGCGGCGGTGGCGCACGACGGCGACTGCGGTTCCCCATGATTCTTCCGGCCTCCCTGCCCCCACCTGTGTGGGGGCGGGGCCGGGGGTGGGGGCTTCCGCGGACGCACCGAGCCCTGACCGAAAAGCGGGGGTTCCCGCCCCCCCTACCGAGCCCCGCAGCGCTACAGCACCTGCTCGATGGCGTGCGCGAGGTCGTCCTCGGAGATGCCGCCGGCGTGGCGCAGGCGCACCTCGCCGCTGCGGTCGATGAGCACCAGCGTGGGCAGCCCCTGCACGCCGAAGAGCCGCGAGGCCTCGCCGCGGTCGTCGTAGACCAGCGTGTACCCGAGGCCGAAATGCCGCTGGAACTGCGGCACCAGCGACGGACCGCCCTCGTCGACGTTCACCCCCACCACCCGCAGCCCCCGCGCCTCGTAGCGACGATGCAGCGACGCGAGGATGGGGAGCTCGGCGCGGCACGGTCCGCACCAGGTTGCCCAGAAATCCAGGAGCACCACGGAGCCCCGCAGCGACTGCAGACGCACCTGCGGCTCGGCCACGGCGCCCTCGGCGCTCACGCTCGGAAGCTCGAAATCGGGCGCGGGACCGTAGTGCTTCGGCCGCAGCCCCATGAACATCAGCGACCCGAGCAGCGCGATGCCCAGCAGCGGGAAGAGCACCTTCTCGGCGAGCAGGCGGTCGATCAACGTCGGCGAAGGCGGCGCGGCAGGCACGCCCCGGACGATCCCACGAACGCGCCCCCGCGCAAACCTCCCGTCAGGGCGCGATGACCCGCGTCGACGGGCGGAACACGCGCCGCCCCGCCGCCGTCGAGGCCTGCGCGAGGGACTGCCACGCCAGCGCCCGCGCCACGGGACGCAGCGCCCCGGCGTCCTCGCCGTCGGGGTCGTCGACGGCCAGGAGCGAGAGGCCGCCGCCCAGCGCCATGGGACGCGGCAGCGCCAGCAGCCCGTCGAAGCGCACGCCGAGCGCGCCGCGCAGGTCGCCCTCGACGGTGAACGCCCGGTCGTGGAAGGCCGCGGGCACGCGCGCCGAGCGCCCCTCGAACTCCGCGGGGACCTCGAGCCCCAAGGCCTCGAGCACCGTCGCCGCGCCATCGACGACGCCCAGCGGCGCCACCACGCGCCCCGGCACCGTCGCCGCGCCCCACACCAGCAACGCCGTCGTGCGGGCCTCGCGCTGCGCCATGGTGCCCTCCCACACGGCGTGCCGCTCGCCCAGCGGAACGCCCCGGTCGCCGACCACCACCACCAGCGTGCGCCCCTCGCCGTGCACGTCGGAGATGCGCTGCAGCAGGTGCGCGAGCCCCGCGTCGGCGGCGCGCAGCGTGGCGTCGTAGAGGAGGTTCAGCCGGTCCTGGTCGCGGGCTTCGAGGCGCACCTCGCCGTGGTGCGCGCGGTCGGCCAGCACCCGCGTCTGCGCCGGCGTCAGCGTGCCCTCGTAGGGCGTGGCGTCGAGGGGCCGTGACCTGCTCGGGCGCCGGGTCCAACGGGAACGACCCCATGCGGCTCACGACCAGCGCGAGGCGCGGCCCCGAGCGCTCGTGGGCCACGGCGTCGGCCCCCGCCGCGAGCGTCGCGTCGGTGCGGCATCCCGGGTGATCGCCGCAGCTCCAGCGCGTCGCGCAGCCCCGGTCGGCGCCGCTGCCGAACCATAGGGGCTCGTCGCTGAAGCAGTCGACGCGCACGCCGTGGGCGACGAGGTCCGTGGCGAGGGTGGGGGCGTCCTCGGAGAGCAGGTCGGTGGTCTCGACGACGCGGTGCACGTCGGCAGGGAGGCCCGTCGTGGCGCTCGTCAGCGCGGCCCACGGGCGCATCGTCGGCGCCGTCGCCTCGGCCCAGAGCCCCTCGCGCAGCAGCCGCGCGAAGCCCCCGGCGGAGAGGTGCGCCGACAGCTCGGGCCACAGCCGGTCGGGACGCAGCCCGCGCAGCACCACGAGCACCACCTGCACCGGCGGCGGCGCGTGGGCAGCCTCGGTTCGCGGCGCCTCGAAGCGCGGCGACGCCAGGGCCAGACGCACCCCGGCCACGCCCGGCGCCCCCACGGTGATGCGCGCGGCGCGGCCCGCCCAGCGCGAGAGGTCCAGCGACACGTCGGTCCACGGGGCGTTGGGGACCACGTCGACGCGCTGCTCGAGGGCGCCCTCGCCGTCGAGCTCGACGCGCACCCGCACGGGCAACGGCTGCGGAGCGCGGCTCGCTCCATGCGGCGCCTCGGCCCCCAGCGACGCCCGGAACACCGCGCGCGGCGGCAGCACCCGGGTGACGCCCAGCACCGTCGGCGGGTGGAACGCGAGGGCGCGGCGCGGAGGTCCGCCGAGGGTCACGTCGTTGAAGAGCGAGGCCACCACCGTCGGCGTGGCATCGCTGCGCGCGAGGTGCACCCAGTCGACCTCGACCACCGCATGCGGCGGCGCCCCCGGCGCGGGCCGCGGACCCGTGAAGCGCAGCTCGATCTCCACCGGCGAGCGCGTGAAGCGGTCCGCGGGCACCGGGAGGTCGAGCACGCCCGCGGCGCCGTCGGGGGGCAGCCGCGCGGCCCGGGTGAGCAGCCCGTCGACGACCAGCGCCACGCTGCGCCCCGTCGCACGACGCACGCGCACGCGCACCGACGCCGGGCGGTCCAGGGCGTCGTCGTCGCCGCCGCCGTGGTCGATGGGAACGCGAAGCGACAGCCGCGATCCCACGCCCGCCCAGGAGTCGCCTTGGAGCGTCTCGGTGCGCAGCGGCGCGGCGCCGTAGACGTAGTTCGCCGACTGCGCCTCGCCGAGGTCGACGACGGGACCGTCGGTGTCGATGCTGCCGCGGGCGAAGGCGTCGAGGAGGTCCGTGACGAGCGGTCCCTGCTCGCTCGCGGCGACGGCGGCGGGAGGCAAGGGCGCGCCGCGGGAGCCCGGGGGCACCGCCGTGCGCTCGTCGGGGCGGCACCCCATCGCGGCGAGCGCCAGGAGCCCTCGCAGCGCGCGACGCACGGGGCGCACGTCAGTGCTCGTTGGGCGGCTCGAGCACCGAGGCCACGCCCCGGCGCACCACCACGAACTGGTTGCTCGTCAGCATCGCCGAGCGGAACTGCACCGAGTAGAAGCCCTCGCGCAGCACGCGCTGCAGCGGCGCGGCCCCCACGGGACGCCGCGAGATGGACACCTCCACGGGGCCCGCCGGGCGGCGCGGCAGCGGGATCACCAGCACGCCGCGGCCCTCGGGCAATGCGCCGCCGTCGAGGTAGGGCGCCGCGTCGCGGTAGAGGCCGTTGGCCGTCAGCGCCGGCGCGGGTCCATCGGGCACCGGACCGGACGGGATGATCTCGCTCCCGGTGGTCACCGTCCGCGGCGTCGCGCGCACCGCCGCGTCGACCGTTGCCGCCGCGGGACCCGCGTCGCGGACCGCCGGCGCCATGGGCGTCGTCGGCGTCGTGGGCTCGGGCTCGAGCGCCACCTGGCCGTCGAGGAACCACCGCATCGCCGCGTAGCTGAGACCCAGCGCGACGACCACGCCGGCCATGAGACCGAGCGTGCGCCGCCACGAGCCTGGCGCGGCGCCCTCGTCGCGCATCGGCGGCAGCGCGGGCATGGAGAGCACCTCGCGCACGGGCTCCGGCGGAAGCTCCGGGAGCGCCGCGGGCTTCGGCGGGGTCACCACGGCGGCCGGCGCTTCGGGCAGCGCCGCGGGCGCCACGGACAACGCCGCAGGCGCCACGGAGACGCTCACCGTGCCGTCGTCGGAGACCTTCACGCTGCCATCGCCGGACACGCTCGCAGGAGCCTCCGCGGGGACGGCGAGCGCCTCGGCGATGACGTCGACGGGCGCATCGGCCAGCGGCGGCGGCGGGGCCGAGCGTCCAAGCTCTGCCGTCGGAACGCGCACCAGCGCCGCGAGGTCGTCGAGCGACGGACCCTCGTCGGCGGTCGACGGACCGAGGGCCTTCGGCGCGACGGGCTCGAAGGCCGCGGGCACCGGACCGAGGGTGTACGCGTCGAGGGCGTCGAGGTCCGCGCGCGAAAGCGACAGCTCTTCGGCCTGGCCGAGGGTGATCTCCTTCGACTCCTCGGCGACGCTCCCCGCGAGCAGCGGGTGCATCTCGTCGTCGGACGAACGCCGCGCCGCGCGCACCGGGGGCTGCGTGGCCGGGCGCCGCACCACGAGCTCGATGGGGCGCGTCGAGGCGATGTCGTCGGGACCGGGCACCGCGCCGAGGGCCGGGAGCGTGCCGCCGCGGAGCGCGAGCATCTCGACCTCCGGGGCCACGGGCTGCAGCGTCATGCGGGCGTGCGTCTCGTCGTCGAGGGTGGCGTCGCCGACGATGAAGCGCATCGCGCCGCCGGGGAACACCTCCATGAGCGACGACGACGACAGCTCCTCGACCTCGGGCGCCGACGGCTGGGGAATGAAGTCCGGGACGTGCGACAGCGGGTCGTAGTCGGGCACGTGCGACAGCGGGTCGAGGTCCCGCTTGGCCACCGGCGGGCCGGGCACGAAGGACGGCGCCGGCGAAGGCACCGACAGCGGCGCCGGGCGTCGCGAGGCGCGCAGCAGGGCCTCGTCGATGGGGTGCTCCTCCGTCGGCATCTCCGACGCCTCGGGGATCTCCGACAGCGGCGAACGCCGGGCCGCGGGGGCAGGTGCGCGCACCGACGGCGGCGGCTCCGACGCAACGCCGGGCTGCACCGTCGGGATTCCAGGCGCGGAACCCTCGGCGGGTGCCTCGGGCGGCGGTGCCGGCGGCGCCTCGGTGGCGGGCGCGGCGCGCGGACGGTCGCTCGGGAGGTTCCACTGCTCCTCGGCGCTCACCGGCGCGGGGATGGGCACCGGGGCGTCGGCCGGGCGCGGCGACGCGGGCGACGTCGGGCGCAGCGCCTTCGGGGGCGGCTCCGCGGGGGCGCCGGGGTCGTCGACGGAGTCCCGGAGCTCCCGCCAGACGGCGTCGGCGAGGCTGTCCACCGGGGTCATGCGCGACAGCGGCCGCGTGATCTTCGCGAGCACGTCGGACACCGCCCCGCGCACCGACGGCGCCGGGCGCGGCGACGACGCGTCGAAGGTCTCCCAGCTCGCGCCTTCGCCGTTCGACTCCTGCGCCACGGCGCGCTCGCGCAGGGCCTCGGCGAGGTCCTCGCGGTTGCGTCCCACGACGCGCTGCACGGCCCCGCGGCGGGCCAGCTCGATGAGCAGCGGCTCGAGCTCCTGCGGCGCCACGCCGTCGCGCAGCACCATGTCGCGCGGCGAGTCGCCCTGCACCATGCGCTCCACGGCCACCCGCATCGGCGCCGGCAGCGAGCTCGCGTACTCGAGGGCGCTGTCGGCGTCGAAGTCCACGCGCAGCACCTCGAGCAGCGACGCGCCGGACACCGCCTCCTCGAGCGCCGTCACCTGCCGCGCGCAGCGGGCCAGCACCTCGGCGAGGCGTCCGTGGATGTTCTCGCGCACCGGGTGCGACGCCCGGCGCACGGCGAAGCGCGCCGCGTTGAGGCCGAGGGCCCGCGCCAGCGCCACCTCGCCGCGGGCCAGCGCGCCGTCCTGCGAGGTGCGCGTGGCGGCCACGAGGCTCCCCTGGCGCAGCTCCAGCTCCGTCACGCTCCCGGCGTCGGCGAGGGTCACCGACGCGTCGCCCAGCGACCGCGCCGTGCCCTCGAGGAGCGCGAACGATCCCACGCGCTCGAGGCGCCCGCGCACCTCGGCGCCGGGCACGAGGTCGGCGATGCGGCGCAGCGTGCGCGCCCGGGACCGCAGCGTCGCCCGCACCCGCGCGAGGATCGCGGACCCGTCGCTCTCCTTGCGGAGGTACCCCGACGCCCGGGCGCCGAGCTCGCGCATGCGGAAGAGCAGGTCCTCGCGCCACGAGAGGAGGATCACCGGGGTGTGGCGCAGCGCGACGTCGCGGCGGATCGCGCGGCAGAACGCGAAGCCGTCGACGCCCGGCATGAGGATGTCCGCGAGGATGACGTCGGGCAGGTCCCGGCGCGCGCCCTCGAGGGCCTCGGCGCCGTCGTTGTGCAGCGTCACGGTCATGCCCGCGCCGCGCAGCAGGTCGCCGAATTGCGCGAGCACCGCCGGGTCGTCGTCGACGATGAGCGCGCGCCGGCCGGTGAGCGGATCGTCGGCGGGCTCGTCCTGAAGAGCGGGGTCGGACACCGCGCCGGGCGAGAACACCTCGGCGCCCACGAGCCCCCGCGGCGTGATCGGGAGGTCGAAGCGCACCGCGCCGTTGGACCGCTCCTCGACGACGGTGCGGATGCGCGCGATGGCCTCCCAGGTGGCGGCGAGCACCTCGTCGCCGGCCCCGAGGGGAATGTGCGCGCTGCGGTGCGACGGCAGCGTGGCCCCGGCGAGGCCGCGGCGGAGCTCGTCCTGGAGGGCGCGCACGAGCTCGTCGAGGGTGAGCTCGCCCAGCTCGTGCGAGGTCGGCGGCGGCATCGACGGCGACCCGCGCAGGGCCCGCTGCACGCGGACGTGCAGGCGCTCGCCGTCGACGTCGGCCTCGACCACGTCGAAGGCCTCGGAGCACCGCGCGCGCAGGGCGTTGGCGGCCTCGCCGACGGCGGCCACGACGATCACCGGGATGAACCGCACGAGGGCGTCGGCGGCCATGCGCGCGGCGAGGCGGGCGCCGTCCCAGGGGGGGGCGTCCTCGGCGACGACGACGTCGGGGGCGGCGTCGCGGGCGCGGGCGAGGGCCTCGTCGGAGGAGTGCGCGAGGGTGACGTCGGCGTCGTGGCCGAGGGCGGCGAGGAGGGTCTGCGCGCGCACCGCGGAGCCCGCGAAGAGCACCTGCGTGGCGTGCGCGAGGGGCGTGCGGCTGGCGCCGTCGGCGGGCGGCGCGGTGAGCCGCGCGGGGCCGTAGGCGGGGCTGCGGTGGCTGAGCGCGCGGACCATCGCTCCGACGGGGGGCGCGTGCTCGCCGCGGGCCAGCGGGATGCCCGGCACCAGCGTGCGGGTCATGGGCACCTCGCTGCGCGTGAGCGTCGGGGCCGCCATGGACGGGGCCGTCGAGGCGTGGGCGTCGCGGGTGTCGAGCGCGGCGCGGGAGGCCAGCGAGGCGGCCAGGGCGGTGACGCGGTCGAGCTGCGGGCGGCCGAGGGTGGCGTCGCCGCGGTGCTCGTCGAGGGCGTCGATGAGGGCCTGGAGCCCGTCGCCGAGGGTGGGGAGCTGGTGCGTGCGGGCGAGCACGAGCACCGCCTGGGCGCGGCGGCGCAGCTCGTCGCGCATGCGGAGCTGCGACGGGTCCGCGAGCACGGCGCCGAGGGTGGCCTTGATCTCGACGATCTTGCGCGGCAGGTGCCGGACGAACGCGCTGCGGGGATCTTCGTCGGGGGGCTGCACGGGGGCGCTCGGGTCCAGCACTTAGCCGAACGGTGCGCGCGGAGCCAAGTTCTTACAAGGCGTGTGGTAAGGGGCTCGGCCGTGAAGTTCATCGACGAGGCAGAGATCGAGGTGGCGGCGGGCGACGGCGGCGAAGGCAAGGTGTCGTTCCGCCGCGAGGCGCACGTGCCGTTCGGGGGTCCCGACGGGGGCGACGGGGGTCGCGGCGGCGACGTGGTGCTGCGGGCCGACGCGCAGGTGGGAACGCTCCTGGAGTTCCGCTTTCGCCCGCGCTGGAACGCCCCGCGCGGCGAGCCCGGCGGCCGCACCGACTGCAACGGCAAGGGCGGCGAGGCCCTCGACGTGAAGGTCCCCGTGGGCACCGTGGTCTTCGACGCCGAGACCGGCGGCGTGCTGGCCGACCTGAGCGACGACGGCCAGACCGTGGTCATCGCCAAGGGCGGCCGCGGGGGCCTCGGCAACATGAACTTCGCCACGCCCTGGGACCAGGCCCCGCGCAAGGCGCAGCCCGGGGAGAAGGGCGAGAAGCGCTCGCTGCGGCTGGAGCTGAAGCTGCTGGCCGACGTGGGGATCCTGGGGTTCCCGAACGCGGGCAAGAGCACGTTCATCGCGGCGGTGTCGCGGGCGAAGCCGAAGATCGCCGACTACCCCTTCACGACGCTCGTTCCGAACCTGGGCGTGGTGCGCGTCGACGACGACCGGAGCTTCCTGATGGCGGACATCCCGGGGTTGATCCCCGGGGCGGCGAGCGGCGCGGGGCTTGGCGTGCGGTTCCTGAAGCACGTCGAGCGCACGCGGGTGCTGCTGCACCTGATCACCGTGCAGGACGACGACATCGACATCCTCGCCCGCTGGGACGCGCTCATGAACGAGGTCCGCCTCTTCGACCCGGCGATGGCCGAGCGCGCGCAGATCGTGGCGGTGAGCCAGATCGACCTTCCCGACGCGCGGGCCGCGTGGGAGCTGTACAAGCCGCAGTTCGCCGAGCGGGGCATCGAGCTCCGGGGCGTGAGCGCGGTGACCGGCGAGGGCGTGCGCGAGATCGTCTTCGCCCTCGACGCGGTGCTGCGCGCGAACCCGAAGTAGCCGCAGCATCGGGGACACAGTTACGTTGTTGCATCCGCCGTCGGCGCCGACGGCGTCGGGGACACAGTTACGTTGTTGCATCCACCGTCGGCGCCGACGCAGCGGCCGCAAGAACCCGATGGGGTCCCCGGGGCTGTGCTACACCCCGGCGCCCCGCCGTGAGCAAGCACGCCGCCGCTGCAGCCCAGGAGATCCGGCCCATCGCCGAGAACCGCCGCGCGTCGATGCGGTACACCGTCGACGAGGTGATCGAGGTGGGCATCGTGCTCCAGGGCTCCGAGGTGAAGAGCCTCCGCGGGGGGCGCATGGAGCTCGGCGACGCCTACGGCACCGTACGCGAGGGCCAGCTCGTGCTCATGAACGCATACATCCCCCCGTATGCCTTCGCGACCGTCGGCCGCCACGACGAGAAGCGCCCGCGCAAGCTGCTTGCGCACCGCGCCGAGATCGACCGCATCGACGGCAAGATCTCGCAGCGCGGCTACACCCTCATCGCCCTCAAGGCCTACTTTCGCGGCGCCCGCGTGAAGCTCGAGCTCGGCCTCGCCAAGCACAAGGACAACGCCGACCGCCGCGAGGAGATCAAGCGCCGCGAGGGCGACCGCGAGGCCCGCGCCGCCATCAAGCGGCACTCGCAACGATGATGAACGACGCGATCCTCTGGGAGCCCGACGGCTCCGGCACCGTCTCCGCCGCCGACGCGCTGCACGTCACCGTGCGGTCCACGCGTCCGTTTCCGCCGGGCGCGCCGGCCAAGGGAACGCTCGCGGGCGCCCACGCCTTCACCCTCAAGGTCGCCGGCTCCCGCAAGGACGGCGACGCGTTCATCGTGCGCGGCAAGCTCGTGAGCGCCACCGTCGCCGTGCGCGAGGCCTTCGCCAAGGCCGTCGCCGCGGGCGCCCCCGACCAGGGCACCCCCGCCCCGTGACCGCCGCGCTCTTCGACGCGCATTGCCACCTCGACCTCCCTGCCTTCGACGCCGACCGCGACGCCGTCTGGCAGCGCGCCGTCGACGCCGGCGTGCGCTTCGCGGTGGTCCCGGCGGTGCACCCTCAGCGCTGGGAGCACACCCTCGCCGCCGCCCTCGCAGGAGCGCGCGGCGTGGCCCTCGGCGTTCATCCGCACGCGCTGCCGTCGCTCTCCCGCGACGCCCTCGACGACGCCCTCGCGCGCCTCGCCGGCACCGTCACGGCCCACCGCGATCGCGTCGTCGCCATCGGCGAATGCGGCCTCGACGTCACCACCGCCGTGCCCATGGACCAGCAGCTCTCGGCGCTCGCCGCCCACGCCGCCGTCGCGCGCGCGCTGGACCTACCGTTGGTGCTGCACGTCGTCGGCGCGCACCCCGAGGCCCTCGCGCTGCTGTCTTCGGTGCCGCTGCCGTCGCGTCCGGGCCTCGTGCACGCCTACTCCGGCGGCGCCTCCCGCGTGCGCGCCTGGACGGACCTCGGCTTCCACCTCTCCTTCGGCGGCAGCGTCACGCGCCCCGTCGCGAAGCGCCCTGCGGAGAGCGCCCGCGCGACCCCCGCGCACCGCCTGCTCGTCGAGACCGACGCGCCCGATCAGCTTCCGCACGGCGTCGACCGCCCCTCGCGCCGCTGCGAGCCCGCGGACCTCGCGCGCGTCGTCGACGCCCTCGCCGCGCTGCGCGAGACGACGCCCGATCAGCTCGCCGCGCTCACCACCGCGAACGCCTCGGCGCTCTTCGCCATGCCCACGGACCACCCCATCGTGTAGCGCGCGTTCACGTCGCAGCACGGCACGAAGCCGCCGCTCCAGCGAAACCCGTCGACGCCGAAGGGACCCCAGTACCCGACGCCGCGCAGCGCCGCGACGACCTCGCGCAGCACCCCACGCAGCGCCTCGCGCTCGCCCGCGTCGAGCACCTCGGGCGACGCGATCTCGGTGCCCTGCCAAGCCCCGAAGGCGTCGCAGCGCTGCACCGTGAGCGATCCACACACCACCGCTCCGTCGCGCGCGATCTCGCCGTGCACGGCCACGTCGAGGGAGCGCTCGACCTCGGGCTCCATGCGCAGCCCGTCGGCCGAAGCCAGCGACGCCCGCACCCACTGCGCCGTGTGCGCGTCGAGGTCGCCGTCCCGGGCGCGCAGCCTCCCGCGGCCGTTGTAGGCCCACGCGCGCTTGAGCAGCCACCGCCCGCTGCACGACCCTTCCGCGAGCGCCGCGCGCACGTCGTCCTCGCTGCGCACCCAGCGTCCGCCGGGGAGGTCGGGCACGCGTCCCTCGACGAGCGCGCGATGGTTCGCCGCGCGAAGCACCGCCGGCGACGGCGCCTCGTCGACCACCGCGCCGGCCCTGCGCAGCGCCCGGAGCGCCCGCGGCGTCGGGCACCACGCGGCCCCGCGCATCCCGCGAAAACACCCTGATTCCAGGTTGAATTCGTCGACGCGCAGGTCGCCCTCGCGGAGCAGCCCGGTGGCCTCGGCGAGCTGCGCGAAGCGGTCGCGCAACGACGGCGACGGGGTGAGCCGGCCGGGGCGCGCGAGCTCCTCCTCGGCGTCGAAGTTGAACACCCACGCGCGGCCCATGGGGACACAGTTACGTTGTTGCATTCCCGGCTCGACGCATGGGGACACAGTTACGTTGTTGCATTCCCGGCCGGCGCTGGGTGCGAATGCAACAAGTTAACTGTGTCCCCGCCGCTCACGCGCGAGCGCCCGCCGGGTCGAAGCGCGACGCCTCGAGCGCGTCGAGGAACGCCCGCTCCATGCCCGCCCGCGTGCGTGCCGCGCGGTTCATGGCGTTGCCCCGCAGCAGCGCCGGGGTCAGCGGCGGCGGCAGGTGCGCGCGCCAGGTGTCGAAGTCCGCCGCGCCGGTGAAGCGCTTGAACCAGTGCAGCCCGAAGCGCACGTGCGGAAGCTCCTCGTCGGCGATGGTGTCCTGGATCGCCGCGCCGGAGGGGCAGCCCGCCTCGCGCAGCCATGACGCGTAGCGCATGCCGTGGTCGAGGTTCGCGGCCTCGAGGCCCATGCCCATCACCGCGCAGAACCCCGCCGCATCGCGCACCGCGGGAACGCGCTGCCAGAACCAGTCGCGCACGCCGAAGTCGCCCACCCGCGCGCCGTCGTCGGCGAGCGCCGTGCGGTACATCGCCATGTGCCGCACCTCGTCGAGCAGGATCGCCGCCACCCCGCGACGAAACGCCGCCGGCGTCTCCGGGAACGCCACGATGGCCCACGCCATGAGCTCCGCGGCCTGCAGCTCGTGATGCAGGAACGTGTGCCACAGCCACGCCCGGCGCTTCGGGTCCGCCAGGGCGCCGCGCCCGGGGCTCTTGCCCGCCCGCTCGATGCGCTGAAGCTCCGGCGGACGGCCCGGGCGCAGGTCGCGCTCCGATGCGGGCACCGGGTCGTCGTCCGAAGGCTCTGGCGGTGGCGGTGGATCGAACTTCGTCGCGAGGTCCGCGGAGAGCAGGTACGCCCGCGCCCACGCGTGGAGCGTCACGGCAGGGAGCGTCACGGCGGCGCGCCGATGCACCGCCCGCCGATGCACGTCTCGCCCGCCGCGCAGGCCCCGCCGTCGCCGCACATCTGCCGCTGCAGCGACGGAACCCACTGCGCGATGTGGTTGCCCTGGTCGAGGTTCTGGAACGGCAGCCAGAACGCCGGAGTACTCGGGTCCGTATTGCGGGTGTTGGGGCGGAACGACGCCATCCAGAGCTGCGTCACGCGCATGTCCGCGGCGGTGCCCTGCTGCTGGAGGCGCAGGCCGTAGTCGCGGCGGCTCGAGAAGGTGAACCACAGCAGGGGCTCGTCGACCTCGCCGCCGGTGCTCTCGACGAAGGGCGTCCACTTGGGCCACGAGTCGCCGTTGCCGTCGCCGTCGTCGGCGTGCGCGAGGCGCGTGGGCGCTCCGCCGTCGGCGCGGGTCACCCAGAGCTGCGCCGCGAGGTTGTTGTACGAGCTGTCCGGCGAGCGGTTGAAGAGCACCCAGAGGTTGTCCGGCGAGAACGCCGGGTAGTAGTTGTTCACGTCGCTGCTCGCGAGCAGCGTCGTCGCCGCGCCGAAGGCCGAGCCCGTCCACGGCATGAGCATGAGGTCCGCGGCGCCCGAGTGCCCCGTCGGTCCGCCGAAGCCGTGGGGGCGCGCGAACACCACCTGCGCGCCGCTCGGCGACCAGTCGGGCATGGAGCCTGGGAAGTTCGGCGCGAGCCCCGTCGCCGCCGCGCCGGTGGCGCCGTCCATGAGGTAGAGCGTCGAGCCGTTCGACGCGAGGAAGCGCGTGTCGTCGGGGGAGAACGTTCCGAAGCTCGCGGCGAAGGAGGCGCCCACGGCGTTGCGCGTCGGCACGTCGAGGATCGGCGTCGGGAGGATGCCCGGGATGAAGCGCCCGGCCCAGATGCGCGAGCCGTCGCGCGACAGCACGTGGCAGCCGACGCAGTTGATGGGATCGCCCTGGAGGTACCGCTCGGCGTGCGCGCCCGGCGTGCCCATGTCGTAGCGCACGATGGACCCCGACGACGCCCACCAGTACACCGCGCCGCGCAGCGGGTTGCGCGTGACGCCGAGGGTGATCGTCGCCGAGCGCCCCACCGCGCCGCCCATGGCCGCGCCCTCGGGCGAGCGCGTGCCGGTGATCTGCACGCTGACGGTGCCGCGTCCGAGGGCGGCCTCGGCGACGTGGCCGAGGGCGTCGGTGTCGAGGGAGACCACGCAGCCGCCGTTCACGGGCATGCAGCGAGTGTAGAAGCGCGCCACGGTGACCGACCCGATGAACGCGACCTGGAACAGGTCCTGCCCCGCGCCGGGGCGGAAATGCACCTCGAAGGACGGGAGGTTCGGCGGGATGAACGTGCCATCGGCGGGGTAGACGAAGGTCGGCGCCATGGACGGGTCCTCGGCGCCGGCGAAGCGCGTCGGGCTGTCGTCGGGCGCGCCAGGGAGCACGAAGTCGTGCGTCGACTGCACCGCGGGGCGGTCCACCGCGGGGCCGGCGTCGTACACGGCGGGGACGTCGGTGGCGGCGGCGTCGCGGGGGCCGAGGTCCGACGTGGCGGCGTCGCGCACGGGGGTCGCCGCGTCGGGCGTGAAGGCGCGGGGCGCATCGCTGCACCCGAAGACCAGCGCAGCGGCGACGACGAGCGGTGCGTACCTCATGATCGACGGGCCTTTCGCGGGGCGTGACGAGTGCGTGACGACTCTTGCCACAGCGCGCGCCGTGCTGGCAACGTGCGGTCCATGCGGTGGTGGATGGTCTTTGGGGGCGCCCTCGCGGGGGCGCTCGCGGGGTGCGGCGACGACGTGCCCGTGGGTTCCGACGCGGGGCGCACGGACCTCGGCGGCGATGTGGCAATGGACCTCGGCGCGCGCGACGTGGCGACGTCCGTGGACCTCGACGCGAGCGTGCCCGGCGACGTGCTCGACCCGTGCAACCCGCGGCTGCGCAGGGCCGACGGGGGCACGGCGTTCACGGTGCGTCCGGGGTGCCCGCTGCCGAACCTGGTGCCCGTGATCGAGCGCGTGCAGATCCAGTCGCGCACCTTCGCCGACGGATCGTGCGAGGTGATGGAGGGCTGCACCGTGCCCGGTCATCGCCGCCTGCTGCGCTTCGACCTGGTGACGCCGAACATCGGCGACGGCGACCTCTACGTGGGTCCTCCCGTCACGGACAACCGCCCCGACGGGCGCTTCGAGTACGGCACGTGCCACATGCACTGGCACTTTCGCGGCTACGCCGACTACACCCTCGAGAGCCCCGCCGACGGCGGCGTCGTGGGCCGCGGCCACAAGCAGTCGTTCTGCCTCCTCGACAGCGGGCGGTACATGGGCATGGGCGCGTCGAACCCGCAGAGCGGGCTCTTCACCTGCGCCGACCAGGGCATCCACGCCGGCTGGTACGACCTCTACGACCGCGCCCTCGACTGCCAGTACGTCGACATCACGGACCTGCCGCCGGGCCACTACCGCCTGCGCGTGCGCATCAACGAATTGCGCGGCCTCGAGGAGTCGAACTACGCCGACGACGAGACCACGCAGGACGTCGACATCCCCGCGACGGACCCGGTCTCCATGGACCCCACCGACGCGTGTCCCTCGGACCTCACCGGCGCGGCCCGCGACTGCGGCTGGGAGGTCAACCGCGGGCTCACCTGCACCCCGGGATCGACGGTGACCGTAGGCTGCAACGCCTCCTGCGGCGCGGGGTCCTGCGTGGGCAACCCGATGATCCGCATCTGCAGCGGCGACGGCCCGTGCACGCACGCGCTGGCGGTGGCCGAGAACGACGACGCGTGCGGCAACAGCTGCCCGTCGGTGACGTTCCCGTGCCCGCTCATTCGCAACCGGTACACGGTGATGACCGGCGGGTTCCGCGCCGGCGCCGCGTATGAGTGCCGCATCGCCGCGCAGTGATCGAGGGACGCGGGGTACTCCCGCGGATACTCCGACGTTCAGCCGGCTGAACACCTCGCGACCGCGCGCGCGGTCGGCGGCGCCATCTGCTACCCTCGTCGACCGATGAAGTCCCCCTCGCGCAACGTGCTCGGCGGCGCCCTCGCCGACTGCTCCCTCGACCCGGTGACGGGCTTCTTCCGCGACGGGTGCTGCAACACCAGCGACGAGGACGGCGGCTCGCACACCGTGTGCTGCGTGATGACCGAGGGGTTCCTCGCGTTCTCGCGGCGCCGCGGCAACGACCTCTCGACGCCGCGCCCGGAGTTCGGCTTTCGCGGCCTGCGCCCCGGCGACCGCTGGTGCCTCTGCGCCCCGCGCTGGACCGAGGCCTACGAGGCCGGCGAGGCGCCGCTGGTGGTGCTCTCCGCGACGCACGAGGGAGCGCTCGAGCACTGCGACCTCGAGGCGCTGCGCCGCCACGGCATCGACCTGAACTGAAAGCGAGACCCCGCTCCATGGAACGCACGCAGCAGGTCCTGACGTCGCTCCGTCCGCCCCGCGCGCAGCGCCTGGTGGTCGTCATGGTGGGCCTTCCCGCCCGGGGCAAGACGTACATCGCGCGCCGCCTCTCGCGGTACCTGTCGTGGCTCGGCTACCGCACGCACCTGTTCAACGTGGGCGTGCGCCGCCGCGAGCGCATCGGGGCGCAGCAGACGCACGAGTTCTACGACCCCGCGAACGCCGACGGCGTGACGGCGCGCCGCGCCATGGCCCACGAGGTGCTGACCGAGATGCTCGGCTGGCTGCGCGAGGGCGGCGAGGTGGCCATCTACGACGCCACGAACCACACCCGCGAGCGGCGCAACATGGTGCGCACGGCGTGCGAGCGCGAGGGCCACCCGGTGCTCTTCGTCGAGTCGCTCTGCGACGACGAGGAGATCATCGCGAGCACCATCCGCGAGATCAAGCTGAAGTCCCCGGACTACGCCGGCGTCGACCCCGAGGCCGCGGTGCGCGATTTCAGCGCGCGCATCGCGCACTACCAGGCGACCTACGAGACCCTCGACTCCTGGGACGGCTCCTTCGTGAAGCTCGTCGACGTGGGCCGCGAGATCGTGCTCCACGACCTGCGCGGCGACCTGCCCGGGCGCCTCGTGCGGGTGCTCATGAACCTGCACATCGTGCCGCGTCCGGTGTGGCTCACGCGGCACGGCGAGAGCGAGTGCAACCTCGACGGGCGCATCGGCGGCGACCCCGAGCTGACCCGGCGCGGCGAGCGCTTCGCGGTGCGCCTCGTGGAGTTCTTCGACGCCCACGCGAGCCGCGACGACGACGTGCAGGTGTGGACCAGCGCGCTCCGCCGCGCGACGCAGACCGCGCGCCATCTCCCGGCGATCCCGGTGGTGTGGCGCTCCCTCGACGAGATCGACGCGGGGGTCTTCGACGGCATGACGTACGCGGAGATCAAGGCCGCGCACCCCGACGAGTTCCGCCGCCGCCAGGAGGACAAGCTCCGCTACCGCTACCCCCGCGGCGAGAGCTACGAGGACGTGATCCAGCGCCTCGAGCCCATCATCATCGAGCTCGAGCGGCAGCGCTCGCCGACGCTGGTGGTCACGCACCGCGCCGTGCTCCGCTGCCTCTACGCGTACTTCATGGACCTCGCGCCGGAGACCTGCACGCGCCTCGACGTGCCGCTGCACACGATCATCGAGCTCACGCCCAACGCGTACGGCTGCGACGTGCGCAAGATCCCGATGGACGACCCGGTGGTCGAGGTGGGGTGACGGTTCAGCCGACGACGGGCAGCTTCGGCCCCGTCGCGATGTGCTCGAAGAAGTCGTTGCCCTTGTCGTCGACGACGATGAACGCCGGGAAGTCGACGACGTCGATCTTCCACACGGCCTCCATGCCGAGCTCCGGGTACTCGAGGACCTCGACCTTCTTGATGCAGTCCTGCGCGAGGCGCGCGGCGGGACCGCCGATGCTCCCGAGGTAGAAGCCGCCGTGGGCCTTGCACGCCGCGGTGACGGCGGGCGAGCGGTTGCCCTTGGCGAGCATCACCTTGCTCCCGCCGGCCGCCTGGAGCTGCTCGACGTAGCTGTCCATGCGCCCCGCGGTGGTCGGACCGAAGGACCCGCTGGCGAAGCCCTCGGGCGTCTTCGCGGGGCCGGCGTAGTACACCGCATACTGCTTCAGGTAATCGGGGAGGCCCTCGCCGCGGTCGAGGCGCTCCTTGAACTTGGCGTGGGCGATGTCGCGGGCGACGACGAGCGTTCCGGTGAGCGACAGCCGCGTCTTGATGGGGTGCTTCGTGAGCTCCGCGAGCACCTCGTTCATGGGGCGCTGCAGGTCGATGCGCACGACGTCGCCGCCGAGGTCCTGCGCGGCGGGGGCGGGGAGAAAGTGTGCCGGGTCGCGCTCGAGCGCCTCGAGGAAGATGCCTTCGCGGGTGATCTTTCCGAGGGCCTGGCGGTCGGCGGAGCAGCTCACGGCGATGGCGATGGGCAGCGACGCTCCGTGCCGCGGGAGGCGCACGACGCGCACGTCGTGGCAGAAGTACTTGCCGCCGAACTGCGCGCCGATGCCGGTGCGCCGGGTCATCTCGAGCACGTCGGCCTCGAGGGCCACGTCGCGGAAGCCGCGTCCGAGCTCGTTGCCCTCGGTGGGAAGGTCGTCGAGGTACCGCGCCGAGGCGAGCTTGGCGGTCTTGAGGGCGTGCTCCGCGGAGGTTCCTCCGATGACCACGGCGAGGTGGTACGGCGGGCACGCGGCGGTGCCGAGGGAGCGCACCTTGGCCTCGAGGAACGCGAGCAGGCTCTTCGGGTTGAGCACGCTCTTGGTCTCTTGGTAGAGGTAGCTCTTGTTGGCCGAGCCCCCGCCCTTCGCCATGAAGAGGAAGTGGTACTCGTCGCCGGGCGTCGCATAGAGCTCGATCTGCGCGGGGAGGTTGTTCCCCGTGTTGACCTCCCGGTACATGTCGAGCGGCGCCATCTGCGAGTAGCGCAGGTTGCTCTGGAGGTACGTGTCGTAGACGCCGCGCGCGAGGGCGGCCTCGTCGGCGCCGTCGGTGAGCACGTTCACGCCGCGCTTGCCCATGACGATGGCGGTGCCCGTGTCCTGGCACATGGGGAGCACGCCGCCGGCGGCGATGCAGGCGTTCTTGAGCAGGTCGAGGGCCACGAAGCGGTCGTTCGGCGAGGCCTCGGCGTCGTCGAGGATCGCCCGGAGCTGCGCGAGGTGCCCCGGCCGCAGCAGGTGGGCGATGTCGCGCATGGCCTCGCGGCACAGCAGCGTGAGGCCCGCGGCGTCGACGGTGACGAATTCACGGCCCGCGGCGCTTACCGTGGAGACGTGGTCCGTGGTGAGCAGGCGCCAGGGCGTGCCGTGGGGGTGCGCGTCGAGGATCGGCTGGAATTCGAAGGGCTTCATGGCGGCGCGGAATGGAGCGCCTCTCCCCGCCGAGGTCAACGGGGGGGGCGGGGACACAGTTACGTTGTTGCATTCGCGGCGACGGGGGCGGGAGACCGGGGACACAGTTACGTTGTTGCATTCGCGGCGATCGGGGGCGGCCGAATGCAACAAGTTAACTATGTCCCCAGCGCGTCCCGCGCCTCCGCGGCCGTCGGGCGCTCCGGGCCCAGCTTCGCGAGGCAGCGCTGCACCAGGGCGTCGAGCTCCGGCGACACGTCGGGGCGGTGTTCGCGCACCGATGGCACCGGCGCCTCGACCGTCGACATCATCGAGGCCGTCGCCGTGCCGCCGTAGAGCCGCCGTCCGGTGAGCAGCTCGTAGAGCAGCACGCCCGCGGCGAAGACGTCGGCGCGGCCGTCGATGGCGCCCTCGCCGGTGATCACCTCCGGGGCCATGTAGCCCCGCGTGCCCTTGAGGACCCCGCGCTCCGGGTCCATGCGCCAGCGGCTCGTGGCGATGCCGAAGTCGACGAGCGAGACCGTTCCGTCGTCGCGCGCCACCACGTTGCCGGGCGAGACGTCGCGGTGCACCACGCCCAGCGCCACGCCCTCGCGGTCGGGGCACGCGTGCACGTACGCCAGCGCGTCGAAGAGGGCGCGCCCCCACGACGCCGCGACGGCCTCGGGCGACGGACCCTGCGCGAGCACCACGCCCAACGCGCGCCCCGCGACGCGCTCGACGAGCAGGTGCGGAACGCCCGCGTCGTCGCGGTACGACGCCACCCACCGCGGGATCGCCGCGTGGTCGAAGCGACGAAGGAGCTTTCCCTCGTGCTCGAACATCGCCACCAGCACCGGGTCGTAGGCGCAGTGCCGATGCATCCGCTTCAACACCTGGCGGCACCCGTCGGGACGCTCGACGACGAAGGTCTCCGCGAGCGCACCGACCCCGAGGCTCTCGCCGACCGTCGCGATCACGGTGCGAGTATAGTCCTCCGAGCCATGCGACCGAACCGCCTTCCGGCTGCCGTGTGCACCCTCTGGCTCGCCGGCTGCGGCGCCTCGGTCACCGTGTCACCCACCGCGGCCAGCGACGTTCCCGACGCCGGCGCGCCGCGCGACGTGCCCGCGCCCCGCGACAACCCCACGACGCCCGCCGACGTCGTCGTCGCGCCCGTCGACGTTCCGCCGCCCCCCGTCGACGCCGGACCGCCCGCGACGAACCTCCCTTTGGGCGCGGCGTGCGCCCGCGACGCCGAGTGCGCGTCGCACGTGTGCGCCCAGACCCCGGGCATCGTGTCGGGGTGCGCGCAGCCCTGCACCCGCGACGCCGACTGCCTCGCCGTGAACCCCAACGACGCGTGCGTGCTCGACCGCGCCCCCGGCGGCGGACGCTTCGTCTGCGGGCTCGTCGCGCCGGCCATGGTCGACCGCGGCGGCGCGTGCACCGGCGACGGCGACTGCATCTCGGGCTTCTGCCTCGAGTCGGTGTGCCACAACGCGTGCGCCACCGACGCCGAGTGCCTCGCGGGCTGGCACTGCGGCGCGCAGCCCGTCGGCGCCGCCAGCGTGCAGGCCTGCCGCGCGAACCCCATCACCGGCGTCACCGTCGAGACCTACACCCTCGGCGAGGGCAACTACGTCACGCAGCGCCCCACGAACCCGTGGAGCGTCGTCGCCCCGCCGGACACCGTCTCGCTCACCTGGGTCACGCAGGACCTCACCGGCGCCGACCTCTACGCCGCGGCCTCGACGATCACCGACCCCAACGCCCGCACCCTCGTCGACCTGCGCACCTGGAACACCCTGCACGAGCAGCCCGTGCGCGAGATCCCCGCGCGGCTGCAGGTGAACGTCTCGACGTTCCCGGGGCGCGACATGGAGCCCATGGTGCCGGGGATGTTCCAGTCGTCGCACGTGCTGTTGAACGCGGCCACGGGCATGGCCGCCGCCACGCACCGCCTGCGCGCCAGCGTGCTCGTGAAGCGCGCGCCCGGGGGCGTCGCCGCCGCGGGCTGGGCCATCAGCGTGCAGTTCATCGTCGTGGGGCTGCCGGGTCTCAGCGCCGCCACCATCGGATCCACCGCCCGCATGCGCGCCGCCATCGCACGCATGCAGCAGATCTACGGCGCCGCCGGCGTGGTCGTGAACATCCGCGGGTTCTCCGACGCCACCGACGCCGCGCGGCTCACCACCATCGACACGCAGGACGAGTTCCACGCGCTGCTCCAACAGAGCGCGGGGCTGCCCGACGGGGTGCTGCCGGTGTTCCTGGTGCAGAGCATCGCCGACACCGCGGGCCTCGAAGGGGCCGTCGGCGTGGCCGGCGCCATCGACGGACCGCCGGGCATCCAAGGCACCGTGCAGTCCGGCGTGGTGGCCGGGTGGAGCAGCACGCTGGCCGGCGCCAACGACATCCTCGGGCAGGTGCTCGCGCACGAGTGCGGGCACTTTCTCGGGCTCTGGCACACGCGCGAGAACCTCCCCGCATGCACCACCGCGGGGCAGATGATGTGCTCCATCTGGGGCGGCGTGGACAACGTCACCGACACCCCTGCGGGACCCACCGCGGCGAACTACCTGATGTACTGGAGCACCGACGGCCGCAACACCGCGCTCTCGGCCGGCGAGGCCCTGATGATGCGCTTGAACCCGCTGGTGCGCTGACGCCCCACCGATGCCCTTCGCCCTCCGCCTGCGCCACGACGCCCGGGACCTCGCGGCGCTCCGCACCCTCGCCGAAGCCCTTCCGCAGCGCCACGACGTGCGCTGGGAGGAGCTCTCGGTGGACGGCGTTCCGGTGTTGCTGGGCGCGCCCCTCGACGCCCGCACGGCCCGCGCCCTCGCCGCCGAAGGCCTCGTCGTCGGACCCTTCGCCCTCGACGGCGACGCGTGCGAATTCACCCCAATTTCCGGCGCTTCCGAGCACTTCACGAACGTCCGTGAACGCACCGCGCACACGCTCTGGGAGGCCCTGCGTCCGCGCGCGTCGTCGCCGGAGCTCGACGTCGCGCAGGGGTGCTTCGTGGCCTCGCGCGGCGGTGGTGCCGCGCAGCGCCTCGTCGAACGACTGCTCTCGCTCGGCCGCGACGACGCGACGGTGACGGCCCTCGACGGCGACGACGGCGCGTGGCTCCGGGTGGACCTCGCGCGCCCTCCCGCGTACCTGCTGTTGCGCTCCCGCGACGAGCCCGGCGAGGGCGTGCGGGCCTACGTGACGCACGGCCGCGGAGGCCTCGGCGTGGCCTTCGGCGTCACGCACCCGCTGGCCGCCGAAGCGTCGCGCACCCTCGACGCCCAGGGTCGCTGCGCCCTCGTCGACGCCGACGGAACCTGGCGCTGGATCGACGCCAAGGCCCCGCGCAGCTCCCTCTACGACGCGCTCGCCCCGCGCCTCGACGCCCGCCGCGAGACCTGGCGCGCGAGCCCCGAAGCCACGCGCTTCACCGTCACGTTGCGCCTCGCGCCCACGACGCCGCGCGACGCCGAGCTGTGGCTCCTCGACGCGGTCGAGCTTCTCGCGCTGGAGCCCCTCGTCGAGTCGCTGCCCGAGGCCGACCTCGCGCGCTTCGCCGTCACGCGCACCGAAGGTCCATCGGGGGCGTGCTGGGTGCTGCGCGAGCGCGTGCGGCCCAACGTCCCGCGGCTCGGTTCGCGCGTGACGGACACCCTCGAAATACCCGGCTACGCGCGCGTCGACGGCGTCGAGAACCTCTACGTTCCTTGCGATCGAAGGCTCGTTCCTGCGATGCGCCGCGACGCGCTGCGGGCGCTCCTCGGCACCGCCGACGCCGCCCTCGTCGTCGTCACCGAGGACGGCGACGGAACCTGCGTGCGCAGCGTCACCGGCGACGCCGACGGAACCCTCCGCGACTGGGTCGCCTACGTCGCAGCGGACCACCGCGCGACGCTCGATCCGCTGCGCGAGACGGGTCTCTTCGACTGGCCCGAGCTCGCCGTCGAGGCGCCCGCGGCGGCGCCCGCGACCGCCATCGACGAGCCTTCGACGGAGACCACGACGGCACCCCGCATCACCGCCGTGAGCGCTCCCGCAACCATACCGACATCGGTAAAAAATGACGACGGCGAAGCCCTGCGCGCCGCCATGGCCCCCCTCGAGGACGCCCTCGCATCGGGCGCCCGCGACGACGCCGGGACCTGGCGCTCGCTGGGTGCGTTGAAGGTTCGCGCGGCGGAGCACGGCGAGGCGGCGGCGTGCTTCGAGGCGGTGCTGTTCCTCGCTCCCGGTGATGCCGATGCCGCGAAGGCGCTGGGTGATGCGCGCGGGGCCGAGGCCTCGTCCGACGCGACGGCGACGCTCGGCGCCCGGGTGCTGCACGCCCTCGCCGCCCGCGACGCCACGTGGACCTCGGCGATGCTGCGCGAT
Organism: uncultured delta proteobacterium; assembly: GCA_903845045.1. Lineage (GTDB taxonomy): Bacteria > Myxococcota_A > Polyangia > Polyangiales > SCUS01. Next base: position 1,524 of record CAIMWA010000281.1, on the reverse strand, counting down.
GCCGCCGGGCGCTTTGCCATGGGCGATCCCGGCGTGTCGCGGCGCCTCGCCTGGGCGGTGCTGCGCGCGGTGCACGGACGCAGCGGCGACGCGTTGGAGCTCACCCGCGCCAAGGAACGCCTCCTCGGCGGCGTGAACGACCGCGGGCTCTCGGAGACGCATGATCTCCCGCGCTTCGTGCGGCACGCGCTGGCCCGCGCGGCGCAGGGCGACGAGGGCGCGGCGGCGCTGCGCCACGCCGAGCAGCTTCGGTGCCTCGAGGACCTCTGGCGCGACGAGGGCGCCCCCCGCGCGACGCGTGAGGGACCGCTGGCGCTGTACCTCCGGGTGATCTTCGCGACGGGCTTCGCGCGCCTCGGCGCCGCGGAGCGGGCCGACGCGCTGACGGAGCCGGTGCGCGCCGCGATGCCCGCGCAGGAGCTCGCGAACCGGGTGCTCTTGCAGCTCTACCTCGCGCGCCGCGTGCACGACACGACGCGCGGAACGGACGCGGCGTGGCAGTCCGAGGTGCTCCGCACGATGGCTCCGGCGAAGGCCTCGCGCGCCCAGGACCACGTGGTGTCGTTCCGCAAGAAGAGCCCGTGGCTCCGCGGCGAGGCGGCCGACGCGCCCGAGGGGGAGCTGCGCCCGACGCTCGAGCGCGGGCTCCGCGAGGCCGAGGCCCTCGACGACGCGACGACCTTGGCCGCGCGGGTGACGGCGCTCCTCGACGACGGCGCCGAGCGTCGTCCGCTGTACGAGCACGAGGCCGCGAGGGTGTGCGTGCGCGGTCTGCGGGCTGCCTTGCGCAGCGGCAGCGACGGGGCCGTGACCGGCGTGCTCGGGGCCGTGCGCGCGGGCCTCGCGGCGCGCAAGTGGTCCCCGGAGCGGCGGGCGCAGGTGCTGGGGGTGTGCGTCGAGGCTGCGGCGGCGCTGGGCGACGGCGACGCGGTGCTGCGCGGGCTCGACGAGGTCGCGGTCCTCGCGCCGTCGGTGGCGGCGCCGCGGGAGCTCGTGCGGGCGCTGCGTCCGAGCCTCGGGGCGCTGCGAAGGTTCGGGGCCGCGGGGGCCGCCGAGGGGCTCCTCGACGCGCTGGCCGCGACGGCGAAGCCGGGCGTGTCGGGCGGCCTCGAATTGCGCGCGGTGCTCGCCGGCGTGGCGATGTCCGCGGGGAGCGCGGCGCGCGCCGAGGCGTGGCTGGCCGAGGCCGTCGAAGGGGCGGCCGCGACGGAGCTCTCTTACGAGGATCGGTATGATGCGGCGGCGGCGGCGCTCGAGGCGTCGCGGCACTGGCCGGTGGCGCCGCGGGCCGCGGTGGCGCGGCGGATGCTGGGCTCCCTCGACGCCTTCACCGACGCGTTCACGGCGAGCGCGCAGGGGCTCTTCGAACGCTACAAGCTGCTGCTTCTCGAGCGGGTGATCGATGCGCTGGCCGACGAGGCGACGTGGTCCGGCGACCGCGTGCGCGGGTGGCTCGACGACGACGAGCAGGCGCTGCGCCGGCGCATCCTGGACGACTGGAGGACCGCATGTGGACGCTGAAGG
>CAIMWA010000280.1 GCA_903845045.1 uncultured delta proteobacterium | reverse complement strand
TCGCCGTCATCGCGGCTGCGCTGAGCTCCGGCTCGTCAACGTCTGCGGGAGTGCTGCCCATCGCGGACTCGGGTGGTGCTCCCGTTGGAACGACCGAAGCTCTCGCGGAGGCGGTCGAGCAGGAAGCGGCGCATCGCGCCTCCGAGGATTGCGATGGAGGGTGCGTTTCTTTGGCACCGCCGACCCCGACCCCAACTCCACCCCCACCTCCGATCGCGGAGCCGACCGCGATCCCGGTTCCGGTCGCGTCGGACTCTCTGCAGGGTGCCATCCCACCGGCGCCTCCGCCGTTGCCGCCCCCGGCAGATCCGCTACCGGCCTCGCCGGTGCGGGCGGTGGATCCTTCGGCGCCGTCGTCGTGCCGGATCGTCCGTGAGGCAACGTTCCGCCTGCGACGCACGCAGACCGCCGCGGCGTTGGGGCCCGAGTACCCTCCGGGCACGGAGGTTGAGGTTGGCGAGATCGGCTCCCTGCGCCACGGGAGCGCTCAAATGTTCCACGTGACTGTTCCCTTCGATGGTGCCGAGGGATACGTGTTCTTGACCGTTCCGGAGCTGTCCCCGTGCGGCATCGGAATCGGAGCGCCCACTCGGCCGAGGGTTGGTCTCCCGGTCTCTCCGACGAACGTGCGTGCTTCGACGTTCGTTTCCGCTGGGGACCGGCGGTATCCTCCGCAGTTCGCGTTCGACGGCGACCCGTCGACGGCATGGAACGAGGCGGGCCATGGTCCTGGCATGGGCGAATGGATCGAGGCGTCATTCGACACTCCGACGGAGTTTCGGCGTATCACGCTCACGACCGGTTGGGATCGCATCTCGGGGCATGGGGAGGACCTCTTCACGGGCAATTCCCACCTGCGTCGCGTGAGCCTCCAGGTGGACGGACGCACCGTCAGTACGATGGATGTCGCCGCGGACGACCGGGAGGTGACGTTCGAGCGCCTGCACGCCGTCGGTTCGACCGTGCGTCTTTTCGCGGATGCTGTGTGGCCAGGCACTCACTGGTCAGATCTCTGCATCGCGGAGATCGTCATCGAAGGCACGCCGCGTCCGGCGGCTGCGCCATCGGTGCAACGTCCGACCTCCGACGGTGCGACGGGTTCCCGTGACGAAGGCGTCGGTCGCGGCGGCTGCGTGTACCAGACCCACAGCGCGTTCCATCTCCGCCCGACCGAGACCGTCACGCGTCTCGGCTCGCAGCTGATCACGACGAATCCACCGGTCCGGGTGGTGCGGCCAGGAGCAACGCTGCGGGGATCGGAGGGTATCTTCTACGTACGCTTCCTCGACGGTTCCGCTCGTGGCGGCTGGATTTTCATCCCGCTCGAAGAGTTGGGCCCGGGGTGCCCTCAATTCTGATCGCGCCACGGCGATCCCGCCGGATGCGTCCGCGGAGGTAGCCGCCATCCGGCCTCGTCACGCGGTCTCGTCGGCAGTGGAGGCGGATCCCTCGGAGCACCCCGAGCGGTGCGACGAGCGAGGCGATGGGTCAGGTCGAAGGCACGCACGCCTTCGCTCCCCGCGCCGCGCGGGGAAGATGCGGGGAAATCACCGCCTGCGTGTGAGGCCTCCGCCCGGCCTTGCGCGGTGTGAATACGGGAACGACGTCGTACGGATTGACGACATCATAAGGCTCCTCCCGCGAGGGCGGGGAGTGCCGTCGCATCGACGGGGGGGCACAAGGGGTTCGGAGGGGGCCTCCGTCCGTCAGCACGCTGGATAGCGATCCCACCAAACCGGGCCATCCGGGACCTCGGCGGGCGCGCGAAACAGGTCGTCGGCGAGCGTCACGATCTCCGCCCGGAGTTCGAGGGAGCCGAGCCAATCCGCAGGGAGGCAACCGACGCCCCCGATGGCGCCGAGGACCGCACCGACGAGCGACGCCGTCGCGTCCGTGTCGCCTTCGTGCGCGACGGCCAACGTCATCGCGTCGCGGACGCCGCGGGAGACGGATACGCAGAACATCGCGATCTGCAGCGCCTCGTCCGCCGTTCGGCCCGCGCCGAGGGTCCTGACGATGGTCCGCGGATCGGCGCCGACGCGCACCTGCGTGGCCGCCATGCCTGCACGTTCGAGCGCACGAAGGACCTCGCCGCCGTCCGGATGCGCAGTCACCAGCGCGCTGGCCGCGGTGACGGCGCCCTCGATCGATGCACCGTGCGCGAGCTGACCGACGAGCGCCGCGAAGAACCCGGCGGCGACCTGCGCGGTCGCATGACCGTGGGTCAGCGCGGCGACCTCTAGCCTGGATTTCCACGCCCCGGAAACGCGCTAACCCTGGGCGGTCCGGAAGACGAGCTTCGCCCCGCCCCACCAGGGCACCGCCGGGGTCTCGGCGAAGAGCGTCGAGGCCATCACGAGCGGCAGGTGCGCGCGCCGGTGGAAGGTCACCGTGACCTGGCTCGGGGTGACCTTGACCGTCGCGGGCATGTCGATGAGGTCGCGGAAGATCTGGCGCGCCTGCGCGTCGTCGTAGCCTCGCATGCGCTGTGCGACGCGGCGGTAGAGGCCGCTGGCGAGCACGAGCAACGCGAGGTCGAAGTCCACCTTCATCGCCACGGCCGACGAGAGCGCGTTCATGTGGAAGAAGCGCACTCCGTCGGAGAGCGAGTTCTCGATGAGCATTCGCTGGGCGTACCGGGTGATCAACTGCTTGGCGCTGCGCGTCCGCTGGTTGGTCAGCAGGATCGTGGGCTCCTCGTGACCGAGGTCCTCGATGAAGAACTGGCGCAGCTCGCAGCCGGCGACGGTCACGGTCTGTTCGAAGACCCTCGGCGTGCGGAACTTGCGGTTGACGTTGTCGAGCGTCACGACGCGCCAGGCCGAGTCGGGCAGCGCGCGGGCCTCGGCGAGCATGCGCTTGTCGCGGCGTCGTAGCGTGATGAACGGCACGTCCATCGCGTCGAGCCGCGCGAGCCCCGCCTGCGTCGTGAGCTTGGAGTCGAAGACCAGCTCGCCGGGCAGCTTGCCTCCGTGGTGCTTCTTCCAGAACTCGAGAAAGCGGAAGACCTCCTCGTTCTCTTCACCTTTGCGCAGGTCGGCGTTGGCGTAGCAGAAGACGTTGGAGGCGGCGTCCTGCGCGAGAAAGGCGAGGATGCTCGGCTGCCGACGCGAGCGCATGGCGACGAAGTGCCGCTCGACGACGGGGTGCTCGCCCGCGAACGGCATCGAGTGGAAATCGAGGTTGAGCGACGCTCCGGTGCCGAGCGACTCGCCGGCGAGCGTGTCCTGCCAGGCGCCGAGTAGGCGCAGCGTGCGGCTGCGCTCGATGCGGTGCGAATACTCGGAGAGAAAGCTCTTCTTTGGAATCGCGTTCAAACCGGTGAAGAGCGCGAGGCCTGGGTCGGCACAGAGCGCCATGACGTGGCTCTTGCGCTCGATGGACCAGAGCTTGAGCGTGAGCGCCGAGAGCAGCGCATGGGGCGCCGGAATGGGCTTCGACCCGGGAAGCGCCGCGGTGGTCGCGAGGGTGGGCACGGCGAGGCGAACGAGGTCCGGGACGAAGAGGAAGAGCCCGCCGCACGGGGTGACGAACTCGCGCTCGGTCAGTGGGAACTCGCGAACGTCCGCCACCGGCTGCACCGCGGGACCGACGCCCTCGGGACGCTCCTCGTCGAGGCGGCGCGGCAGCGGGGCGAAGCCCTCGTCGCGCAGGATGTCGCGGGCGGCGGCGGGGGTGACTCGATGGCCGCGCTCGTCGAGCGCGCGCGAGATGTCGTGGACGGAGTAGTTGCGCTTGCGCAGCGCGATGACCTCCTCGCGCACGGGGTCGTGGTGCCGAACGCCGGGCGGGCGTCCAACGGTGGTGGGCACGAAGAACTCGCGCGCGTGCGGGTCATGCCGGAAGTGGTGGCAGAGCACGCGGAAACTGCTCGGCGTGTAGCCGAAGTCGCGGGCGACCTCGGCCGACGGGCGCCCCTCGACGAAGAACGCACGGAGGGCCTCGTACTGGCGCTGCCGCGGCAGCGACGGGGCGGTGAAGAAGCGGGCCGGGTCCGTTAGTGAATTACTGTCACCGATCGGCATGAATGTGCAGTGCTACATCGCGCCGCATTCGTCAAGAGCTCCTGTGGGCGCTCGAGGCGGAGCGCGCACAATTCGCGGGACGCGAAGGTGTTTCGTGGCGACGTACGGCGGAGGACGGTATCGACGGGCCGTCGGGGCCAGGGCCGTGGAGCACTGCCGACGCCGGGTCGTAGGTGTCACTAAATACTAACGCATTGCGCCATCACGACGACCCAAGGCCCGCGGAAATCGCTGGGATCGGCCACTGTCGGCGTTGGGGATTCCGGGGGCGTGGAAATCCAGGCTAGTCCGAGGTCGAATGGACGCGCCGCGAACAGTCCGACGGGGGCGATGCGGGTGAGTGCGCCGTTGCCCTTGGACTCGTTGACGGGTGCGGTGAGATTGAACACCTCTCCGCGCCGCAGCGCCTCGACGGTGCCCTTCCCCGCGCCCCGGCGGCGATGGAGCGCCTTCACGCCGTAGAGCCACCCCGTGTTCGGGCCGCCGATCGGCTCCACCGCACCGTGGATGCCCTGCGTTGCGAGCCAGCGCAGGTAGGCCTGGTGAACGATGCTCGGAGGGTGGCAGATGCCCTTGTCCGCGTACCGGACGAACGCGCGGATCAATCCTTCGGCGGTGAACATCATCAGCTGGGCGTCCGCCGAGAGCGCACCGGTGACGCCATCGTGGGGCACCAGCGACGAGCCCGCGTCGGGTGACCGCCTGGCGATCGGGACATCCTCCAGCGGAAGGCCCAGGGCGCTGCCCAATGCTGCGCCGAGGAGGCAACCGCGGACGCGATCTCGCCGTCGCTCGAGCGGCGGGGCGCCGTCGCCGTCGGCGCGAGGCGGCGGATTCGCGTCGGGTCCAACAGATCG
>CAIMWA010000279.1 GCA_903845045.1 uncultured delta proteobacterium | reverse complement strand
GTCACCGACAGGCGGATGCGCCCGAGGCCGCCGCCGCCGCCGACGCCGCCGGTGGCATAGAGGCTCGCCGCCCCGCCGGCGCCGCCCGCCGCCGAGATCGACGCCGTGGCCGCCGTCGTGATCCGCGGAGCCCGAAGGAAGATCACCCCGCCGGAGCCTCCGCCGCCCGCTGCGCCCGGCTGCGGGTCGCACCCCGCCGCGAGGTTCGCGCCGATGAACGCGTCGCCGCCGCTGCCGCCGTCGGCGCGCACGGTGCCGCCGATGGTGATCTGCGTCGTCGAGGTGATGCGCAGCGCGCCGCCGCCGCCGCCGCCGCCGGACGTGCCGCCGTACGCCGGACGATTGTAGTAGTCCGCGCTGCCACCACCGCCGCCGGAGCCGGGCCGGAACGTCGTCGCCACGGCGAGGTCCGCCGCTGCCGCCGCGCCGATGGAGCCGCCGCCGCCGCCCACGTACGACGCCGGAACGCCTGCGGCCACGCCGGGGCACTGTGTCTGTCCGACGGTGCCCGCGGAGCCGTTGTACGGGGCGCTGCCGCCGTTGCCGCCGGCTCCCACACCGGTGCCGCCCGCGCCGGTGAGGCCCGCGCAGTCCGACTCGCCCGCGTACGCGGCCCCGAGCGCGCCTGGCCCGCCGCCCGCGAAGCCGCCGCCGCCGCCGCCGTACGCGCGGTAGCCCGTGAAGATTCCCGGGCCACCGCCGAAGCTCGCGGGCGGTGCCGCGAAGGGGGAGATGCGTCCGAGGCACGCCGTGTCGCCGCCCAGCGGGCAGGTGCCGAGCGTGCCCGCGGAGCCCGCGCCGAAGCCTCCGCCGGTGCCCGCGACGAAGGCGCACGCCGGACCCGGCCCCGACGCGCGCGGGCTGCCCGTGAAGCCGCCACCGCCGGCGCGGCCGGTGCCCGTCGAGGTCGACGTCACCGTGGACTGCGCGCCGTTGCCGCCGGAGAGGTCGAGGGTGCCCGCGATGGTGACGTCGCCGGTGACGTCCCATTGGAGCGTGCCGGAGCTCGGGCCGCTGCCATCGAGGTAGACCACGACGCCGGCGGGAATGTTCACCGACGTGAACGCGTAGGTGCCCGGGGTGACGTAGGTGGGGTTCACGACGGGGTTGAACGAGCCCTGGCACGCGCCGCCGCTGCACGTCTGGCCCGACGGGCAGGCGTTGCCGCACGCGCCGCAATTCGCAGCGTCGGTGCCGAGGTCGCGGCACACGCTGGAGCAGTTCGTCTGGCCGGCGACGCAGCTCACGAGGCACGCGCCTCCGGTGCAGATCTGCCCTGCCGCGCAGGTCGTCGCGCACGCGCCGCAGTGGAGCCGATCGTTGGTCAGGTCGCGGCAGGCGCCGGAGCAGTTCGTCGTGCCGGCGCCGCACGAGACCGTGCACGCGCCCGCGGAGCACACCTGGCCCGGTCCGCACGCGGTGCCGCACGCGCCGCAATTGTTGAGGTCCGTCTGGAGGTTCGCGCAGAGGCCGGCGCAGCTCGTGGTGCCCGCCGCGCACGAGAGCGTGCACGTGCTCGCGGAGCACACCTGCCCGGCCGCGCACACATGGTCGCACGCGCCGCAGTTCTGACGGTCCGTGGCGAGGTCCCGGCACACGCCGGAGCAGTTGGTGGTGCCCGCGCCGCAGGACACCGTGCAGACCCCGGCGGAGCACACCTGCCCCGCCGCACACGCCTGGCCGCAGCCGCCGCAGTTCGCGCGGTCCGTGTCGAGCGTCGCGCACACGGACCCGCACTGCGTGGTGCCGGCGACGCACGAGAGCGTGCACGCGCCGCCGCTGCACACCTGCCCGTCGGGGCAGGCGGTGGCGCACGCTCCGCAGTTCGCGCGGTCCGTCGCGAGGTCCCGGCAGATGCCGGCGCAGCTCGTCGTGCCGGCGACGCAGGACACCGCGCACGCGCCCGCCGAGCACACCTCGCCCGAGGCGCACGCGCTGCCGCACGCTCCGCAGTTGGCGCGGTCCGTGGCGAGGTCGCGGCAGGACGCGCCGCAGAGCGCGGTGCCGGCCACGCACGACACGGCGCACGCGCCGCCGACGCACACCTGCCCCGACGGGCACGCGCCGCCGCACGCCCCGCAGTTCTGCCGGTCCGTCGACAGGTCGCGGCACGCGCCGGCGCAGTTCGTGGTGCCGGCGCCGCAGGACACGCTGCACGCGCCGCCGCTGCACACCTGCCCGTCGGCGCACGCGTTGCCGCACGCCCCGCAGTTCGCGCGGTCGGTGCCGAGGTCGCGGCACACGCCGCTGCAGTTCGTCGTGCCCATGACGCACGACACGTTGCAGGTGCCGCCGGAGCACACCTCGCCGCCAGGACAGGTCGTGCCGCACGCCCCGCAGTTGGCGCGGTCCGTGGCGAGGTCGCGGCACACGCCGCCGCAGCTGGTGGTGCCCATGGCGCACGACGTGGCGCACGCGCCCTGGACGCAGATCTGTCCCGGGCCGCAGAAGACGCCGCAGCCTCCGCAGTTGAGCCGGTCGTTGCGCGTGTCGGCGCAGTAGCGATCGCCGCCGCCGTCGCTGCCGCCGGTCGCGTCGGCGCTGCCGGCGTCGCCGGGGGCGGCGGTGCAGGTCGCCAGCGTGGCGCCGCACTCGATGCCGCAGGCGCCGCGCGCGCAGACCTGGCCGACGGCGCAGGCGTTGCCGCAGGCGCCGCAGTTCGCG
>CAIMWA010000278.1 GCA_903845045.1 uncultured delta proteobacterium | reverse complement strand
GTGCACGTGCACCACGTTGAGGCGGTAGTAGAGGTCGTCGCGAAACGTCCCCGCGGCGACCATGGCCTCGAGGTCGCGGTTCGTCGCCGCGACGATGCGCACGTCGGCGTGCTGCACCTGCGCGTCGCCCACCCGCGTGTACGACTTCTGCTGCAGCACCCGCAGGATCTTCACCTGCATCGCCAGCGGCAGCTCGCCCACCTCGTCGAGCAGCAGCGTCCCGCCCTCGGCCTTGGCGAGCCATCCGGCGCGCGGCGCGTGGGCGCCGGTGAAGGCCCCCTTGGCATGCCCGAAGAGCTCGCTCTCGAGAAGGTTCTCGGGGATCGCCCCGCAGTTCACGGCCACCAGCGGCGCGGAGCGGCGCGGCGACGCGTCGTGCAGCGCGGCCACCGCGAGCTCCTTGCCGGTGCCGCTCTCGCCGGTGACGAGCACCGTGCACGACGAGCGCGCCACGCGGTCGAGCACAGCCATCGCCCGTCGCAACGACGGGTGCGAGCCCACGATCACGCCGTGGCTCGTCACCCGATGCATCGCCGCGTGGGCGCTCGCCGTCATCGCACTCCCGACGCCCTCGCGAGGGCCACGACTCAGCGCTTGGACCCGAGCCCCGCGAGGCCGCGCACCTGCTGCTCGGAGCCACCGATGGAGTAGCCACCCTCGCCCTCGCGAGCACGAACGCCCGACGACTCGCGCGCACGCCGGGGCTCCGGCGGCACCGACGAGCGCGTCGCCCGGGCCGCCGCGAACATCGACTCGTACTCCAGCGCGCTCGAGCGCTTCGGACGGATCACCGCCGGCTGCTCGGCCTCGTCGAGCGTCGACAGGTACTGCACCGACGACGGCGTCACGCCGAGGAGCATCCGCTGACCGCCGACCTCGACGACGAGCAGCTCGCGCCGGCCGCCGATGTTGGCGCGGTTCAGCACCTTGATCGTGCAGTCCTCGGGCGCGTTCATCGTCGGCGTACGACGACGCCAGAGCAGCGCCGCGGCGCCGAGGGCGCCCATGGCCAGCAGGATCTTCCAGCCGCCGTCGGCGTTCTCCATGGCGATGGTGATCGGCTGGAAGCGCCGCACCGGCAACGCCAGCGGCGTCGACACGGTGAGCTGCGGCGCGGTCTGCGACGAAGCGGCGGGCGCGGCGGCCGGGGCCGCAGGCGGCGCGGAGGCGGCCACGACCTCGCGAGCGATCTGCACCGCCGCAGGAACCATCACCGGCGTCGGAGCCTGGGCCACGACGGGCGCCGGGGTCACCACGGGGGCAGGGACCGGCGCAGCGACCGGCGCGGGCGCGACGGCATGCGCCGGCGGCGCGACGACGACGGGCTCCTCGGTCGGAACCGGCGGGGGCTCCAACGCGACGGGCGCGAGGGCGTCGCGCACCGCGGTGACCGGCGCCACGCCGCGTCGCGCGCCGGAGACGGCGGCGGCCTGCAGCGGGGAGCGGTGGTGGTGGCTCTCCGTCGAAGCCGGCGAGGCGGTGGACGCGTGGTGGTGGTGATGCTCCGCGGGCGGCGCGGCCACGGCGGCAGCGGGCGCGTCGTGGTGGTGGTGATGCTCCGTCGAAGAGGGCGTCGTCGACGACATGTGGTGATGGTGGTGCTCGGCGCTCGCCGGCGTCACGGACTGCGCCGCGGCGCTCGTCGACGCAGACATCAACGCGACCGCCAGCGAACCACCCGCCAACCCGCAGCCCCAGGATCCGAGAACCGGAATCCGAATCGAAATGCCCCCTGAACGCATGCTTTCCTCCGCCCTGACGGTGCGTGGAGCTCTAGTGGAACTGCCCATTTCATGGAAGTCCAAAGCGCCGCTTCGGCCATTTTTCCGGCGGCCTGCTGGAGTTCCAGCGGAGCCTCGGAAATCACGGGGAAATTCAAGGGGGCTTGGTTCGTAGCCGGCGCGTCTGCTCCCGGAACACGAGGCTCACGATGCGGTCCCGATGCGCGGGGCGGATCTCGACGAATTCCACGGCGACGACGGTGTCGTTGAGGCCTTCGCGCACCGCCCGGCGCACCTGGCCGACGACGGGGATCGGCCCGAAGTCGGGAATGTCCAAGCGCATGGTGACCATCGCATCGCGCTCGACCTCGACGGGGGAGACCTCGAGCGCGACGCCGCCGCCGCCGAGGTCCCGCGCGCGGGCGGTGATGAACGGATCGTCGGCGTTTTCGCCGATCCGCAGCGCCGCGCCCACCGGAGGGTTTCGGAGGCGGAAGTAGTCCCGGCGCTGCACGCGGATGGCGCCCGGGAGGACGTGCAGGTCGACGACCCAGCACACGCCCTGCGTCGAAAGCGACGACACCATGTTCGTGAGCTGCACCGGGACCTTGATCCAGCCCGTGGGGTCGCCGAAGTGCAGCGACAGCACCTCGTTCACGAAGACGCCGTCCAGCACCGCGGCGCCGTAGAAGCGGCACTGCACGATGCCGCTCCGCAGCAGCACGAGGTCGACGGTGACGGCCACCGTACGGTCGTCCGCGAGCTGGAGCTGGGCCTTGAAACCTGGACGCAGGATCCGGAACGTCTCGAGGATCTCCATGGCCTCAGGTCTTCTCGCCGTGGAGATGCCAGAGCAGCGCCGACCGCGCCTCGCGCGAGAGCGCCTCGAACTGGATGTTCCAGCGCCACTCCGTCGCGGGGGTGCCGGTGGCCGTGGCCGCGACGATGCGTCCGTCCACCGCCACCGCGTCGGGTCCGCCGAGCGAGAGGCGCGCGTGCACGGGCGTCCCGGGCTGCGGCGGCTCCGTCGACGTGCGCAGCGCCATGCCGCCCACGCTGAGGTCGAGCACCTCGCCTTCGACGTCGGCGTCGGCCACGCGCACCGTCGCCACGATGCCCGGCCGCAGCGAGCGGTACGACGTCCGGCGCTGGATCACCGACGTCCCCTCCATCACCTCGAGGTCCACGCGCAGCGGGTCGCGCGAGCTCCCGCGCAGCTCGTTGGGGATGTTCAGCTCCGACGGACCGTCGGCGGTCGGATCGAGCGGCAGCGAGAGCACGTAGACGCGCCAGTCCTCGAGCGCGACCCCCGCCGCGCGCGCCTCGGGCGCGTCGAGCACGAGCGCGATGCGGCGCTTCTCGGCGTCGACGTCCTCGATGAGGAACGGCAGCACCACCGTCCCCGTGACGGCCAGGTGCGCGCGCATGCCATGGCGCAGGTACTCGAAGGGATCAACGCTCGTCATTGCAGGGGGTTACCTCTCGTCCGCACGGTCCGGACGCTCCCACGCGATGTTCGCGAACGGGCGCACCGAAGGCAAGCAAGTCGTCGCACGGACCGTGCGCATCTCGTGGTGGCGCCACGTCGCCCGGGCGTTCAGCTCGGCTCCTGGAGCCGCAACGACAGCGGGCGGCCCGCGCGGCCCAACGCCACGACGCGAGACGCCTCGTCGGGCCTTCCGAGGGCCCGCAACGCCGCCGCGGCCTGTACGTAGACGCGCACCGGGGCGTCGGGCTGCGACGCCCGCGCGACCAGGAAATGCGCCGCGCCCGCCATGTCGCCGTGCGCGAACGCCACGGCGCCGAGCACCTCCCGGGAGCGCGCGTCGTCGGGGTGGCCGAGGGCGATCCGCAGTGCGTCCTGCGTGCGTTCGGCCTCGAGGTGGAGCGACGCCGCGAGCCCGGCGCGCTCGGCATCGTCGCAGGGCATCGCCGCGAGCAGCCGCGCGACGAACGCGTCCTCGCGAAAGGTCAGCCAGTAGGCGGCCTGGTCGAGCAGCTTCCAGCGGAGGCGCGCGGGCGCCGTCGTGCCGTTCACGAGGGGCTCTGCAAGGGCTCGCACGACGTCGTCGGCGACGGCGAGATGCGCGGCGAGGCCCGCGTCGTCGCGCTGCGCCAGGCACCAGAACACCAGATGCAGGAGCCCGGCATCGCCCTGCTGCAGCAACGCCGCCGTGCCCTCCGCCGTGAGCCCGCACCGAAGCTGCGCGTGAAAGACGTAGAGGCTCGCGACGCCTGCCTGCCGTGCGAGGTCCAGCGCCTGGGCATGCAAGCCTTGGCGAACCATCGCGCCGACCACCGCCGCGGCGACCGCCGGCGTCGCGCGCACCTTCAGCGCCTCCATGGCGCCGCGCACGGGACCGTGCATGCGCTCCAGCGTTCCGACGAACTGTTCAGCCAGCAGCGCGTCTCCGGGGTCCTTCGCGAGGGCGTCGGCGAGGACCGTGACAGCGGAGGTCCGATCCCCGCGCTCCCATGCGGCAGCGCTGCGAAGACCCGCGCCGGCGCCCTCGCGACGCTCGATGTCGAAGGCCTGGCCCGGGGGAAGCGCGACGAGGGCGCGCGCGCATCGCTCGGCCACGACGGGGTCGCCCTCGCGGACGGCGAGCTTGCCCAGACGCAGCAGCGACATCACCTGCCCGGTGGCCACCGCGGCGCCGAAGGTCGCGGCCTTCCACGCCAGGCCCGGCTCCCGCTGCCGCATCAGCAGGTCCGTGAGCAGGCTCGCGGACCACCCGGCCAGCGCGTCGTCGGGACGCTCCCGAAGCACGCGTTCGAACAGCGACCGCGCCTCGTCGAGCTCCTCGGCGAGCACGAGCTCGAGCGCCAGGTAGTGCCAGTGCCGCGCGTCGTCGGGCTCGGCCTCGTGGGCCCGGCGAAGCATCGCGAGGTTGCGCGCGCGGCGATGCTTTCGACGGTTCTCCTCGCGCGTGTACCCGTGGTGCAGCAGCTCCAGCGGCGCCTCCTCGATGCGCCCGCCGGCGCCGAGGATCGACGTGGCCACCTGCTCGTGCACGATCCCTTCGAAGCGGTAGCCCTTGCCGTTTCGGTGCAGCCGGACGATGGAAGCACGAAGCTTCACCCGCCCCTCGTCGTCGAGGTTCGCCACGGGGATCGAGAGGCCGTCGGCCCGCGTGCGCCCCAGCGTCTCGCGCCACGCGGTGCGAAAGCCGTCGCCGAGGCTCTCATCGGCGTCGAGGGTCAGCACCCAGTCGCCGGTCGCCATGGCGAGGGCGTGGTTGCGCGCGGCGGCGAAATCGTCGCGCCATGCGAAGGTGCCGACGGTCGCGCCGTGGGCCCGCGCGATCTCGACGGATCGATCGCGGGAGCCGGTGTCGACCACGATCACCTCGCTCGCCACGCCGGCCACGCTGTCGAGCGCGCGCGGGAGGTTCGCCTCCTCGTCCTTCACGATCATGCAGACCGAGAGCGTTGGACGCTGGACGAGCGCTCTCGGGGCGCCGGACGGCACGTTGCGGTCGGTCACCCCGACGACGCTACCTGCTCGCCGCAGGGCCGCGAAGCCGGACGCGTCAGTTGTGGACGAGCATCACGCGGTGGATCTTGGCGATCCCGAGCGCGCCGTTGCGGACGCGCGCCACGTCCTCGAAGTACGTGGCGTCGGCGTCGTGGGTCTTGTCGCGAAACCCGGCGGCCGCGGCCAGCTCGCGTCGAACGATGGCCGCGCCGATGTCGATGGAGAGCCGACGGTACGCGGTCTCGAAGAAATTGTATGCGGCCTGCGGACGGCCGCCGGGACGCTCGTGGCTGTGGATCATGTCGAAGATGACGGCGTCGGCGTCGGTCTGGCGGACGGCCCCGGCGAGGTACTCGATGGCGCGAGGAATGTAGTAGTTGTCGCCGTTCGTGAGCAGCACGTAGTCGCCGGTCGCCGCGCGCAGACCCTCGTCGCGCAGGGTGTGGCCGTAGTCGTTGTGGCGAACCGGGGTGTGCGAGTAGCGGACGCGACCATCCTCGCGGGCGTACGCCTCCATGATGCGGTCGAACTCCTCATCGGGTCCGTCGTGCATCACGTGCAGCGTCCACCCGTCCGCCGTCTGGTTGAGGATCGATTGCACGAAGGCCTTGAGCAGCCCGAAGCGGCGGTAGGCGACGGCCATGATCTCGATGGTGGGTGCGCGTTCCTGCCAGCGCGGAGCGAATGCTGGATCCGACATGGCACCGATCAGCGCGCGGCACCGCGCGGGTGTCAAGCCGCTCGCACGAGGCCCCGCAAGCGGCGGAGCGAGTCAGGGGGGAAAGCGGTCGAGGAGGTCGGCCTCGGTGACCACGAGGACGTTCGCGGCTTCGAGCGCCGCCGCGGCCGCGGCATCGAACCTCGGCGCCGTACGAAAGTAGGCGACGCAGTCTCGCAGCGTCGTGAGGTCCAGCGGGCCTGCGGGGAACGACACCCGTCCGCCGCCGATGCGTTCGAGAAACGAGGCGTGGCCTTCCGGGAGCGCATCGACGCACACCACGGCCGGGTACGCGTACCGAAGTTCGGCGTCGTGCACCAGGTGCCAGTAGCCCGCTCGCAGCGCGAACGCACGCATCGGCAAGGCCAGATGGCGCTCGATGCCTAGTGCGCGTCCCCGCTGGGCGAGCAGGTAGCACTCGATGGCGTCGGCGTCCTTCTGGGTACGCAGGCGAATTGCCACCTCGATGCGAATCGCGACCATCTCATCGATGCGTCGAAGACAGCCCTGCCGATCGCGTTCGTCCACGGCCGCGTGTGCGAGGACCGTCTCCAGGCCGCCGCGGTACGAATCCCAACCCGCGCTTGCCTCCTGCAATCCCAGCTGCGCACGATCGTCGTCGGGAAAATACCGCGAAATGGAGATGTAATAGGGACGCGACGCAAAGGCGACATCTGCCTCGTGCAGGTACTCCGTGACATGGGCGAAGGACCAGTATGCAGAGGCATAGACGCGCGGACGGCGCTTCCGCCACATGGACGCGCGCAGCACCCCGATCTCGGGAAAGGCGCGGCTCCTCAGGAGGTGATCCAGCAGCGCGCGGTGGTCCCGTCGACGGATGCGAACATCGCTCGGCTGCTCGTAGAACGGCCCATGGCTCTTTCCCTCGACGAGGTCGTGGACGAGCCACGGAGCGTAGGTGACGCCGACCGACGGGTCGCGCTCCATCGCCGTCACGATCTCCGAGAGCGCCGACGGGTCGATCATGTCGTCGTCGGCGACGTACACGAGGAACTCACCCCGCGCGCGCTCGTACGTGGAGAAGAGGTTGGCGTAGGGCCCGCGGTTCTCCGCGTGGCGCACCGAACGAAGCGGCAGGCGACCCGCGAAGGACTCCACCACGGCGTGCGTGTCGTCCGTCGACGCGTTGTCGCCGATGACGACCTCGAACGTATGCGGGAACGTCCGCAGCCCGTCTTCGAGCATCGTCAACAGTGAACGCAGGTACCGCGCACGGTTGAACGTGGGCACGCAGAAGCTGACCGTCGGCCGGGCCTCCGCGGAGGGCCCGGCCAGGCGCGGGACGGCCGCGACCGCTGGCGTCGGCGACGGCTTCGCGGAGCCGTCGTGGGCGAACACCGTGCGCAGCATGTACTGCACCCGCGCCCGGATGGTGTGGTCGCGCAGCACCCGCGCGCGCCCGCGCTCGGCGATGGCGCGAGCCTCGTCGGGATGCGCGGCATAGTGATCGACCTTCGCGAGCATCTCGTCGACGGTGCGGTAGGTCTCGATCTCCCGTCCGACGTCGAAGAGCGCGGCGAGGGCTTCGTTCCACTCCGTGAGCACGAAGCCGCCGCAGGCGAGCACGTCGAAGACGCGCATGGTCACGATGTCGGATTGGTAGAGGCGCCCGATGTCGACGTTGATGCGGGCGTGGCCGTAGATCTTGTTGAGCTCGTGAAAGTGCCCCGCTGGACCCCGGTACTGCACGCCGAGCTCGGCGATCGGTGCGAAGCCCTCGTCGCCCCACACGTGCACGCCCCGATCGGCCAGCATCGCCACGTACGCGAGGCGCTTGTCCGCCGCCGCGATCTCCGCCACGAGCTGCATCGGGTCCTCGCCGGGCCCGCCCGTCGGGAGCCCGAAATCGCCGAAGAAGCGAGGCCAGAGCTCGGGGATGAGGTACCGCGAGAAGTCTTGCGACTGCGCCTCGAGGATGCCCCCGAGGCGCCGATCGAAGTCGGCCAGCACCCCGCCGCCGCGCCCCCGCGCGGCCTCGACGATCTCTACGAGCGAGAGGTAGTGCTTGTCGACTTGATCCCGCAGGCTCGCGCCGACGAACGCGACGGGAACGCCATAGTTCTTCTCGTCATCGGCATCGGCCGCAGGAGGGGCGCGGCGCTCGGGGTTCGAGGCGAGCGGCAGGTACTCGACGTGTGTGAAGCCGGCACCCTCGAACTCGGCCACCTGCGCCGCGCGGTACGTGAAGATGTGCGCACCGGGAGCTTTGGAAGCCAACGGCGCGACGCGGTCCGTGGTGGGATCGATCTCCCAGGAGACCAACGGAACGCCCTCGGCGGCGCAGAACTCGGCGAGGCCGTTCTTGTAGTTGATGGCGGCCACGACGCGAGGTCGCAGCGCGCGGACGTGACCGCTCATCTCCTCCGGAGCGAGCACCGTCGCGTCGAGCGGAAAGACACGATAGCCCTCGTCGCGCAGCGCGTCCTCGAGGTCGTCGACGAAGAGCCCGCCGGACACCACGAGCGCCCACGGAGCCGTCGCAGCCGCGCCTGCCTCGACGATTCGCCACTCCTCGACGTACTGCACGCGCGCAGTCGGGTGTGCCCAGAACGCCGTCGCAGGATCTCCGACGAGCGCGACGAGGTCCGTCGTCAGGGCGACCGCGAGGCGGCCCGCGGCGATGACTTCCACGAGGTCGAAGGCGTCGAGAAACCGGCGAAGCAGCTCGGGATCGCGGTCCCACACGGTGACGCGGGCGTCGGCGCGGAGGCGCAGCCGCGACACGACGTGGCCGCCGTCGCCGACGCCGAACGCCAAGACGTGCGGGTGCCCCGCGGCCGCCGCCTCGAAGCCCGCCACCTCGTAGGCACCGAGGCGCAAACGCCGCCACGCCCTGCGGTGTTGGCGTTCGAGGCCATCATCGCCGTCCCGCACCTGGGCGCTGCCCACCGGCAGTCGGAGACGCCGCGCGAGGACCGCATCGTGCGCTGCGATCGCCGCGAGGTTCGCATCGAGATGGCTCACGGAATCGCCGTCGGCCGCGGCCTCCGGCGACGCCTCGTGCAGCGACGTCACGTCCCGTCCAGGCGGCAGCATGGGCGGCACCATAGGGCGGCGCGCCGACGCGGTGCAAGACGTCCGCGCGCCGCGGCGACGACCCTTGGTGCGGGATCCGTTCACGAGGCATCCTCGCCCCGATGACCGCCCGCCCGCGCCTCTCGCTGTGCATGATCGTCCGCGACGAGCGCGCCTTGCTCGCGCGCTGCCTCGCGTCGGTCGGTGACCTCGCCGACGAGATCGTCGTCGTCGACACCGGATCCACCGACGGCTCGCAAGACGCCGCCCTCGCCGCCGGGGCTCGCGTCATCGAACAGCCGTGGACCCGCGACTTCGCCCACGCCCGCAACCGATCGCTGAGCGAGGCGACGGGGTGCTGGATCCTCGTGCTCGACGCCGATGAGCAGCTCACCGCACCGCACCGCGCCGCGCTGCGCGAACTCCTCGACGAACACACGCCTCGCACCGGAGATCCGGCCGTCGCGTTCAACCTCGTGCAGAACAACGTCGCCGCCGACGGACGCAGCGGCATGCTGGTCCGCATCATCCGGCTGTTCCCGAACCGCGCCGACGTCCGGTACGCGTGGCCCGTGCACGAGCAGGTCGGCGACGCGCTGCGGAGCGCCGCCGTTCCCGTCGTCGACAGCGACGTCGAGATCCTCCACGACGGCTACGCGGACCCGGCGCGAAACCTCGAGAAGCAACGGCGCAACCGCGCCATCTTCGAGCACCAGCTCGAGTCGCACGGATCGTTGCCGCCGATGCTGCACTTCCTCCTCGCCGGCGCGCAGCTCGACCTCGGCGACACCGAGTCCGCCCTCGCGAGCTACCGCCGATGCGCGGCCCTCGTGCCGGCTGGCGATGCCATCGGAGAGGCGTCCACGGTGCGCATCGCGACGTGCCTCGTCCGACTCGGGCGCCACGACGAGGCCCTCGCGGCGATGGGCACCGGAGCCGCCACGCCATCCAGGCATCCAGAGCTCTTGGTGCTCCGCGGACACTGCGAGCGAGCGCGGGGTCGCGCGGACCGGGCGGCGGAGGCCTACCTCACGGCCCTCGACGTGAACGATCGGGCGTTCCTGCCGCCGTGCAACCTGGCGAGCGTGAAGCTCGACGCGGTCGGCGGCTTCGCGGCGCTGCTGCTCGCGCAGGGGCGGCGCGAGGTCGCGCTTCGCATGCTCCACGGGGCGGTGGCGAGGCATCGCGAGGGCATCGCAACGGACCGCGCGTGGCTCGCCTCGGTACTCCCGATCGGATGATCGATCAGGGTGCGCGTGCCTGGAGCCGCAGCCTGATCTCTGCAAAGATCGCAGCCATCATGGGCAACGCCCCCTCGTTCATCCAGCGCCTGAACTGAGCCTCGTCGCGCCGGTACGCCACCGAGTTCTGCGTCTCGGCGTAATTCGCATCGGGCTTGGCCTTGCCGTTCACGAAGTGGAGGTGCTCGATGAAGACCTCGGGCACGTACCGGAGCATGCCGCACGTCTCGCCGATGAACTTGAAGTAGTTGTCGGTGAAGAGGTGCCGCATGTATCCGCGTGGCAGGTAGCTCTGCGTGATCGCGAGCAGCTCCGCCGTCACGAAGCCTTGAGGCAGCCGCTCGTCGTGGATGCCGTCGCGCCAGTGCGGAATGACGAGGCGGTGGCCCCGATCGCGCTCGAACTCGTCGATGGCATCCAAGAGGACCCGGTCCCACCCCGGCGTGTGGATGATCTGGTCGTCGTTCAGGATCATGTACCCGGCGTACCCGGGCATCGCCTCGCACAGCGCGTTGGCCTTGGCTGCCAGGCCGATGTTCTCGAAGAGGTGGTGCGGATACCCGCCGGCGATGGCGACGTTCTCGGCGAGGTCCGGATCGTCCTCCTGGAAGCCGAAGACGATGTCCGACTCAACGCTGTGCGCGCGCCAGCTCTCCGCCGCCCGCCGCAGGCCCGCCGGGCGAAACCTCGAAGGGAGGAGCACCGCGATCCGTCCGTTGTGCATCGATCAACCTCTCGACTCGTCCCCGCAAACACCCAAAGAACCGGCGGCCATCACTCCGTCCGATCCGCGAGCGCGAGAAGGTACTTGCCGTAGGCGTTGTTCTTCATCGGATCGGCGAGCGCAAAGAGGCGATCGCGATCGATGTACCCGAGCCCGAAGGCGATCTCTTCCGGACACGCGACCTTCAACCCCTGCCGCTCCTCGAGGGTCTGGATGAAGTTCGACGCCTGTGAGAGCGATTCATGCGTTCCCGTGTCGAGCCACGCATAGCCCCGGCCCATGAGCTCGACGTAGAGGTCGCCCCGCGCGAGGTACGCCTGGTTCACGCTCGTGATCTCGAGCTCGCCGCGCGCCGACGGCGTCAGCCCCGCCGCGATGTCGACCACGTCGTTGTCGTAGAAGTAGAGCCCGGTGACCGCGTAGTTGCTCTTTGGAACGCTCGGCTTCTCGACGATCGACACCGCGCGGCGCTCGCGATCGAGCTCGACGACGCCGTAACGCTCGGGGTCGCGAACGTGGTAGCCGAAGACCGTCGCACCGCAGGTGCGAGCCACGGCGGCGTGCATCAGCTCGACGAGCCCGTGTCCATAGAAGATGTTGTCGCCGAGCACGAGGGACACACGGCTCGAGCCGATGAACTCCCGGCCGATGAGAAAGGCCTGCGCGAGCCCGCCCGGATGGGGCTGCACCGCGTACTCGAGGGACAGACCCCACTGCGACCCGTCGCCCAGCAGCTCGCGGAACCGCGGGGTGTCCGACGGCGTCGAGATCACGAGGATCTCGCGGATGCCCGCCAGCATGAGGGTGCTGAGCGGGTAGTAGATCATCGGCTTGTCGTAGACGGGCAGGAGCTGCTTCGAGACGACCCGCGTGATCGGGTGGAGGCGCGTACCGGCGCCGCCGGCGAGGATGATTCCCTTCACGAGCGAGGCCCTCCTGCGTGCGTGCGGCGGCGATTCGATGGAGCTCGCGTCACGGCGCCGGGTTCTATCGCGTCTGCCCCTGCTTGGGAACACTCTCCGTCGCCCGCCGTGGTACCGTGCGGCCCCTCGTGATCACTCCGAAGCCCGACGATTCCACGGCTGAGTGCGGGCCGGCGCACCCGCTCGTCAGCATCTGCGTGCCGACGTACAACGGGGCGCGCTTCCTCGAGGCGGCCCTCGAGAGCGCGCTCGCGCAGACCTACGCTCCCTTCGAGATCCTGCTCTCCGACGACGGGTCGACGGACGAGACGCCGGCCATCCTCGAGCGCTACCGGGCGGCCCATCCCGACATCGTGCGGGTCCTCGCGCACCCGCGCCTCGGCATGGTGCCGAATTGGAACCACCTCGCGGCCGAGGCCCGCGGCGTCTACGTGAAGTACTTGTTCCAGGACGACCTGCTCCTCCCGACCTGCGTCGCCCGGCTCGTGGCAGCGACCGGCGGCGACCCCGACGTGGGACTGGTTTTTTCCCGCCGGAGCATCCTCACCGAGGCCGACGGCGGCCCGACGATGTTCACGTCCGAAGACACGGCGAATGCGACGAACCTTCCGCGCGGATGGACCCGTCTCGCCGCGATGCAGGATGGCATCGAGCTCCTCTCGGACCCTCGCCTGCTCCACGGTCCGATCAACAAGGTGGGCGAGCCGACCACGGTGCTGCTTCGCAAGGACCTGTTCGAACGCATCGGCGGCTTCGACGCCCGCCTTCGGCAGGTGGTCGATGTCGAGATGTGGCTCCGCGTCTTCTGCCACGCCAAGGTCGCGTTCGTCGACGAGGAGCTCTCGGTCTTTCGGATGCACGCCCGTCAGGCCACCTGGAAGAACACCGCTGACGGCGTGATCCCGGGGGACACCCAGTTGATGCTCCGGATCCTCGCGTCGGACCCCCGCTTCGGGCCTCTCCGGCGCGTGCGCGCGCACGCTCCACGTTCGACGGATGCGGCTGCGACGCCAGTCGCCGCCACGCCGGATCCTGCGCGCGTCGCAATCGACGGTCAGGGTCTCTCGTCGCTGCGGAAGATGCGGCGCGAAGCACTGCAACTGTGGCTTCGCCCGTACGACGCCGCGACGCGCGAAGGCATCTGGTCGGCGGGGGCGGGCGAACTGTTTCGCCGTCTCTACGCGTCGGGCATCCAGGACCACCCGCTGGACGACGACGATGTCCGCATCGTCGTCGACCTCGAGCGCGCCGTCGCCAACGTCGCGGGTGCGGATCGGTCGATCCTGCTGCTCGCGCTCTTCCTGTACCTTCGGCCGAGCGCGGTCGCCACGCCCCACGATGCATCGCCGGCCCCAGCGTGGCTGTCGCAGGCATTGACCGAAGCATCTGCGATGGCGCCTCCGTAGTCCGAGCACGGCGACGAGGCGGGCCGCGTCACGGCGTCGCCGCACCCGAGCGAGAGACGAACTGCGAGAAGCGGACTCGTTCTGCCATGACCGTCAAACGGCGCTTCATCGCTTCGCTCATGAAGCCGAGCCGCGCCATGACCTGAAAGGTCTGCAGCGGAGGGTTCGCCTCGTAGAACGTCGAAAACATCCGAAGCATTTCTCGCTCCTCGAGCGCGGCAGCGGTGCACCAGCGCGACGCGTCCGGGCCTGGGTCCAGCGACTCGTAACGAGGCGCCACAGGAACGAACGGCTCGTCGATGACGAGGAATCGGGGGTCTTGAACCGACTGGAGAATCAGGGTCAGCGCCTGCACGGCCTCGACCCGACGTCCGAGCTCTCGCGCGACGCGCGCAAAGGTCTGCAGGCGCGGCAGCGACGCGGACGCCTCGAGAGCCTCCTTGAGCAGCCCGTGGGAGGCCTCGAGATGCGCGAACCGCTCCGATGGGGAGCCCGGTGTCAGGTAGTGATCGAGCGCGCGAAGGTAGGCCTCGGCGCGGGGTCGGGAGGCCGCAGTCTGGATACGCCTGAAGAGCGAGCCGTACGCCGTGGTCCGGAGGGTCTCCCAGGCCCCCTCGCGAGGCACGACGACCGCCGGGCCCACGAGCAATCCACGCTGCTCCAGGGCGCTCGCCGTGTCGGGCTTCGCCGCGAAGACGTTGAGCAGCATGGCGTCCGGCTGCCCCTCGAGCGGCGCCAGCGCACCGAGCCCCGGAACATATCGGAAGAGCCCATATCCCATGGAAGCAAACTCCCCGATCACCGTGTCATTTCGCTCCGCGCCATGCCGGATCTCGAACATCACGAGCGGCGACTCCCGGGCGAAGAACGCCCGTCCGCCCTCGAGGATGCGAGACTCCTCGCCCTCGGCATCGATCTTCATGAAGGCGATATCCGACCAGCCCAGCTCCAGCGCCGCCGCGTCGAGCGTCTGCAGGGCGACCTCGATGGCCTCGGTGCCGGCGCCAGGCGTCATCGAATTGAGCTCCGCATGCGGACTCACGTGGAACACAGTGCTGCCCGAGCGGTTCGAGAGTGCGATCTCCAGCGCTCGCACCTGAGGCATCCCGTTTCGGGTGAGGGAGCGCTCCAGGTAACGCATGGTCGTAGGTGCGGGCTCGAACGCCCAGACCGCTCCGCGGTCACCGACACGCCTCGCCATGCTCAACGTGTACACACCGTAGTTCGCCCCGATGTCGACGACCTTCGCCCCCTCCCCGAGCAAGCGGCGCACGAACGGAAGCTCCTCCTCGAACCAGTCGCCCTGCTCCCGAAGCACGTAGGGAACCGCCAGATCCAACGAGTCCGGAACCGCGACGAGCACCCCGTCGACCATCGGAAGAAACGTGTCCATCGCCTCGAAGACCTCCGAGCCGCCGGACGGCTCCGCCGCCATTCTACGCGAAAGCCCGCACCGTTGTCTCCGCGTTCGAACGGGTTCGCGGTTGCGGCGGCCCGCCTCGCGCCGGCCGCGCCGAGAGCCTTGACGGCACACCCGAATTCCCCTAACCCAAGCAGCACATCGACGCACGCCTCGCCGCGTGCGGGCGTCGGTGTGCCCGGGGGCGGTACCTTCGACTCACCGCGCCGGGCGCGGCGCGCAGACCCCTCTCGAGACGCGGCTGCGAACGGAACCTACGATGAGCAGCCCCCTCCCCCCTCGCGACCCGGCGCCCCGCGCGGCCAGGCCGGCCCTCAGCATCTGCATCCCGACGTATCGACGTCCCGACCTCCTGCGTGAGACCCTCGACCATCTTCACGAAGTCGTCGGCGACGACGTCGAGATCGTCGTGACCGACAACGCATCGCCGGACCACACGCCGGCTGTCATCGAAGCATTCCGGGCCAGGCACCCCCGCTTTCGGACGCTGCGGCACGCCGAGAACGTCGGCTCCATGCGCAATTTCGCCTCGGCGATGGCGCTGGCGACCGGACGCTACCTCTACACGTTGAGCGACGACGATGCCATCGACTACGCCGGCATCCAGGCGGCGGTGCGCATCTTGGACGAAGACCCCTCGATCACCGCCGTCTACGGTGCGTACCAGGAATGGAACCGCACCACCGATCGCATCATCGGTACCTTCCGCTCCGTGGAGTCCCGCGAGGACTTTGCCCACGGCGACAAGCTGACCATCTTCAACCGCTTCACCCTCGTCTGGTTTCCCGTCTGCCGCACCGAGATCTGCCAGCGGTTCTTCAGCTACGACGACGACACCTTCGGCATGTGGCCACTCGTCTGGACCCTTCTCGAGCACGGTAACGTGTCGGTCATTCCGGACATCTTCTACAAGCACGCGCACACCGAGCCGCGCATGGAGTTCGAGCTCACCGAGAACTGGTACCACGACGCGCACCGCGCCCAGTACGAGGTCTACGTGGGGCGCACCGGCGAGGCCAACCCGGGCGAGCTCGCCCGCTTCATCAATACCCGCGTCGGCCCCGCCTACCTTCAGGGCCTGCGCTTCGCCGAGGTCAAGGGCAACTTCCTGAAGGGTCGCCACTTCCTCCTCCGCGCCCGAGCGTACGGCTTCATCGACGAGCCGAGCGTTCGGCAGTGGGAGCGCGCGAACATGCCTCGCATGGTCGCCGAGAAGCTCCTCGCCTATGTACGGCTGCAGCCCGAAGTGCGCGAGGTGCTGTTCGAGCTCGACCCGCGGCTCGATCACGTGAAGGCTCGTTTTTCCGAGATCGCCGCGACCTACCAGGTTGGCTCCATCGCCCCCTACGACCTCGATGGCGCTCCGCTCCGCGAGGACCAATTCGTTCTCACCCGGGCGTACCTCGGCGGCCCTCCCCGCGCCGTCAGCGACCCGTCGCGCTGCCGGGCTTTCGATGACCTCGTCGAGGGCTGCCGGTTGACGCCGCAGCCGCTCTGAGGCTCGGCATCACTCCCAGACGGGCGCCCTCTAGATGGCGCTTCGAGCGATCCGCGGCTCCAGGCAGGCGACGCGCTGACCGTGGTCGCGTCGGCGCATGGGGCGGGACAGCGTTACGATCCAAGCGCGCGACGGTCATCGACGCCAATGCGACGCGCCTCGACCTGAGAGCGACGTCGCGAAGCCGCCACGTGCGCATCTGCGACGCCTCCTAGCCAACTGGGTACCAGCCCCACCTTCTGGAGCATCAACCCGATATATCGAACACGACAGACTCCGCCGCCTAACGATTATCCACCCTATTTCTTTTGGCAAACAAAGACGAAGTACTCCAAATCCAGCCCAAAGCAATCGTCAGACAATCGGCACGTCGAGAAATTATGGAAATGCGTACCAAACACCTCTTGAATATGCTCAAGGGACTGGAAACTATAGTAGATAGAGCCGTTTATAAAACTCCATTTGGGGTCCGAATTATTGATTCGAATTAGGTGATTCCCGATCTTATCAGCGCCCTGCAGAGAAAAGCACTTCGGCGAAGGAACGCAGGCCACGAGATATCCGTCTTTTTTCAATACACGCCCAAATTCGCAAACGTGCTCTTGAATGTCCGAGTACTCACTGCGCATATAGTAAAGCGCGTTCCAGGACAACATATAATCGAAGAAACCACTGCCAAACGGGAGGCTCTGATTAAAGCCAACCCGAAGATCGACTGAAATCTGTTCCGGGTGCATCTTCAGTTTGCCGGCCGTAACCTGACAAATCTCGTCTGTGACCTCTGTTGCATAAATTCTACCCCCAAGTTTGTTAAGCAACACGATATTTCTGCCATCGCCGCACCCTACATCACAGATATTAGCATTTTCATATCTGTGTTCCATTTTCAGCTTAGGGTACTTACCAAGAAATGCACGAACGACAAACTCATTCGGAAAGAGATAGTTGTCCTTGAGGTTTCGGTAATAGCGACCCCATAGTTCCACTTTTTCGTCTGAAGAGACTTCAGAGTTCTCGGGGTGAAACGGGCTGGCTTTGAACATACTGTCCCAATGGTTCCGATAGGGTCTCCAGCGCGTCAAGCAAAATCGTCAACCAGCGAACTTCCTCGCCGGACGATGCCACGCGTCCGCGGCGTCGGACCGGCGTGACATCGCAGACACTCGCCGCTGTCATCCGCCGGGCCCGTGGCGACGCGCCGCGGCGCGGATCGGTTCTCTCGCCGCCCGAGCACATCATCCAGCGCGACACCACGCGATCCACGTTCGCACCGGCCACGAGGAACCGAGCGCCGCAAACAACTCAAGCACCCGAGGCACGAGTTGCGTCGAAACCCTAATGGGGAACGGATCAGACGGGCCCGCATACCGCTCCCATCCGTCGAGATCGAGGCGGTTACGACTCCCCTCCGTTCCTCGACTGTCCCACTGCAAACGCGCCCTTCCATCGACGCCGATGGGACTGTCGTGCGCTACAAATCCTACTGGGCGGTGTTGCTCCACCGGCGGCGTACGGCGTGTGCACCCGCGACAGACACGTCTCAGGGGTCCATCCCACGACCCGCAACTCACCCCAACTTCGCAGCGCGGTTCTCCTCGCCGCTTCGGAAGGCGGTCGTCCTGCCGCCCGCCAGCGCTGCCAGGCGGGGTTGGATTCCGGCTCGGCTCCGACGCAAGGATTCTGTGCCTCAGAACAAGGTATTCTTGGCGCGCAGGCGGTCCTGCTACCTTGACCCGGTGTCGTCCCACATCGTAACATCGCGCGCGACACGATGCTCGAACATCTGCCCGTGGTTGCATTGGCTCGAGGTGTCGCCCGACGAGCCGGTCTCCTCTACCTCGAATGCCAGCCGGGATCGTCGACGACACTCGATGGCGGGATACCGTTCGACGATGAGTCCGTCGCGGCAATCTACATCGACAGCGTCCTCGAATGCCTCGATCTCCCGGTAGCCGCCAGACTCATCCAGGAATGTAGGCGCGTCCTTGCTCCGGGAGGACGGCTGCGCGTGTCGACCTTCGACCTCGCTGCGATCATTCGGCAGTTCGAGTCCTCGGACGAATGGGAGCGCTCCGGCCGCAGGCAAAACGGCTTCGACTGGTCCCTCCTTCGATGTGATGCCATAAATCGCGCGTTTCGCGATGACGGGCGCCGCCGACTCTACGATCAAACAGAGGTGTCGCGCCTAGGCATCCTCGTGGGGCTCATTCCGATTGGGCAGCTCCCGCCCGGGACGAGCGACGAGCCCCGGCTCGTCGGCCTCGAGTCTCCCGTCGACGCGAGCCTCATCGTCGAGTTGATCAAGCCCCAACTCGACGTCGAAGACGAGCCATGCGTGAGCATCGTGATTCCGGCGTACCGCCCCGAGTTTCTCCGCGAGGCTGTCCAGAGCGCACTCGCGCAGACCTACGAGAACGTCGAGGTGATCATCTCCGACGACGGAGACGAGGGGGTCGCTCCCCGGATTCTCGACGCGCTCTCGGGGCACCCGCGCTTCGATCGCGTGTCCTACCACCACAACGCCAGGCGCCTCGGCGGCGCGATCAATTACGTTGCCGCATTCGAACGAGCGCGCGGTCCATACGTCAAGTTCCTGAACGACGACGACCTGCTGGCGCCTAGGTGTGTCGAGCGCATGGCAGCCTGCCTGCGCGCGCGGCCCGATCTCGCGCTCGTCACATCCCACAGGTCCATCATCGATCACGCCGGCAATCTGCTTCCCGATGCGGCGTTCAACCGGAGGCCCGTCGGCGTCAGCTCCGTCGTCACCGGCCCCTCGGCGATCGCGCGCATCCTGCGAACCTCCACCAATTACATCGGAGAGCCCAGCACCACGATGTTTCGGCGGGCCGATCTTGCATCGATCCGGCCCAACTTCTGGTCCGTGGGCGGGGTGAACCTTCACGGAAATGGCGACGTGTCCCTCTGGATCAATCTTCTCGCGCGAGGGCATCTCGCCTACCTCGCCGAGTCACTCAGCTCGTTCCGGGTCCACCCGAACCAGGAGCAGCGCTCCGGTGACGTCGTGTCGATGGCGCTCATCGCGTGGCAACGCGCGGCCCACACCTGCGCAGAGCTCGGCCTATACGACCCCCGCACACCGGCCGCCTGGGACGCCGCGGCACTGCTGCCGGCGCCGTGGTGGGCTGAGCGCCCCCGCCACGCCCTCGCGGCGTCGGCGCGCTCGCTCGCCGCTGGGGACCGCGCTGGAGCGCTCGATGCCCTTCGCGTGGCCGCGCTCGACGCATCGGACGACCCGGAGCTGGGCGCGGAGTTCGCCGCAGCGAGGGCCCGCGCTGGCGACGCGGCCGGCGCGCTCGAGGCGGCCGTGGGCGTCGCGGGCCGCGCGCCGTGGTGCCAGCCGGCCCACATGGTCATCGCGGCGGCGCTGTGGTCGCTCGGCGATCGAGCCAACGCGCAACGATTCATCGACGAAACACAGAACGTGTGCCCCCTCTTGCGTGCCGATGCGGGTGTGGTCTCGGGGCCCGACGGCGGGAAGCTTCTCGAGCCGAACGCCCGCTTCGTGATCTCGGGAACGGCGTCGAACCTCGAATGTACGATCGAGGTGAGCACCGGCGCCCGGCCCGGTTTCACCAACCTCCCGGTGACGATCGAAGCTTCGCTCGGTGGCGTCGAGGCGGCGCGCGCCACGATTTCGTCCACCGGCGATCGAGTCACTCTCGTCATCCCGTTGCCGGCGAAGGACGCCAGCCGTGTCCTCGCGCTTCGATGGCGGGGCGCCCTCGGCGGACTCCTCCCCGACTCCGTGACACCGCAGTGGATGCGGCTGGAGAGCATCCGACTCACCCACCCGTCGAAAGCTCCGGCATTTTGATGGACCCGGCATGTTCGTCTGCCTATGATCGTGCACATGTCCACCCCTGAAGCCCGCCCGTTCTTGCGTGGCTCCCAGCTCAACTGGCTCGCGCGGTATGTCCTCTTGCGAGAGCACCTCGCGGGCTCCGAGCAGAGCCTGCTCGAGGTGGGCTCCGGGCACGTCGGCGTCTCGTGCATCGTGCCGCACACGTTCGTCGGCGTCGACGTGGCCTTCGAGTCCGTGCCCGTTCGCAGCATGCTTCCCTTCGCGTATGACGGGACGCGTCTGCCCTTTCGCGACGGATCCTTCCATACCGTCATCAGCATGGACACGCTCGAACACCTCCCTGCGTCGCGGCGCGAGGCATTCCTCGCCGAGCTGCTGCGGGTCGCGGCGACGCGGGTGATCATGGGATCGCCGACGAGCACCGGGACCGCGGTCGCGCACGCGGACGACCCCGTCGTCCGCCTCGTGCAGAAGCTCGGCATGCCCGAGCCCCAGTGGATGCATGAACACGATGAGTTCGGCTTGCCGCGCCCGTCCGACGTCGAGGCAGCGCTCGACGTCGTCGCCGGGCAGGCATGGCGCTGGCGCTCGATCCCAACCACCAACGACCTCATCAACCTGCTCGCGATCCTCACCGACCTCACTCCGGGCACCCTGGCGACGACCTCGGTTTTCCTCGAGGGCTATCCCGCCGAGGTCGAGGCATGGTTTCGCGCAAGCACCTTCGGGCCATGCAACCGCAAGGTCTATTTGCTCGAGGCCCACGACGCCCGGGCCCCGCTCGTCGACCTCACGAGCGTCGACTCCCTCCTCGGCGCCCTCGTGTGCCCGCGGTGCACCGGTTCGCTCGCAATTCACGGACTGAGCATGAACTGCGTCCTGTGCGGCACGGCGTACCACACGGATGCCCGTCAGGTTACCCGTCTCACGCTTCCCTAACCGCCGCGCCCGTCGCGCCCGCTCCGGCAAGGAACGTACTCATGATCTCCTCGGCTCCGACCCCCGAAGCGAACCCCTTTCTGGCCGCGCTCACGATCGAGGTTCAGCGCTGCCTCCAACTGAGGCTCGACGACAACTACGACACCTCTCAACTTGGCGCCTACGACGAGGCACGCCATCG
The DNA here is from genome assembly GCA_903845045.1 of uncultured delta proteobacterium. Taxonomy (GTDB): domain Bacteria; phylum Myxococcota_A; class Polyangia; order Polyangiales; genus SCUS01. Next base: position 19,292 of record CAIMWA010000278.1, on the reverse strand, counting down.
TACCGACCTCGTCGGGCCGCGGCGCCCCGAGCCCGGCGCCGACCTCTCGGTGGCTATTCAGCGCCTCGCTGACGTCGGTGAGCTCTATCTCATGCTCGGCGACGAGCGCTCCCGCTCGCTGCTCGTCTCGTTGTGCGCCTATCGGGTGCTGGGATTCACCCATGTCAAGCTGCCCCGAAACGAGCCGGGATACTGGTCGGACATCGACCGGGCTGCGGCGCTCGACACCGGTCTGCCCGGCCTTCCCATCCGCTACGCCGGACTCACGCTCCGCTGCTTCGCGCTCTCGTCGATCGGATACGACATGCGGGTCTTCGCGACGCCCCAGGGAGTGGCCTGCGCATGCATCCAGAAGCAATACGAGTACCTCGTCGGCGGAGTGCGCTGCAAGGCCGAGCCGGGAGACGTGGTGATCGACGCCGGCGCATGCTGGGGCGAGACGTCCGTCTATTTCGCGCACGAGGTCGGACCCGTCGGCAAGGTGTACGCGTTCGAGTTCATTCCGGGCAACACCGCCGTGCTGCGGCGGAATGTCGAAGAGAATCCCCGCCTCGCCGCGCGGGTGGAGGTGATTGAGGCGCCGCTCTGGAGCAGGTCGAACGAGCGGGTGTTCTTCGTCGATTGGGGCCCCGGCAGCCGTGTGAGCATGGAGCCCACTGCGTACCGGAATACCACGGGCGAGCGCCGCACGCTCTCCATCGACGACCTCGTCTCCGGTCACCAGGTCGGGCGCGTAGACTTCATCAAGATGGACATCGAAGGCGCGGAACTCGACGCCCTCCAGGGTGGCGAGCGCACGCTTCGCGCGTCGCGACCCAAGCTGGCGATTAGCCTGTACCACAAGCCGACTGATTTTGTTGACATTCCCCGATACCTGCGCTCGCTCAACCTCGGCTATGATTACTACTTGGAGCACCACACGATTTATCAGAACGAGACGGTTCTCTTCTGTGTACCTCGCACGTCCGACACGACCGGGACGTAGGCGCGGTCGCAAGGACGAATGCGAGCGATGCACCCTCGTCGGGTACCCCCGCGCCAGTGGGTAGAAAACCATGAGTGAGACGCTTCGCCTCGAATCGCTTTTGAGCCTCGCGCGCGTGCGCCTCGCCATGTCGGACTCGCTCGGAGCGATCGATCTTCTCCATCTTGTGGCTCGCTGCGCGCTCGCGACGGCCCTCGCCTCACCGTCTGCATGTTGGAGCGCATCCCTCCGCGCAGAGTTGGCGCTCGTCGTCGAGCCGGTCCCGCCGATGCCTCGATTCGCCATCCGCGGCCACTTCCTGCTGCGATCGGGCGCCGACGCTTCGACCGACGCCCTCTACGCCGCGCTCGACGAGAAGATCGCACGCTGCCTGGGCGACCACGGCGAGATCCTGTCGTGGCCGACGGCAGAGAGCGCCTGGCGATTGGTTCTCGATGGGCAGACAGACATGCTTGGGTTGCTCGAGCCCACGGCGCCTGCCGATCGTCTCCTCGCGATCGCGCGGCAATGCCTCGATCTCCTGTTGGGCATCACGCCCCCCAATGTCCTAGAGCCTCGCGCCGCGATCGGACACAACGCCGAAGACAAGGAGGTCTATGTCGTGCTCGGCGGCTCCACGGAACCGGTGCAGGACGGAGGGTGGGCGTATGACCGCATGCCGTTCGCGCGCGGCCTCATGGCGATCGCCGACGCCGGAGGGTCGTCGGCGGTGCGGGCAGAGGCCGCCCGGACTTATGCGGAATTTCTCTTCGATCGGGGCCGGGTCGCCGAGGCTGAATCGATCATCAGGCAAGCGCTCGCACTATGCCCGAGCGCGGAGACCCATAACGCGCTGCTCAGGTACATGCTGGCGAGCCCGGCGTCCGATGAGGCCTCATTTTTCACCGAGAGCCGGCGATGGGCGCAACGATATGCCACCGAGGATCGACTGCGGGAGCGCGTATTCGAGAATCAACGCGACGAGGCCCGTCCGCTCCTCGTCGGGTACATGTGTGACTTCGTCGAGACCGCACTGGCGCAGCACACCCTCATTCCGCTGTTTGAGACGCACGATCGGCGGAACGTTCGCGTCGCCTACTACAGCCACGGACCCGATAGCGCGCTCGGGCGGGCAGTGACCGACGTCTACCGCGACATTCGCGGATTGACCGACGAGGAGACCTTCGACCTCATCGCGGCTGACCGCGTCGACATTCTCGTCGACCTGAACGGACGCCTTCGGGTGAAGAACCGCTACGAAGTGCTCTGTCGCAAGCCTGCGCCCGTGCTGGTGAACTGGTACAACCTCCTGGCCAGTACGGGCCTTCGAGCGTTCGATTTCATTGTGGCGGACAACTTCTCGTTGCCGCTGGCGAAGCGACATTTTACCACGGAGGAGATCGTTCACCTCCCCTGTCAGGTTTCTGGCTCCTGGCGATTGCCGGAAGATCCTCCGATTGCTCCGCAGCCTTTCTTTGAAAAAGGCATGTTCGTATTTGCGTGCTTCGGCGCGGCCTTCAAGATGAACGCTCAGGTGCTCGACGTCTGGGTCGAGCTGATGCGCCGAGAGCCCGAGGCGATGCTCTACCTCAAGAACATATCTTTTTACACTCGCGAGTTTCGCGAGCACATACGTGACCTACTTGTGTCCAAAGGCATCGACGCTTCGCGACTGAGGCTGGAGAGCGGCTCGCGTCTTCACAATATGCGCGCACTCTATGCGCATGTGGACCTCTGTCTGGACACTTTTCCTTATGGCAATGGGTCGACGTCGGTGAATGCGCTTTGGCAGGGTGTCCCGACGGTGACGCTCGCGACCGAGGAGTGGCGCAGCCGTCCGACGGCATCCATCTTGAAGAGCGTTGGGCTCGACGAGTTCGTGGTCGCTTCATCGGCGGAGTACCTCGAGAGAGCAAGCTGGTACTGCCGCCATCCCGAGCGTCTCGCGGAATTGCGTTTATCGATGCGTGGCCGCCTGAGAAGTTCTGGGCAATACAATATCGATATCTTCACCCGTGACCTCGAGGAGGCCTATCGAACCATGTGGCATGCGTGGCTCGCGAGATCCTGATAGCGAACACCTGGCGCATCGTCGTCGAGTCCCCCGAGTTGGGCATCGGCGACGCCTGAATCCGTCCCGTCGACCGGAGCGCGGAGAGGCGTAGCCCGCCTCGAAGCTCGGCGCTCGCTCTTTCCTCCATCGGGCAAGGACGCTCTCGGGTCCCCCAGCGGCCGGCGACCGCGATGGCACCACTGAAGGCCGTCTCGGCCCGCCGCCCCCACGCGGTGACGCACGCTCTCGGCCCCCCGACGCGAGGCGCCAGCGGAGCGCGCTTGCGGCGAGCGCACATGCCCCCGGCGATCGCGCAGAAGCTACGTCCTCAAAGCCGTTTCGAGTGGCCGGATTTCACCGGTGGTGGCTCGCAGGAGGCGTTGACGATGGCGCTGCGATGCCGTACAACTCATGCGCGTGGTGGTGCAGCAATGAGCGAGAGCAGTCCCGGCGGTTCACCCAGCCCGAGCGGGCAGCACATCAGCGAGACGACCGCCTCCCCGGAACAGTTCGACTTCAGACGTCGATTGACGGAGATGTTCCTTGGCGCTCCTCTGTCGACCGAGGACCTGCTCTTCAACATCGGTCTCTATGCTCGTTCTTCCGTTCTCGTGAAGTTCCTTGTCATGGGCAAGCTCTATGAGCGCATCAAGGATATTCCCGGGGTGCTGGTGGAGTTTGGGACGTGGTATGGTCACAACCTCGTCCTCATGGAGAACCTCCGGGCCATCTACGAGCCGTTCAACAAGCAACGGAAGATCATCGGTTTCGACACCTTCGAGGGATACAAGGGCCAATCCCGGGAGGACAAGCCATCGGAGGTTTGGCGCGCTGGCTCGTACGCGACCGGGACGGATTATCGTAGCTACCTCGCCGAGCTGCTGCGGGTGCACGAAGGGAACAACGTTCTCGGGCACGTCCGCGGCGCGCATGAGTTGGTCGCCGGCGACGTCTGCGAGACGGTGCCGCGCTACTTCTCGGAGCGGCGACATCTTCTCGTCGCCTTCGCTTATTTCGATCTCGGACTCTACGAGCCCACCAAGGCTGCGCTCGAGGCGGTGTTGCCGCATCTGGTCCCCGGCTCGGTGCTCCTCTTCGACGAACTCACATGGCCCGAGGCCCCGGGCGAGGCGACCGCTTTTCGTGAGGTCTTCGCCGTCGCCAACCGCCCCTACCGCATCGAGAAGGATCCCCTGTATCCATCGAAGGCCATCGTGACGATCCTCGCGTGAGATGAGCGTGGCTATGAGCTGGCGGCGGCTGGGTCGAGTGTTCGTGCCGGACGGTTCGATTCCGTGGATGCGCACCCACGCACAGGTGCCGACTGCCTTCGTCGTCGACGATTTCGTTCGTGTGCTCATCGCGACGCGCGACGACTCGGGGCGAGCGCGGGTCGGCGTCGTAGACGTGGACCGCAGGAACCCAGAGCGCGTCGTTCGGATCCACGACACGCCAGCCCTCGACTTTGGAGAGCCTGGAACATTCGACGAAGACGGGGTGATGCCCAGCGAAGTGCTCGAGGTCGACGGGGCGCTGTGGATGTATTACTCGGGGTGGAATCGGAAGGTCTCCACGCCGTACCACAACGCGACGGGTCTGGCGGTCAGCGAGGACGGCGGCCGCACGTTCCGACGGCTCTACCAGGGGCCCGTCCTCGAGCGTAGCGCCGAGGAGCCGTATTTGGCGGTCACGCCGACGGTCATCCGCGATGGCGCCCGCTTCCTGTGCTGGTACGTCTCGGGACTCCGTTGGGTCGATCTCGATGGCCGTCGCGAGCCAGTGTACGCGATCAAGCACGCGCATTCGCTTGACGGCGTGCACTGGGTGCGGCCCCCGGAACTTTCCATCCCGCAGCAGCACGAGCTTGAGGCATACTCTCGCCCATGCGTGCGTCGGACCGGCGGCCTTTGGGAGATGTGGTACTGCTTCCGTCACAGCTTGAATTTCCGTGATGGCGCCGGGAGCTACCGGATCGGGTACGCGACGTCGTCCGACGGGATTCGCTGGCAACGGCGCGACGACGAAGCAGCGTTGCTACCTGCGACGCACGGCTGGGACTCAATGATGATCTGCTACCCATTTGTCCTCGACGTGGATGGGTCCAGGCTGATGTTCCACAACGGCAATGGCTTCGGGCGCTCCGGTTTCGGACTTTGCCGTCTGGACGCACCGTGAACACCCCTCGGCTCGCGTGCTTCGCACAGATTTGCGTCAATCGTCGAGCGCGCGACGGGATGGACATCGAGGGCGTCGTCGATACGGGGCTCGCCGCCGGAATCATAGACATGGCGTTTCTCGAGGGATGCTATCATCTGGGATCGGTCTATCCGGATTTGTGCGCGAGCGTGTTCGTGGTCTGTGCGCCGCCGGAGAGGTGAGTGTGGCGATGAGCTCCCTGCGGGAGGACTATCTTCGCGATGGATTCGCTTACGCCCGCGGACTTCTGCCCCTGGCGGATCTCGACGCGGCGACGGCGGAGATGAACGAGGTCGTCGCGCAGCAGTCTCGTCGGCTCGGATTGTCCGTAGTGCCGGGCAGCGGCGTCGAGGCTCTCTACGAAAACATGCGGGCGCTGCATGCCGCGAGCACACCCGCGTATCTTGCGTCGCTCACGCTCTGGGCGAAGCTCTATTCGGTGCACCGCCTGGTCATGAATGCCGATCTCGCGGATGTTGCGCGGGCTCTCGGAGTCGGTATTCCGGTATTTCAGACGCAGCCGGTGCTGCACGTCGTTTCGGATCTGCTGCGCATCCCCAACGGATACCAAGGCTTCGACGTTCACCAGGATTGGACCGCGCTGCAGAGCGGCCTCGACACGATGGGCGTGTGGATCCCGTTCATGGACGTCGATCGCGACACGTTCACCATGGACGTCTTGCCCAGGAGTCATCTTCGAGGGTTGTGTCCGGGTGCGCAGGGAAAGCACGTCTTCGTGGTGTCGCAAGACTGCTACCGCGAAGAGGAGTTCGTGCCGGTCGAGCTCCATCGTGGCGACGTCTTCTTGATGGCGATCTTCACGATCCACCGGAGCTCGGCGCGGGGCCGGCCTGGCGCGCTTCGGATCGCGTGCAGCGCGCGCTATGAGAACGCCGCGGAGCCGACGTTCGTTGATCGGCAGTACCCGTACACGCAGAAGAGAATTGTCGATCGTACCGTCTTGACGCCGGGCTTTCCGACGGTCGAACAGGTGCGATCGGCCTACGCCGCGAAGCGCGCGTAGCTGGGATCGGACTGGAGGCCCAACCGTGGCTCGAGAACGCGTCGTCATTTTCGGAAACAGGGACACGGCTCAACTGGCGCACTTCTACTTGAAGCACGACAGCGACTATGAGGTCGTCGCCTTCGCGTTGGACCGGGAGTTTCGTACCGACGAGTCGTTCGAGGGCTTGCCGCTGGTCGATTTCGAAGAGGTAGAGCGGCTGTTCTCGCCCGCCGACCATCGGATGTTCGTCCCCATGACGCACCGGAAGATGGGCGCGACCCGTACTGCGAAGTATCTTGCGGCCAAGAGCAAGGGGTATGGGTTGATTTCTTATGTATCCTCGCATGCGACCGTATTCCCGGGCGCACCGATTGGAGAGAACTGCTTCATTCTGGAAGACAACACGATCCAGCCATTCACGAAGATTGGAAATAACGTCGTGCTTTGGAGCGGAAACCACATTGGACATCACGGAGAGATTCGTGACCATGCCTTCTTCACGTCGCACGTCGTGATGTCGGGGCATGTCTCCATCGGGGAGTACTCGTTTCTCGGTGTCAACGCGACGATTCGCGATGCGGTGACGCTCGCGCATCACACACTCGTTGGAATGGGCGCGGTGATCTCGAAGGACACGGAGGCCTTCGGTGTCTACACGAGCCCGGCGTCCAAGGCTTGGGCGGACAAGAAGAGTACGGACGTGATGTGATGTCCCGGACGTGTCATCGGTGAGGGTCCTGCTCCTTCGAATCGCATTCGGCGCTCGGGGTCGGGCGTGCCATGCGGTTCGTGACTCGGCGGTGCTCGTTGGCGGCGAGGGGCGATGAGCGCCTACCGCGGCCAGGCGTATGCGACGACCCTGAGCGAACTGGGTCGCCCGCTAGAGCTGGTCCGCAGCCGGAGCTGGGTCCTTGTTCGGCCGGTGCCAGAGACCGGGTATTTCGATGCCATTGGACCGTATCCCCTCTTTGCGTGCGACGACTGGGATGCGCTGGCCGCGGACCTTGAGCACCTCGAGGAGCCGCTGCTGTCCCTCGTCGTCGTTACCGACCCGTTCCATCCGGCTCCTTCCGTGGAGATGTTGTCCCGGGCCTTCCCCGATCGTCACGCGTTCTTCAAGGATCACCTCATCGCGGATCTCGGCGTGCCTCGCGATCTCCGCGTGAGCGACCATCACCGGCGTTATGCACGCGCGGCCCGCCGCAAGCTCGTGGTCGAGCGCTGCGCCAGCCCGCCGCTCGCCCTCGAGGATTGGACCCGGCTCTACGGTCACCTGATCGCGCACCACGACATTCGAGGCCTGACACGATTCTCGACGGACATCTTCCGCCGGCAGCTTGCGCTGCCGGACCTGCTCGCGTTTCGTGCCAGCGATGACCAGGGCGCGGTGGCGATGGCCCTCTTCCTGGTCGACGGCGACCGGGCTTATTACCACCTCGGCGCCTCCTCTTCGCGCGGGTATGCCGCCCGCGCGTCGTTCGGCGTATTCGATCTCGCGTTCGAGGTGCTGGGTGACCTCGGCGTACGATTCGTCGATCTCGGTGCTGGACCGTCCGTGCAAGGAGATGACGATGGCCTGGTCCGGTTCAAGCGCGGCTGGAGCACCGGGAGCGCACGGACGTGGCTCGGTGGTCGTGTCGTGCAGCGGCGGGCCTACGACGACGCGACCGCGGCTCGGGGTGTGGTCGATGACCAGGGGTTCTTCCCGGCGTATCGATCGCCGCTTTGACGGCGATCGAATCAAGCTCGGGGAGCGTCGACAAGCGCTTCCTCGGGCGGTAGTTTCGTCCCATGCTTCCCTCTTCTCCGGACGCGTCTCTCGATGAGTTCGCCGTGTTCGGCGGATCTCCTCAGTTTCTGGATGCCCTTCACGTGGGACGGCCCAACGTGGGCGACCGGCGGCGCTTCATCGAGCGCATCGAGCAGATGCTGGACAACCGCTGGTTCTCCAACGGAGGACCCTTCGTGCGGGAATTCGAGCGTCGCGTCTCCGAGGTCGCTGGCGCACGCCACGCCATTGCGCTGTGCAATGCGACCGTGGGGCTCGAGATCGTCACGCGGGCACTCGGACTCTCCGGGGAGGTCATCGTGCCTGCGTTCACCTTCGTCGCGACGGCGCACGCCCTCCAGTGGCAGCAGATCACACCGGTATTCTGCGACATCGATCCTCGCACCCACCTGATCGATCCGGCCCGCGTCGAGTCGCTGATCACCCCTCGCACGACCGGCGTCTTGGGTGTGCACCTGTGGGGAGCCGGCTGTGACGTCGATGCCTTGAGTGAGATCGCCCGGCGCAGAGGCCTCAGGCTTCTCTTCGACGCATCGCATGCCTTCGGCTGCACGTTCCAAGGGCGGCCGATCGGCAGCTTTGGCGATGCCGAGGTCTTCAGCTTCCATGCGACCAAGTTCGTGAACAGCCTCGAGGGTGGGGCCATCGTCACGAATGATGACGAGCTCGCCCGAAAGATTCGTCTCATGAAGAACTTTGGCTTCGAGAGCTTCGACGCCGTCACCTATGTCGGAACGAACGGCAAGATGACCGAGGCTGCTGCGGCGATGGGTATCACGTCCATTGAGAGCATGGATGACATCATCGCGACGAACCGGCGCAATCATCAGCGGTACGCCCGCGGCCTCCAGGGCGTTCCCGGCATTCGTGTTCTCCCGTACGATGAGCGGGAGCGATTGAACTACCAGTACGTGGTCTTGGAGGTCGACCCGGTGGAATCGGGTCTGCATCGCGATCAACTGCAGCGCGTCTTGTGGTTCGAGCGGGTGCTTGCGCGTCGCTACTTCTATCCGGGCGTGCACCGGATGGAGCCTTATCGCTCGCACTTCCCTCACGCGTCGCTTCTCTTGCCGCAAACGGAGCGCCTGTGCTCGCGTATTCTTTCGCTACCCACCGGTACTGCGGTCGATGAGGCGTCGATTGACGTCGTCTGTGCTTTGATCCGAACGGCGATCGGGCGCGCCGCTGCGTTGTCGCAGCGGTTGGGTCATCCGGCCACGCCTCTGCCGGGTCCGCCCTACGACTCGACTTCTTCGCGCTGATGTCGGCGCTTCCCCAACCCTGGCGTCACCCGATTTTTCCGAGCAACCTCACGCCCTCCGTCGCGAGCCGATGCCCTGGCGCGAGCGCGGCGGCGCGCTGCCATCGCGCGCGAGCCTCGTCGACGCGTCCCGCGCCGAGCGCACAATACCCAAGCCAGTAAGCAATCTCGGCGTCCTCTGGCCCGTCGTGCTCGGCGTGCTCGAGCAGAGCGCGCCCCTCGTCGAGTCGCCCCGCGAGCACGAGCACCACCGCAAGTTGCATGCGCAGCGCCGGCCACGACGCGCCCAGCGACGGTCCCGCGGTGAGCACGTGCGCCGTCACGGCCCAGCGTTCATGCCGGACCAGCCATCGAAACCAGGCCTCCAACTGAGGAACACACGGCGCAACCGCCCTCGCCTCCGAGGTAGCGGGCGACCCCGTGAGGAGCCCTCGCATCAGCCCGAGCGCCCGCGCGCGCATCGTCTCCGCGTCCGAGTCTTCCGCTCGGTCCGGTGCGTCGAGGTAGGCCCGCCAAACCGCCTCGGCGCCGCCATCGTCACCGGTCAGCAAGAGGCTCCATCCAAATCCGAGCCCCGCATGGACCGCCGCTTGGTCCTTCAGCAGCGCACGCGCCTCGGTCGCACGTCCGTCGTCCATCAGCTTCGTCGCCCGATCGCCCAGGACCTTCGCGAGCCAGCGACGAGGCAGCGCGAAGGACGCCGGTGATGTCGCGACCGCATCGCGCAACAGCGCCTCCCCGTCGGCCGCTCGGCCCTGCATCGTCCTGCACACCCCGAGGTACGACTGCGCGCCGTAGCCCCAGCACTCCTCGCGTTCACGCACGAAGAACGTCCTCCCTCGCTCGCTGAGACACGCTTCGAAGTCGAGCGCGGCACCTGCGACATCGCCCGCGGCGAGGCGGCGCACCCCGCGTGCGTAGTGGAGGTCCGGAGAGCCGGCGAAATCCGCGAGACCGCGGGCGAGAAGATCGTCGAGCCTAGGGTCGCCGGTCTGCCCGTAGCGCTGCGCCAGCCGAAGCACCATCGCAAGGACGTACGACTCCCCACGAATGCGCTCGCTCGCACTCGCCTCGACGCGCGCGAGAGCCTGCTCGAAATTCGCCGTGGCGTCCGCAGCGTCGGGCTGCGAGAGTCCTAGGCAGAACCATGAGAATGGGTCGTCCGGACGCGCCGCAACCAGCTTTCCGGCGAGGGCGAGATTCCGCTGGACCTTCTCCTTGCTGGCCATCGCGGCGTGCAGGTACCCGTCATGTCTCATGTGCGCGAAGTCGCACCGCGAGGGAGTCGCCACGCCATCGGCCACCGCGATGACCTGCTCGTGCACCACGCCGCGGTACCGCATGCCCGGCGCCGTCCGTCGGAACAGCCGCAGCAGCGGAGCCACGGTGACGCTCCCGTCGTCGAGAAGGTCGTGACGCAGAATGGCGAAGGCCGAGATCGAGGCCCGTTCCAGCCCGTCGGCGAACGCGGACGCGTCGTCGACGACCAGTTCCTCGTCGGCATCGAGCACGAGAGCCCACTCGCGGGTCGCTTCATCCAGGGCGAAGTTGCGTGCTGCGGAGAAGTCGTCGACCCAGGTGAACCGCACCACCCGCGCGCCGAGCTCCTCCGCAATCGCAACAGTGCGATCCGTCGACCCCGTGTCGACGACCAGCATCTCGGACACCCACGGCGCCGCCGATGCGAGACACCGTGCGAGCGTCGCCTCCTCGTTGCGAACGATCATGCAGAGGCCGAGGCGATGCCGCGCCGCGAACGGATGGTTCACGAGAAGAGTCAAAGGCCCGACGGAAAGGTCATCGCAGACGTGAGCCGGACAGCGTCGGCGATCGTCGCCAAGCCAGCCATCGTCCCGTCCACCGCCACTCCGGTGATCTGCCGTTGCGTGAAGGTCGGGCCGCGCGACGCGGCTGGAGGGGCAGACTGCTTCGGAGGCATCGGAAACTTCGACACGTCGATGCCCCGTTTCACGCAAAGCGCGCGAATGTCGGCAATGTTCTCGTCGTAGCTATCCGGATCGCGCGCGAGACCGGCGACGGCCATCCGAATGGCCGCCTCGAGGTCCACCACGTACCTAGGATGCCCAGGAAAGAGCAGATCTCTGCTGAGCGCGTTGATCGACGCGACGAACAGCTCGATGATCGGCGTCGCCGTGAGATCCGCGTGCACGATGTCGTCGAGCGTGAGCCCCGCCTCGCTCAGCACCTGCTCGCGCAACGCCCCACCTTTGCTGCGCACGAAATACGCGGTTCCGTTGCTCTTCCCCGACGTTCCGCGGATACCGAGCGGGCGCCCGATCCTGAGGAACGACGGCGTCACCGCGCAGTTCGCGATGCCCGAGAACAGATCGGGGGCCTCCGTGCAGAAGTACCGGCCAACCTTCGCGATGACCCGATCGATCACTCGGCGGCTCACCCACGAATTGTAGATCATCGGCAGCGCGTCGAAGAACACCCTGAACGCGTAGTAGTGCTCGAGCGTGGCCCCCGACGACTCGATGGAGCCGTCGTTGCCGCCGGCGAGCTGCACATAGAGCATGTTGCGCTGCGCCTCCACGATGGTGTCGGGCCACCAGTACGTGTGCGGCGTCCACGTCACGACCTCCGCGCCGCTCTGGCGTACCGCCGCCTCACCGAAGGCCACGGCGTCGGGCATGAGCCCGTCGTCATCGCCGATGACGGTGACGTACTCGCCGCGGCAGTGACTCAGCCCCAGCTCCCAATTCGAGCTCATCGACAGCGGCCCGTCCGAGCGCACATGCCGAAGCCGCGGGTGCGTCAAGCCCTCGAGGTACTCGGTAGTCCCATCGGAACAATGGTTGTCCATCACGACCACCTCGAAGGCGTCGTGGGTCTGCGCGAGGGCCGTCTCCAACGCGAACATCAGCGTACCGCGGCGGTTGCGCGTAGGAATGAGGATCGAGAAGCGAGGTGTCGTCACGAAACGACCTTCCAACCGGGTGCAAGGCGTCGAACGGTGAGTTCAGTCGGCGGATGGCGGGCCGATCACGCGCGTATGCCCCGGACCGGGGCCACGCCTCAAGTGTATCAGACCCGCTCTTTGACCAGGATCGACTCGAGCCTGTCGATCGACTTCGCGATCTGGATGACCGCCTCCGACGGGATCTGCCGGATGACCTCGTTGGTCCGCGCGTCGCGCAGCGTGGTCACCACCTGCTTCGTTGAGGGGTCGACACTGAACGCGATGAACGCGCTTCCGGCCTGGAGGTGCTCGTTGGCACGCTCGATCAGGTCGCGCAGCGCCGCGGGGTCCTGCTTCGTGAGATCCGGCTGGTTCTTGGCCTGCTGGGTGGCCTCCGCAGGGCGGGTGTTCGGGTCGAACGTCGTGTCGACGCGGTACACGATGCCGTTGTCGGTCCCCGACCTCACCGGTTGCTCGCGCTCGATGGGCGATACCGGCTGTGGAACCGCCGACCCGATTGGACTGAGACCCATGTTGCCTACCCGTTTCCCCTGACCACTCTCGTGGACCCTGTGACCCTTGCGTTTCCCTACGCCGCTCCCGCGCTCATTGCAACAGGATGCTGGCCGACCCAACTCACGGCCCCGGCGCAGCCTCGGGCCCCGCCACGACCTGCCGCCACGCGTCGCGCAGAGGCGCGAGGACCTTGATCACTTCGTCGATCTTCTCGGGCTTGTTCTCGACGTTCGCCTCGATGAGACGATCCATGCAGAACAGGTACAACGCCTCGAGGTTCGCGCAGAGCTCCGGAGCATGCTTCGGCTCGAGCGTGGCGTTCAGCATGTCCAGGATCGCGTGCGCCCGGCCGATCAACTCGCCGGCCCGCCCGCGACGCTTTTGCCCCATCGCCAGGCGCGCCTCGGCCATGAACCGGAACAGCCCGTCGTAGAGCATCACCAGCACCTGACCCGGCGTGCTCGTCGAAACCTGGACCGCTCCGTACCGCGCGAGAATGCTTGAGGGCGTCATCGTCCGTTCACCCGTTCAGCATCGCCTTGTACTTGGCGACGTTGATCTCCATGTTCGTGAACTGCGTCTGGAGGTTGGTCTGGTAAGTCGTGATCCGCGCCTGCTCGTCACGAATCTGAGCCTGGATGGCCGTAGCCCTCTGGCTCATCGCCGAGGCCTCGGCGTTCGCCGGCGACGAGGACGTGCCGATGAACCCGTTCACGACCGTCCGAAACGACGACATCACGCCCGTGGACCCGTTCGAAGCGTCGGTGACGAAGATCTTCGACACCGCCGTCGGATCCGCGGTCATCGCCGCCGCGAAGGTGCTGCTGCTGAACGACAGCGTGCCGTCGTTCTGCAGCGAGACGCCGACGCTCCGGAGCGTCGTGTAGGCGCCGCTCGTTCCGGGAACCACCGACCCGACCAGGTTGCTCATCTGGTCCAGCGCGCTGCGGAAAACACGGTCCGACTGCAGCAGAGGATTTGATGCCTTCTGACCACCGTACCCGGTCGCGTTGTGGCTGTCGTACACGACCTGGTTGTAGGCGTTGACGAACGCCTGCACGTTTGCCGCCACGGTCGAGGAGTCCGTGGTGACCGATACCGTCACCGAAGAGGTCGTCGGCCGCACCAACGCCATCGTCACCCCGGGAATGGCACCCGAAATCTGATTTGTCGGACGGGTCATCGAAACGCCGTCCACGGTGAAGGCTGAATCCTGGGCGTGCTGATAGGTGTTCGCGGGCGTGCTCAAGCCGAGAGCCGAGGCGAGCGCCGGCGACCCCTCTGTCAGCGTCACGGCGTTCGACGCTCCGGTGTCAAGGCCGCGCACCAGCATGCGGTAGTTCGAGCCGTCGTAGATCACCGACGCGTTCACCCGCAGCCCCGCCGAGCTGATCTTCGTCGCGATGTCGTTGAGAGTGTCCGTCCCCGCAATGGTCAGCGAGACCGGCGTGCCCGACCCCACCTGCACGCTCAACGAACCCGACAGCCCCAGCGCTGTGGAACTCGAAGCGAAGGTGTTGCTACGGGTACGCTGCTCCGAGGCGAGTTGCGCGACATCCAACGAGTACGACCCTGGCACCCCGCCGTACGAAGGGCTCGCGGTCACATACGACGAGTCGGAGGACGACGCGCCGGTCGCGTTGAACCCCGTCGGAAAGGACAGATCCGAGGCGGCGCTTGATAGCGCGGAGAGATGCGACGCGAAGGTCGAGACCGTCGACGCGGCCGAACTCGCGTTGTTCAAGTTCGTCTGCATCGCGGTGAGCGTCTGGCTCCGGATGCCGACGAGCTTCGTGACGATGCTTGCAGTGTCGAGCCCCGACGGATTGAGACCGAACCCGTACTGACTCGTACCGAACGCGTTGTTGATCGTCATCGAGTTCCTCCTGCGGGAAAGCGCAGGCTGCGGACCATCGCCGCAGCCTACGCCCCCATGCTACCAGAAACGATCAGCCGCGGAGCAGCGTGAGCGCGATCTGCGGGGTCTGGTTCGCCTGCGCGAGCACGGCGGCGCCGGCCTGCGAGAGCACCTGGTTCCGCGAGAGCGCCGAGGTCTCCGACGCGATGTCCGTGTCGCGGATGCGCGAGATAGCGGCGGCGAGGTTCGTCGACACCGACTGGAGGTTGTTCACCGTCGACTGGAGCCGGTTCACGATCGAACCGAAGTTCTCACGGATGCCGCTGAGCGAGGTGATCGCCGTGTCGATCGTGGTGATCGCGGCCTGCGCGTTCGACTGGCCGTTGATGTTCGTGGTGGCGTTGCTGATGCCGAGGCTGGCGAGCGAAGCGCCGCCGAAGGTCAGCGTCAGCTGGTCGTTCGAGCTGTTGTTGATGCCGACCTGGAACGTCGTCGCCGTGGAGTTGTTGAGCAGCGACGCGCCGTTGTACGTCGTGACGTTGATGATGCGGCCGATTTCGCTCAGCGCCGACTGGAACTCGGTGTCGAGGTTCGCGCTGTCGTTGGTGCTGTTCGTGCCGTTCGCCGACTGCACCGCGAGCTGGCGCATACGGTCGAGCAGCGAGTGGATCTCGTTCGCCGCGCCGTCAGCGGTGGAGGCCATCGAGATGGCGTCCGACGCGTTGCGCATCGCGACCGTGTAGCCGCCCTGCTGCGCCGAGAGGCGCTTGCTGATGCCGAGGCCGGCGGCGTCGTCGGCGGCGCTGTTGATCCGGAAGCCGCTGGAGAGCTTCTGGAAGTTGAGCGCCAGGTTCCCCTGCGTGTTCTGCAGGTTTCCGGCGGCGATGAGAGAACCGACGTTCGTTTGGATGAACAGACCCATGGTAGAAACCTCGTAGAGGGTTTGACGGCGGCCCCAGTGGCCTCCGTCGCAAGGACGCTTGGATCCCTGGCCCCCCGGTGAACGGCCACCCCTCGTAGACCTTGCATGGAAAATTTCTTGGGCGGCTCGCGGCGCGCCAACCGCCCCCGAGACGCCGCTCCGCGACGGGGCTGGACGCCGCGCGAGTTGGTCCGCAACGTGCAGAATTTCGGCTCATGACCGCTACGCACGAGGTTCCCGTCGAAGCCGAGGCTCTCTTTCACGAGGCCGTGGAGCATCACAAGGGCGGCCGCCCCGAGGCCGCCGAGCGGGCGTATCGTCGCGTGCTCTCCGAGTTCCCGAAGCTCGCGCCCGCGCTCGGCAACCTCGGCGATCTGCTTCACTCCTTGGGCCGCAAGACCGAGGCGTTCGAGCTCTATGAGCGCGCCGCCGCCGCGGCACCCGCCGACGCCAACGTTCGCAACTCTTGGGGTGCATCGCTGCTGCGCGACGGGCGCGTCGACGAGGCCGAGACGCAGTTCCGAGCGATGCTCGCCACGAACCCTGACGAGGTGCGCGCGCTGAACAACCTCGGCGAGATCCTCTTTCGTCGTGGCGACCTCGAGGAGGCCCACCGATGCCTCGGACGAGCCGTCCAGATCAACCCCGACTCCTGGGCCGCCCACGCGACCTTCGGCCGACTGCTGCTCCACGGAGGACGGGTGGGCGACGCGATGAAGCTCCTCGAGCGCGCTCGGGTCCTCGCGCCGGGTCGCCCTGAGGTCCACGTCGCACTCGCGGACGCGCTCTGGGCGGCCGGCCGCATCGACGACTCGTTGAAGTCGAGCGCCGAGGCCCTGCATCTGCGACCCGGTCTCTTCACCGCCTGGACGAGCAGGCTCTTCGTCATGCACGCCGGCGACGGACGGGAGCCGGCCGAGCTCTTCGCCGATCACGTTCGCCTCGGTCGGATGCTGGAGCGCCGCTTCGCGTCGGAGCGCGCTCAGCGCACCGCGCAAGGTCCGGCCGATCGTCGGCTGCGCATCGGGTACGTGTCGCAGGACCTCCGCCGTCACCCCGTGGGGCTGTTCCTCCTTCCGGTCGTGAAGTCCCACGACCGCGTCCAGGTCGAGGTCTTCGCCTACAGCCTTTCGAAGTTCGACGACGACGTGCAGACCCAGCTTCGAACTGCGGTCGATCACTGGGTCGACGCATCGACGTTGACCGAGAAGGCGCTCGTCCGTCGCATCCAGGACGACTGCATCGACATGCTCGTCGACCTTGCGGGCCCGACGTCGGCGACGGCCTTCGAGGTCTTCGCGCGCCGCGCCGCCCCGGTGCAGGTCTCGTGGCTCGGCTACCCCGACACCACCGGCCTCGCGACCATGGACTACCGGGTCACCGACGCCGTCGCGGACCCGCCGGGCGAGAGCGATGCCCTGCACACCGAGACGCTGCTCCGCCTGCCGGGCGGGTTCCTCGCGTGGCGCTCGGCCATCGAGCCGGTTCCCGCCGCCCCGCCATCGGTGAAGAACGGCTTCGTGACCTTCGGAAGCTTCAACAACGCCTCGAAGATCTCGCGCGCGTGCGTCCGTACCTGGTCCGCGATCCTCCGCGAGGTCCCCGGCTCGCGCATGATCCTCAAGCACCTGGCCTTCGCGCAGCCGGAGAGCGTCGCGCACGTGCGCGCCTGGTTCGAGGCCGACGGCGTGGCTGCCGACCGGCTCGAGTTCCGCCACATGACGAAGGACTGGCGCGAAGGCTTCCAGTCCCAGGCCGACACGGACATCGCCCTCGACGCCTACCCCTACAACGGCGCGACCACGACCTGCGAGACCCTCGCCGTGGGCGTGCCCGTCGTCGCCCTTCGCGGGCGCCACCACGCCGGCCGCGTGAGCGCGTCGTTGCTCACCGCCCTCGGCGAGGCGTCGCTCGTCGCGGAGTCCGAAGCCGACTACGTGCGCATCGCGACCTCCCTCGCGCGCGATCCCGAGCGCCTCGCGCAGCTTCGCGGAAGCCTGGCGCAGCGCTGGGCTGCCAGCACCGTCGGCTCCCCGGAGCGGCTCGCCCAGGAGCTCGAGACGGCGTACCGCGAGGCGTTCCGACGAAGTCTCGACGGCGCGCCGCGCAAGGAGCTTCCCGACGTCGGTCCCTGCGAGCTCCGCGACGACGAGCTCGAGCTGGCCGACTGCGGGGGCGTTCGTTTGGCCGTTCCCCCGTCCCTCGAGTCGCTGACCACCTACACCTTGCGAGAGCAGGGTGACTGGAGCGACTCGGAGCTCCGATTCGTTCGTATCCTTGCGACGCCGGGGTTCCGCGCCCTCGACATCGGCGCGGGGTACGGAGTCTACGCGCTCTCCGTCGCGGCGCGCGCTGGCAACGACGGACGCGTCTGGGCCGTCGAACCCGAGCCTCGCACTGCGGCGTTTCTCCGAGCCGGCGTCGCACGCAACGGCTTCGGAAACGTGACCGTCGTCGAGGCGGCCGTCACGTCCCGGACGGGCGAGACGAAGCTCCATGTCGGCGGGGCCACCGAACGTGCGTCGCTCATCCGAAACGGCCTCGTCCACGACCACACCGAGCTCGTCGCCGGGTCCACCCTCGACGCCCTTCGCGATGTTCATGGCGTGCGCGACGTCGAGTTCCTTCGCATCGACGCTCCCGGCGAGGAGCTGTCGATCCTCGCCGGTGCGAAGGGCTTCCTCCACGACGAGTCGCCGCTGGTGATGGTGGCGCTCCGTGCGGGCGACGATACGGGTCCGCTCCGCGCGGCGTTCGCGACGCACGGCTACGAGTGCTACCGGTTCGTGCCCGCGCTCGGGGTGCTCACCCTCGCGCACCACACCTTCGCCTTCGACGAGCTGGCGACGAACGTCTTCT
This sequence comes from uncultured delta proteobacterium, assembly GCA_903845045.1. Lineage (GTDB taxonomy): Bacteria > Myxococcota_A > Polyangia > Polyangiales > SCUS01. Next base: position 945 of record CAIMWA010000278.1, on the reverse strand, counting down.
TCTGCCGCCCCGCTCGCGCGGCGCAGCTCGCGGATCGAGGCCTGGTTGCGACGCCGTCGCGGGTCCAGCCGAGTCCGCATGCGCCGGGTCGCTGGCAGAACGACATCGCGCAGTTCCAGTACGGCGTGCAGCTCATGCCCTTCTGGCAGTCTCAGCACCCGCGTCGCGACCTCCTCGAGACGGCGCTCGACCGCTGGTTCGATGCGCACGACCCGGCGGTGCCGCTCGGCGCGCGGGTGCAGTCCCTCGAGATCGCGTTGGAGCTGTTGTCCAACTCCCTCGATGCCCACCCTTCGCTCTCGCGCCTCGTGACCGTCGCGCGGGTCGCCGCCGCGCTCGGGATCCGCGTCACCGCCGTCGGCGCCCTGCAGACCGCCTTCGAGTGGTTCACCAACGGCGCGGCCCTCGAGCTCGACGAGCCGTTCCTCGTACCCTCGCCGCGCTTCGACGGCATCTCCATCGACAAGAACGAGGTCACGTACTGCTTCGGCGCCGTGCTCGATGAGCTCGAGCACCTGCGCGCCGCGTCGGGCTACACGCTCGAGCGGTCATCCCGCGACCTGCACACCGCCCTCGTCGACGTCGGCTTCATGACGCCGTCGATGGAGCGTCGCAAGAAGCTCCTCGACGAGCGCTTCGCCCCCGGCACCTGAGACCCCCCCAACGGAAACGCGCCGGCGTCCCCCGATCCATCGGGGAGCGTCGGCGCGCGATGCCGTTTTCGCCAAGCGGCGACGAAGACCTGTGTCAGCCCCGCGAAACCGCGGTGGTCTGCAGGATCTTCTGCGTGACCGTGATCGCCTGCTGAAACGCCGACTGCGCCCGCGAGAGCTCGGAGTACGCCGTCGGCGCATCGGCCTCGACCTCCTGCGCCCGCGCCGCCTGCACCGAGAGCAAGGCCGTGCTCGTGACCGCACCCGCGTTGTGGAAGCGCTCGGCCGCGAT
>CAIMWA010000277.1 GCA_903845045.1 uncultured delta proteobacterium | reverse complement strand
CGGCGTCGGCGGCGTAGGCGGCAGCGGCGGCGGCGGCGGCGGCGGCGGCGGCGTAGGCGGCAGCGGCGGCGGCAGCGGCGGATGGGGCGTCGGCGACGGCGTCTGCGGCGGCGGAGGTGGCGGCGTCGGCGGCGTATGTGGCGGCGTCGGCGGCGGCGGCGCGGTTCGCCTCCGTCGGCTCCCGCGCCCACGCCTCAGCCGCCTCGACCGCAGCCAGCGGCCTCGCTTCCCCAACGGGCACATAGCGAAGCGCAGAGCGGGCGCAATCACACGCGGCCAGCGCAAGGACGGGGCGGGGCACGCCAAGCCGCGCGGCGGCCCACAGAAGCCAATCCCCGCGATCGCAAGCGTTCCATGCGGTCTCGGCGTCGGGCTGGCGTGCGAGCCACGCCGCCGCGTCGCTGCACGGGAACAGATGTCGGATAGCATCAAGCGCGCTGGTCATGACCGTGTCCTCTTTCCCCGGTGCTGTTAGGCGAGCCCGAACTTCTGTTAACTTTCTCACACCATTTCCCGGTAAAAACCCCTGGAGGGCAGCGGTGGGGGACCGCCCTCCAGGGGTGTCGCGCCAGCTTGAGAAGTGTCAGGCGGCAGCGTTCAGAGAGGCTTTCGCCGCACGCTTGGCTGCGCGCTTGGCGATGGCCTCGGGAGTGCTCCGGGCGACGGCGCGGCGGGCCTTGGCCTCGGCGCGGGCGATCGGGTCGGCGGGGATGCGCCAGATGCCAATCTGGTGGGCGGGGCCTTCACCGACTTCGACGGTGCGCACGGTGAATTCGAAATGGGGGTGCGCGCTGATGAAACGCCGGACCTGATTGAACACCTTGGTGCTCTCGGCCTTGAGGACCTTGGCAAGATCAGGCGTGCTCGGATCGAAAGTGACCAAGCACGGAGCGCCGCCGACAGTGAGAGAGGCGAACGGGTATGCGATCGGGGCCGCGGCGCGAATGGCGCCACCGCGCTTGCGTTCGGGGATCGGAAGCGGCGTCGTCGCAATACGAATGTGCGGGGTATGGCTCATAAGAGTACTCCGGAGATAAGATCGGCGAGGGCCTTGACCTGCGTGGTCGGTACACAGGTGCTTAGCGAAACCACGCGGCGTCGGTCAAGAGAAATTATCGACAGTGTGCATTTTTCTCCACGGTTCAGGCGGTCGGCGAGTTCAGCGGCGTTGTGGGGCGAAAACGTCCCACACACCTGATGCGTCTTATTGCGGACGGTCCAGCGGCCGGCGGAACCGCAGGTAAACCACTGGTGCATGGCAATAACGTCAGGCATAGAGCGCTCCCTTAATAGCGTGAAGCACGGCCTTGCGTGCCGGGCCAATGCGCAGAACACAAGCGTTGTGCGGCGATCCGTTCCGTAAAACACTGACCCGCCAGCCGTCGAACGACTTGCAATCGTCGACCGCCAGATATCGGCGTGTCGTCAACCGTCCGGGGCAGGGCGGTAGTGAGACAAGAACGCCAACGTTGGTCTCAGTGACAGAGGCGTGGTGCCGTCCGTACTCGTCGACCAGTTCCACAGTCGCGCCCCGGGTTCCGGGGTTTAACCGGTCAAGAACGTCTTCGTGTTTCATCCTTCGTCCTCGGGGTCATCTCCGTGGGGAAGCTCTCCGTAAGTCAGAGCGTCGAGGGCTACTCCAAGCGCTCCGACGAGAACGACGAGAACGACGAGAACGACGAGGCACAGCCAGATTGAGGGTTCGATCATAGTTTCCTCCTGACGGGCAGCAGATCGTACCCGAGAGCCCCCCAGGCAGCCGCGAGATTGCTATAGCGCGGCTCTGTAGCGTTCTCCCTCCATCTTGACAGGGTGCTCAGGTTGAGCCCTGACCGATAGGCCAGTTCTTTGCGCCCCATACCTTGCCTGTCGACTTCGCGGAACAGCGGGCCGAACGCAGGGTGCTCGGGGGTGGAGCGGGCGGTCATGGGGCGTCTCCTACGCACGCCCGGCACAGGACTTTGAAGCTGGGCTCGCTGGCTTCGGAAACGTCGGCCCCGCAGGCCGGCACAGGCGACGGGCAGAGGTGGGCCTTCGTCGCAAGAGCCGCAGTGACCTTTGCGAAGGTGTCGACGCAGGGCTGGGCGTCATTGCCGCAGGCGCCTTCCAGGAAGCACGGGTCACAAGCGGGCTTCTCGGCGGGGCGGATCGCGGCCAAAGCGCGGGAACCGCCTCGATGGCACCACGGCGTTGCTTTGCCACGGGCCACGTCGTCGCGGTGAACGCTGCACCAACGACACTTTCCGTCAACGTATGTGTGGGCCATTTGGTGAACTTTCGCTCGGTTTTGGTGAAAACGAAGGTATACAAAATTTCACGAGACTGTAAACAGGAATACGTATGCGTAAACGTCATAGCAGGGGCGGCGTGAAACGCATGCCGCAGATACTGTTACATATTTTTGATTTTTCGAGATACACGGCTGCGGGTGGGGTCGGAACGTGGCCTAAGCGCGCTCCACCTGCTGGACCGCCAAGTATAAAACCGGGTTTTGCCTTATGCGCCCCTTGGTGCAAGTGTCAGCCGTCGGCAGAAACTGCGGTGTATTAGCCGAACCCGCCTGTGAACAACGTGTTCTGATGTATCCGAAAGAAAATCTGATATACTTGGACACGTAGGTCTTCTGGGCCGGTTGTGGCTAAGGCAGTAAAACCAGCGTTAAATGCTTAGATTACTGCCCGAGAACGCTCTTACCTCGTACACAATATCCAGTGGTATGTGGTCAAAGATACAACCACAGCCTCACCCCTTGATATACTATCATAGCCTAGCTATAATATAGTATATCAGAGGGGGCGGTCGCTACCGCTGCCCCCGCTGATATAAATATGATCGCTTTCAGCGGTGGCGCTTGCGCGCGGCGCCTGCGGCGAGTAAAAAGAAAAACACAAAACCCGGCGAGGAATGAAACATGGTCCACAGAGACAACAACCCGTTCTGGCCGTACGGCGGGGAGTTCGAATGGTTCGAGGACGAATACGGCGACGGCGTTCACGACGCGGCGACGATCTCAGCGCCCGGCGGCCCCCAGCCGCAGTGCCGGTTTGTGACCCACGCGACGGCTCCAGAATGGTTGGTGAAGCGGTGGGACGCTGGGCGGTGGGCGGTCGCCAAGGGGCGAGATGCGATCGTTCGGTTTTCGGCCGCTTCACCAGAGGGCGACGAGCACCTGGACGACCGAGGCTACGTGAAGGCGAAAGCGCTACCGGCCCCTGTTGCGGGGGACGTGCCGCCAAGCGACGGAAACGCCCCGCCTGTGCGTTCTGAGGGTGGGGCCGCCCCCGAGACCCCGTGGAAGAAACGGGAGCCCCCACGCGCGTTCTACAGGGTCCAGGAGGACGGGGACGATTGGGCGGCGTGGACGTGGTGGAACCACAAGGCGCGCCTGCTTGGCGCCTACCCGACGCAGGAGGAGGCGCAAGCGGCGTGCGACGAGGTGGATGCGATCCTTGAGTTCGACAACTGGCCCGCCAGCACACCAGGGAAGGACGGGGTGGTGCGAGGCGCTGACCGGCTGTGGCGGGGCTACAGGATCAGGAACGGCGTGCCTGTGCGGACAGAAGGTTGCGCCACGGAGATGGAGGCGCGGGAGACGATCCGAGCGCTGGTCGAGGGGCGCGACCCGGATAGCATCGGCGCTAAAATGATTGAAACACTGGTCGCCCGGCAAACAGGGGTGTCGAAGATGGCCGACGGCCGGTTCCGGGCGACGATCCTATGGGACGAGGCCAAGCGCTATCTCAAGACTTACGACACACGGGAAGAGGCGCAAGCCCATCACGATCGGATTTTGCGGGATTTGGTCGAGCGGAAGTGGCCGGCGAAGACAAACATGAAAGACGGCGTGCATAGGTTCGACGAGCATAAATACAAGGGGCTTGGCGTTATTAGCGGGGAGTTGTTTGAGACGCTTTTCCACGTTAATCCGGTTTACGCCGCCGAAGAACTGGCCTTGGCGCGCGCTAAAGCCCGCGCGGCTCGGATCGAAGGGGCCAACGGAGACTTGTGTCTGCGGGAGAGAGACTTGCCGCGGAATATCTATTGGGATCGCACACTGGCCCGTTACGTGGTCAAGGTGCAGGCGCAGGGCGAGCGCGTCCACGTCGGCAGCTACAGGACTCGTGAAGACGCAGAGGTTGGGCTCGCTAAATGGCAGGAGGCTAATCCTGAACGAAAGTTTAGGAAGGCGGGGAAGGTCGTCCCTGCGGATGAAGCCGCTTGGTCGCCCGCGGATATTGTGCCTGAAGACAAAGGGGAGGTAAAAAAGAAAAAGTGGAACCCGTACTGGAAAAAACGCAGCGGAAAATAGGCCCCCTGGCGGCTGGGGCCGAGAATAGGTTTGGATTTCGACTTTTGGAAACCAGTTTTTGATTTCGGAAAATCGCAAGGGAGGATATTTCAGGCCGCCGCGCGGGGAAGCCAAACGGTTTTGGAAAAACCGCGAAAAAGGCGTTCGGGGGCTCCTGGGCGCCCAGCCGCCGAGCCTGCCCAGCGCCCGAGCCTGCCCAGCGCCCAGCGCCCGAGCCTGCCCAGCGCCCAAAAAGAGAAACCCCGCTGCCTTGGTAGGCAGCGGGGTTTCCATTCCCGGACGATTGGATAGCGGTATGGGCTTTTATGTCATGCCGGAGGGTATTGTTTCAAGAGCCTGTGATACTCACTGCGCGTGATGTTGCAGCTTGGTAGCTCTCGCCTCATACCTCCGGGTGGTATCGGTGGTATGGCTTGGTCACCTGAAAAACCCTCGTTATAAGCCATTGTCACAGTGTCGCGGCGCATACCGTTGTATACACGTTCGGCGAAAGTTGTCACGAGGTAAAGCCTTTGCGGATTACCGTTCGGCGAGTGTGGCGCCTTTAGATGCTGTACTAATTGCAAGCCCTCAGCGTAAATCGTCGTCATGACAGGTACACCTTTCAATTCATGTGGTATTGGTACGATAGAGACTCAGTGCCGTATTTTTCCGCCCAAAGCTGTTTGATGGCGCGGCCTTGCTTGGTGTGCGACGGGAAAGCATCCAATTGCTTTCCGTTTTTCGCGACAATGAACGAACCATCGCTTAGTTCATAAGCGCGGATTAGTGTTCCTCGCGTTTCATAGGCTACACCATGGTAGCGAAGGGTTTTATCTTCCGGGCCTAGAGTTTTGGTCCGGATAAACCCGTCTATAACATATGTGTTCATTGTGTTTTCCTCCGTTAGTGTGCTCGCAAAAACCAGCGCAACGATTGCGCTGGTTTTAACAGTACGCTAAGCGGCAATGCCTGCCCGATGGCATTGGATTTTTGTCGCGGCTTTGTATTCCGCGTCAATCGCGTCGTTTTTACGCGCGATGGCGTCGCAAGCATCGCCCCACGCATCCCACGTTGCGTTAAATTCAACCCCGTTGCGATCGGTTGAATTGGTGATAGTGTTTAGCTTTTCTTGCAAGGCGAAAGCTTGCTCGCGCAAGATTTGGCGTTGCGCGACAAGGACACGAAAGTATGCGTAATCGTCATGCATGGTCAATCCTCCAATATCTCGAAGCTGTCAACGGTCAGTGTTTTATCCGTGAAAAACCCTCGTGCGACATACGTGGGGATAACTTCGCGCAAGTGTAGTTTTGCCCTTTCCATGTTGTCAAACAAGGCATGAACAGCGTTGTGGTTATTCTTTTCCACAAGGCGGATGCCTTTCGCTTTTGTCATTGTGTTTTCCTCCGTTAGTGTGTCCGCAAAAACCAGCGCAATGGTTGCGCTGGTTTTAACAGCACACTAACGTCCGGTGCGACTGTAACGCTTGTATTCGACAGGTTCGGCGATCGGATATTTGCGCGCAATCGAAGTCATAGCCTCGTTTCGCCATTGCATAGGGGATACCGCGAACGCTCGCACGAACGCGAACGAAAGGTATTGCCCATTATTTAAGTCAACCCAAACGTCGCGGTGCAGCATCATTTGGGCCGCGATAGCGTCAAGGAATAATTCAATGTCGCAACCGAAATGTGCCACGGATAGCAAATCCCCACCGCGACCACGGCAATCGGTTTCGCTGTAAATTTTCATGGTTCCGTGTATGTTTTCCATGGTTTTACCCTCCGATTAACAGCAATAGGTGGCAACCTGATAGCTCTCGCCGTCGTTTGACAGTTTGATCAGTACACCCGAGGAATAACTATCGCCGTAGTATCCATGCCAACCCGCGAACGGGTTTTTGCCGTTAGCGTGGTTATGCGACAAGCGCATAAACTGGTCTAGGTGATACCAACACTTTCGATATCGAAAAAAGCCGTCGCGCACTTCGTCGCGGTCTTGGTAATCGAAATCCGAAGCTAAAACGCTTTTCGAGACTTCGTGATCACCTTTGAACGGCTTCCACTTGTGATCTGTGGTGATCGTGTATTCTAAGGCCATGATCATTCCCCTACGGTTCGGATTTTATCGGCAATTTCGCGCAGCGTACGCGCCGAGACACACTTCGCCGGTAACGTGGTCGCTGTTGCATTCCACCCATGCGACCCATTGCGACGAATACGCCAAACGAGACCCGATCCATAGCCGACATACTGCCCGTCGCGGAATATGCTAGGCTCGATGTTGTCGTGGTAGCGTGCCATGGTCATTCCCCTTTCACTCTAAGCTTCGGTATTTCCGCCAGATTTTCCCTTGCGTGCGCAACAGCGTTGCGGACCATATCGCCGAAATACCCCTTCTCTCCATGCGCAATGAAGTCGCTGATTTTCTCGTATGCGCAGCAACCGAGGTAATCGGAACCGACTTTCATGCCGCAAGGCCCATACACGATCATTGCGGCGTCAAACCACAAGATATCGCCGCTTTCGATCGCCGCAACGTCGTCTTCGTCGTCGAATTGGCCGCGCGGACTTTCCAGGCACTCACTGATTTGGAGTTCAAGATGGAAATTTCGCGTCTTAAACGTCCAAACGACTTCATGATGGTGCGACATAGCTTTACCCTTTCGGTTGGCCTTCATGCTGGCACACACCGCGCGGTGTGTGCCCACTGAAAGTCACTCCGTGTCGCAATCGTCGTCATACATTTCCGCCAGATACTCGCGCGCTTCTTTCTCTGTGGCGAAAACGCACCATTCCGTACAATCCATGTATCCCGGTGCCGAGAGCCGTGCACCATAACCTTCAACCGTGGTCATGATGCCTGTAGCGGCCAATTCAGCGTCGCTATACCCTTCGAGTTCTTCCGCGTCATAACCTAAGCAACCCTCCGCAAATTGCTTTGCCGTGAAGTTATAGCGCGGCACCCACACCGCACCACCGTGTTGGCTTTCGCCTTGCCACCAATCTTGTTTGCGCGTGATTTCATGTTGCATGAAGTCTGACATAGCTCAACCCTCCCAATTAGCGATTGCCGCGCGAACGCTGGCGAAAGTGTACGGCACGCCGTCTGGCGTTTTGGCTGGCAATCGATCAAGGATACGCACGGCTTTTTCGTCCAAAGTCCGGCTCCCTTTCATGACGCGACACCTCATTCGGCATCAAGGGCTTTGGCTGTGCTTGGGCTTTTGATTACCTGTTCTACCCCCTTTCTTTTTGTGGGGCCGAACACCTCCATGCCCTGGTTTACTAAGGATGATAGATGCGGTGCGCATTTTCTCGCGTCGTCTGACCTTCCTTTGCCGATACCTAGTCACCGACCACCTCAGTGACGATCAAATCGTCTCCATCATTTCCAGTCACGTCGCAAGCTTGGGAAAAGTCGCGATACCCGGCGTCACGTGCCATGACGTCAAGGGCTTCGGCTTTGGTGGAGCCCTGGTACTCGCCGATTTCAAAGCCGCTGACCCGGTTCGCGATGGTGTAGGTTTTCATGGCAGACTCCATTTCGGCGATCGGAGTCGTCTCGAAATTTGCGGCGATAACCGCGATATCGGCCGCTAGTTCCGTTTCTGCGTCGGATAGCGTCGGCGCCTCATGCGGTGCGGCCGGCGCCGAGTTATGCGCTTCAATGGCCGCGTCGAGTTTTCGGGCTGTCGCGCCCTCGCGATTGAGAAAGCGAAAAGACGCGAGACGAGGCGTGCCTTCAAACGTGGTGTCTCCAGTGTCACGCGCTACATGGTAGTCGCTGTGGATAACGCGGCCGCGCAATCCATCATAGACGGTGACGACATAAAAGCGATTGTCGCTCGTTTTCACGTCATATTGAGCGGCGCCGTGGTATCCGCTGTGGTGCGCGCGGATTACGGTGTAGGTGGTTGCCATGGTCCCGTTTCCTCGTGTTTGCGGCGCGTAATCCGCCGCGCTTGTTTCGTGGTTCTTTTATGATCGCTTTTCCGGGCACTGTCTCGGTAAATCGCTATGCGTTTACGTTAGTTCAGACGCGCAAAAACGCCGCACGTTTTCGCGTACGGTTGGCATAGTTTTTGCGATTATTCTTTTCTTAGATTGTCACGGTGTTTCAGGTGCACCGTGTCGCGGTATGATCATACCCTAGCTTATGTCGCCTTGCGGCGCCTAGCATCGCGAGGGATCGAGCCCGGGCCGTCACGTTCCATGACGCGCTTACACCCTTTTGTTGGTGGCGGCATGTAGGTGCGATGCCGTGCGACAGCCTCGATGTCAACGGATGGAGCTATCGCCAGCAAGGCGGATGCGCGTTGGCGAGCATGATCCGCGACAGCTTCCAAGGCATAGGGGGGCGGAGGCTGAAAGCCTCGTATCCAGGCGCGGCACGTGCTTGGCATGGCTATGCCGCCAAGCAAGGCCACGAGTTCGGTGGTAGCGTCTCGCCCCCACATTAGGCGGCACGTTCGTTCGAAGGCAGGTGTGGTGTCGCGGGCTGGCGGTTTACGGGAGCGGGACATGGCTAGACGGACTCGGCGGGACAGGAAAACGTTACGTTATAACATTACACAGCAGAACACAGTCAGGCGAGAGGGGTGTTAAATACGCGAAAGACGTTGCGGCTCCTGTCTTTTCCGGCTTTTTGTCGGCGGAACCACGAACCACAATCCAGCGTTTTCAATGGCTTGTCGCACCGCACTGTCGCACCCTCGTTTTCCATAATCCCGGCGGGTTGTAAACCCACTATCGTTTCCGTCGTATTATAAGGTATATTATGGAAAACGGTCATCCCTTTACTTTCAAGGGCTTGACCGGCTTTGTGCCTAAACCCGAGCGGGAGGGTAGGGCTTTCTCGCTCGTGACGGGGTCTTTTGATTGAGGGACCACGGGAGGGGGCGCCCAGGAGCGATGGCGCGGCCGGTGCCGCGCGCGCAAAAAGCGAAACCTGTTTCGCGTTCCGGTACGTGCTCCGGCGCGGCGGGCACCGGGACGCGGCGCTGCGCATTTCGAGTACGTCCACGCCATCGCCCCCCAGAAAATTTTCCATTTTCACAGTCCTTAACCCCCGTAAACTTGCCTGAGCGGGCTGAACGTCCGCTGTGCACTGAACGCGCAGAGCCCCCAGAAAATTTTCCATTTTACCCTCCTGAACAAACCTACATTCCGCTTGTAAACCTGAACGTCCGTCTAGCCCACGACGTAACGTAAAGAGACTGAACGCCCGTAAAGAGACTGAACGCCCGTAAAGTTCCTGATCCTAACGAAACGTGTGCAAAATTTCACAATTGCATTCACGTACGTCGAGGGGCTGCCGCCGGAGAAGCCTCGACGCGCCGTGCCTCCCGGGCGTGACAAGCGCAGGCGGCCCCGGCGGCAGAACCAACCATCTATCAAGAGGCCGGCATTGTCCATAGTTGACAGAGGCGGGCTATGACGGTAATAAGCGTCCTAGAGCGCGCAAACACGCGCAAACGCGAGGGAGCGCTGCGATGACTGAGTTCCGCCACGAACCGAGAGTGTTTGAGCGCGCCGACGAAGCGAGCGCCCGCGAGATCATTCTCACGGCAGAGGGCGATCGCTCGTCGGCAGAGCGCTGGCTGCTGGAGACGCCGTATCTCGCGGCGCTGATTCTCGAAGACCTCAAACTTCAGGGCGCCCACCGGCCCCACGTCATTGACTTCGGATGCGGGGTCGGCCGGCTGGCCGACCCCTTGGCCGCCGCGGGGTGCAAAGTGCTCGGCGTCGACACCAGTCTTTCGACGCGAGAGATGGCGCGGGTGGCGGTGCCCGGCTTAACAGTGGCTACCCCGCACGCTTTTGCTCTTCTGGCGACCAGGGAGTTCGCCGACGGTGCGATCGCCGTTTGGGCGCTCCAGCATGCGCTGAACTTCAAAGAGGCGGTCGAGCAGTTGTCCGGCGCGCTGAAGCCCGGGGCGCGGCTCGTAGTCGTCAACAGCCGACGACGCTGCGTTCCGACCGATCAGGGCTGGCTGGACGACGGGATCAATGTCGAGGCTGAACTCGACGCGCGGTTCGAGCCCGTCGTCCAACGCCTGCTCGACCCGGCCGCCGTCGGCGACGCCGTCGCGGGCGCGTCTTTCTACGGGGTGTGGAGGAAACGATGAACGAAGACGAAAACGAAAACGAGGGTGAGGCTCAGTGTAAATGCGGTACGTGCGACCACAGCCGGTGGGAGTTGCGCGGCATCTTGACCTGCGCCCGATCGGTGTCGCCTCGTTTCGCCGAGATCGTCGACGCTGACGATGACGGATGCCTTTTCTGGGAGTGAACCATGGCTGTCGTGAAACTCGATGATTTCCGCAAAAAGGCGCCGGTTGCGACTGGCTGCACCAGTTTTTCCGCAGAGTACCGCGAAGCCCTGGCCTTGACGCTGACCGGGTGGACCTTAGTCGGCCTGGGTTGGTGGTTCATGGTGGGGCGGCGTAATGACTGACATCGAGCACGGGCAGAGTCTGTTCCTCCAGGCTCACGCCGCCTACGAGGCGGGAAACCCTGGCCTCGGGGGCCGCTACCTCGACGGCGCGCTGCGCGTAAGCCGCGACGTGCCCGGCGCGTGGTATCGGCTCGGCCTCGACGCTATCAAGGCCAAGGACAGCGTCGCGGCCATCGCGGCTTTCAGGCGTGTGCTCGAACTGATGCCGGGCGAACCCTTCTCCCTCACAAACCTGGGCTGGCAGTTGTTTCAGGCGGGGCGCTACCACGAGAGCCACTTGACGCTGCTCAAGGCGATCGAGGCCGCGCCAGACAAACCGCTGGCCTACGCCAATATGTCGCGCACGTTGGTTGAACTCGGAGAGGCTCGGCAGGCGGCTGTTTTTGGGAAAACCGCTGTTCAGATTGACCCGGAAGACGCCCACGCGCGGCTGGCCTACGCCTTTGCGCTCCTCGCCGACGGGCAGTTTGCCGAGGGGCTAAAGCAGTCTGAGGCGAGGTTTGCCTACAAGATGCCTGACATGCTCAACTATCCGATGCCCATGTGGCGCGGTGAGGCTGTCGGCAAATTGCTGATCGTCGCCGAGCAAGGGCTGGGCGACACCGTTATGTTCGCGCGGTTCATCAAAATGGCGTTCGCGCGCGTCGGCCGACTCAACGTCGTGATCGCCGCGCAGAAAGAACTGATCAGTTGGATGGAGCGAGGGCTCGGGCCGTGCGGCGGATATCTGCCGATGCCGGCCGCCATCCCCGAGGCCGAGGCTTTCATTCCTATGGTCTCTCTGCCAGTGGCACTGGGCCTGAGCGACGCCGAGATCGTCGACGTGCCGCCGCTCGATGGCGATGCAGGGCTAGGCCCTAGACACGACTTTAAGACCCGACGCAAGAAAGTCGGCGTCGTGTGGGCGGGCAGCCCCGAGCAAGACAACGACCGCTACCGGTCAATGCCCGACCCCCGCGTTTTACTTGGACTATACTCAGTGCCCGGCATCGAGTTGTTCAGTTTTCAAGTCGGCAAGCGGGCGTACGAGCTTGAGCCCATCAAGCACCTGATCACCGACCTTTCAGGCGAGATCAGGTCGATCTCTGACACCGGGCGCCTGTTGCGGCAGATGGACGCCGTGGTCACCGTCTGCACCTCAGTGGCGCATATCGCCGGCAGCGTCGGCGTTCCGACTTTCGTAGCGCTCCCAGCGCACGGAGCGTATTGGGTGTGGGGGCAGGGCGAGGCGCTCACAGCCACGCCGACGCCCTGGTATCCGTCGGTGTACAGCTTCAGGCAAGAGAAGGTCGGCGACTGGGACCCAGTGGTCAACGAGATCGCAGGGGCGTTGGAGTATGAGTTCTCGCCGCAGCGTGAAGCGGAGAAGTTGCGGGCCGACTTTTGGATCAACGACGCCCTTCAGCCGATGACGCCTGAGCCTGTGTGCGATCTCACCGACGCCTTGCAGAGGAGGGCGTGATGGCGCTGCCGCTCGAGGCCATGAGTGACGCCCAGTTGCGCGCGGCCTTAGCCGCGATGCAAGTCAACCAGATGGCTCTGATCGAAGAGGTTCAAGCGCGGTTAGTGGGGCTGCTCCAGGCGGAAAACGACATCCGTGAGGAGTTGTGGGCGAGGTTTGTGAGAGGGAGACTCAACTAATGGCGCTTAGCATGAAGTCCGTATTCTCGTCGCATGTCGCTGCCCTGGGCTACGACCCCGACGACGAGCGGCTTGTCGTCGAGTACCAGAACGGCAATCTCGTCGAGTATGTCGGCGTCCCCGCCCAAGTCGCCGACCGCGTCGTCAGCGCTTCGTCGATTGGCTCGGCGATCCACCGCCACATCAAAGACAAATACAACCACTCGTACCTCGACAAAGTGGACAGCATGAAATGAGCGGATTTGTGTCAGCGGCCGAGGCGCCGCGAGTCTCTGCCGACGACCCCGACGTGCGGGCCGGCAAGGAAGCCATCGCCGCGGTCCTGGCCCGGCACAAGGTGTCTGGCGTCGACTACGTCGCCCTGGCTGCGGCGCGCGCCGAGTTCGGAGGCGAGTCGTGCCTGGGCTGGGAAAGCCCGGCGCCGCCCGTCGAAGTCCAGCCTCGCGCCGTGGTCGTCGAGCGCCCCGTGCCGCCCCCGCGCCCGCCGCAACCGACGGTCCCGGCTGGCGCCCTCGTCGTCGTGGAGAGAGACAGCGAGTGGGTGGACGGGCTGTACGAGGCTCTCCGGGACGTTGACTTCGACACGCTCGCGAAAGGCGATATTACGAAGAGCGCCCTGTTGGATCGGCTGTTGGCCGAAGGCTACTTGCGGCGGGTCCGGTCCTGGTTGGTGACCTTGTCCACCGAGTACGAGGCAGGCCAAGAGTTTCAAGTCTTCGCGGAGGTGCGGCCCAATGAGTAACGCCGACATCTCCGCCAAGTTCCGAGCCATGGCCGATCGGATCGACAGGAACGAGGGCGAGTTCGGCGGCGCTTTTCTCGTGGTTCCCCCTGGCGACGCCCCCGCCATTGACGGCATGATGGTAGGGACCAAGCCCGACGCCGGGAGTTTCCTGGCCTACGCCCGGGCAGAGGTCGAGAAGGCTGGCATCGAGTTCGAGGCCAATTCCCGCGGCGCTGACCGCTTCAACACTGGAAGGATGAGATAATGGCTACCAAGAAGACGACGACCCCGAGCGTGCCTGCGAAGGCCGCTCCGACCCACCCGAAGGGCAAGGCCGCTACTGGTGCGCCCGTTCCGGGCCGCCCCGTGCCGCCGGTCCCCGCGAAGGGCGCGAAGCGGGGTAAGTGATGGACAGCTTCGCCGACGCTCCGGTCAGCCTCGCCGAACACAGGGCGGGGAAGTCCCACGACGCCAAGGATTGGACGCCGCGCGACGTGCTTGTCGAACTGCTGCGGGGTATCGACAGGGGGGAGATAAAACCAGGCGCGCTGCTCGTGGCTTACCGCAGGGAAGACCTGTCGGTAGGGTACTCGGCGGCGTATCCGGACCAAATGGAGATGCTGGGCATCTTGGACGCGGCCCGCTATATGCTCGTGAGGGAGTGACATGGCTCTGCCGCTTGTCGTACCAACGCCAAAGTTCGAAGTCCCAAAGCCCAAGGCCATCATCAAGCCAGGTCGGTGGAACAAGAACAAGGTGGACGCATTCAAGTCGTCGTTTTACGGCTTCCTCAAGCACGTAAAAATCGACTCGAAAGAGACGGGCGGCGGTACGCGACTGGCAGATAACATCTACAACGCACAGAAAGTTATGCTCGGAGCCGTTTGGGATGCTCTGAGCGACGATATCCACGACGTAAAGTGCTTAAAGTCCCGCCAGTTAGGCATTTCGACGGTCACAATGCCGTTGATTGCCTTCTGGTTGGGGATACATGACGGTATGCAGGGCGCAGTTATCTTCGATAACGCCGCCCACGTCGCTTCTGCGCGGCGTAAGTTCAAGACAATGATCGCTGAACTGCCGCCGAAGTATAAATTCCCCCGAATTACTGACGATAACCGTGACGGATTGTTCTTCGAGAACCGTTCGGGCCTCGCGCTGCTGGCCGCTGGTGTCCGAGCGTCGAAATCATCGGGAAATCTAGGCCGAGGCGACGGTTACAGCGTGATTTGGGCATCAGAAGTCAGTTCTTGGGACAATCCGGAGGGCGTCGAGTCTCTGAAAAACTCGATGGCGAAGGAAAACCCCAACCGACTGTTCATTTGGGAGTCCACGGCGCGCGGCTTCAACGTCTGGAAAGACATGTGGGACGAGGCGCAGGCCGATGACCTGTGCCAGAGGGCTGTTTTCATCGGGTGGTGGGCGAAAGAAAGCCAAAAGTACGACCGGGGCACCGCCCTGTTCGAGAGGTATGGGACAGCACCGCCGAACCTAGAAGAACAGGACAAAATCGCGCAGGTCAAGCAGGTATACGGCGTTGAAGTTACGCAAGAACAACTCGCGTGGTACAGGAGGCAAGCAAACCCGGCGCCGGTAGACGAGGATGAAGACGTTTCTTCGTTTATCGTTAACGAATTAACGCAGCAGGAAAATCCCTGGACCGAGCATGAAGCGTTCCTGCAAACTGGTAACTCATTCTTCCCGCTTGATGCGCTCAAAAGCCTGACGACAGATCAGTGCTCGAACAAGTTCAAATCCTACACGTACTTTCCAGGCAGCGAGTTCATCTTTTGCTCTGTGCGTGAAGCGCCGAACAAGCGAATGGAACAGCTTCGCGTCTGGGAGGAACCAGACATTGACGGCGTGTACGTTATCGCCGCTGACCCGGCCTACGGCCACGACGAAAAGAACAATAACTCGGCGTGCGAAGTGTTCCGCTGCTACAGCGACAAGATTGAACAGGTGGCCGAGTACGCCAACGCCGACATCGGGCCGCAGCAATTCGCCTGGGTCATTATGTCGCTGGCGGGGTGGTACAGAAACTCCCGTGTCATGGTCGAGATCAACGGCCCCGGCAGCGCCGTGCTCCAAGAGATCAAGTCGCTGAAGAACCTGCTGGCCCGAGGCTATCTGAAGAAAGAAGCCGAAGAAAAAGGGCTGAAAGATATCTTCAACAACGTCAAGCACTTTTACTATTCGCGCGTAGACTCCCAGAGCCAAGGCACTGCGATATCTTGGAAGACGAGTTCGAGCGTCAAGGTCATGATCCTTGAACGGATGCGCGATTTTATCGTCGGCGGGGCGCTGATCATTCGGTCTCGTGAACTTGTCGAAGAAATGCGCGACGTTGTGCGCAATGGCGACACGATTGCAGCACCTGGGATGAGGCGGGACGATCGCGTGTACTCAACCGCTATGGCCGTCAAGTGTTGGGAGCAGCATGAGCGCGCGAGCCTAGTGTCGCGCGGCCTTTCCCGCGAGATTTCAATTCAGCGTCGGCGGTTGAGCGTCAAAGACCAGATGTCTATGTTTACGAACTACCAACTCAGTTCGTTTTTCGCTACTAAGTCCAAAGAGCGCCGCGCTATGCTGATGGCGGCGCGTAAGGCGGCGAGGGAACGGAGATGAAAATCGAGACGTACAGAGCGATCAAAGACTGGTGTGATAGCGCGTTGGCGTTGGCCGGGGCGTTTGCGGCGTGGGTCGTAGCCATCGGGCTCGCCGTCGTCGTGTTCAAGGTCGTGGTGGCGTTCCACGTGACCGCGCAATGACGCTCGACGCGCGTATTTACCTCGGCATTTACCGTTTGCAAAGGTTCAGGCGATGACGCCGAAGTTTATGAGCCGCGCGAGGCGGAGTGTTAAGGTGCGGCTGTTTATGTTCGCGCCGTTCATCGTCGCGTTTATCTTGTCGGCCCTTTTGTGGAGTTGGTTGTTATGCCAGTGATGCGCACGTACGAGTGCCCCGACTGCGGCGGTCGGTTCGAGTTCCTCCACATGCAGCGCGACGAGCCGCCGCCGACGCATTGCAAACTGTGCAGGGCCGACATGGGCGTGGTCACACACGAGATGGCCGCGCCGCACATCGCCAAGTCCATCGGCAAGGTGGCGGACAATGTCTACCGCCAGATGGAGAACGCCTCGGCGGCCAGGGCCGAGATGGCAGCCGAGGCCGCCGGCTGCGACGTGTCTGAGATGTCAGCGCTCAAGATCACTGACCTCAAGGACAACGCGCGGGCCGGCGAGACCTCAAACGTCGTCGCCCGCAACGAGGTGAGCGACTTCATGCAGCGCACGGGCGGGGCGACCGGTGTGATCTCCGCAGAGCAAGGGCTCGAATACGCTAGGTCGACAAAAACCGGGCCGTACGCGGGCGTCGGGGGCTCGATGATCGACCCGATGAAGTCGACGCACTGGTCGAACGCCGCCAAGGTCACGGCGGCCGGCAACGTCGGCGTGGCGAGGGGCGGTTAAGGCTCAGAGCGGCAAGGCCGGCGGGCGCGGGACGAAAGTCTCGCGCCCGTTCGTTTTCTGCGTTATGGATACCGGAGCCGCCCCGGAGAACTCGCCATGATACTTCCCAGCAAGACCGACGCTTTGACCCGCAAAGCCAAAGACGTGATCGAAGCGTGCATGGCGAGCCAACAGCGCCGTGTCGCTGCGGCGAAAGTTTACAATTCTTGGATCGAAACCGGTTCTGCGGCTGCTAGCGCGGGCGGTATGCAGCGCTCTCTCATCAACATGCTTTACTCGCACGTTGACCGCTTGTCTTCGCACCTTTTCTCGCCGACTTCGCTGCGCTTTTCGATCGACTACGATCACCATTACGAAAAGCCGTTCTTGTTGATGGCTGACACCGCCGCGCGGCAGTTGACGCGCACGTGGGAACGCCGCGATATCGACATGGTTTTCGCCTCTGGGGTCACTGTGTCGAACGCGCACGGTGCGGCTATCCTCAAGCAAGGCATGGGTCACGCTGGCGTTGAGGCTAGGTTGCTGATGCCCTGGCAGTTCGGGGTTTACAACGAAGAACTCACGGGGCTCGGCGATCAGGAAGCTGTTTGTGAAAGCGGTTACATGACGGCCGCCGAAGTGTGGCGCCGCATTAGCCATATGGACGGCGCCGAGGGTTTGTACCGTCGTATCATGGCGCACGCGAGTAAAGGTTCTGACGGTGCGACGATGGATAGCTTTTTCCATCAAGTCCTTTCGACCTCAGTGCTCAACACTGACATGTCGAACACTTCGACGCGGCCGGGCGGCATCGTGCAGCTTGCGAATGCCGCCGCGTTCCCGATGAGCGGCGCTGAAATCGCAGTTGACACCGTCAAGTACCACGAACTGTGGGTGCGCGACGAAGATATGGGCGACGGTGTCGGCGACTATTGTACGCTGATCGTTCTTGAGCCTGACATCCTGATCTCTAGCCGCCTCAAGAAGCAAAACCTGTTTGTGCCGCAGACGCTCCCCTACTCGTTGATCCAGTCGAACCATTCTCCCGGCAATTTCTGGGGGCGTTCTGAGATCGAAGACCTCATGGAGCCGCAGGGGTTGCTGTCGCGGATGCTCGAAGACATTCGTCAGGTGCTCGGCGTCCAGTTCCGTAAGGTGCTGGCCTTTGAGGGTTACGAAGGCGTCGCCGATGAACTGTACGACCAGCTCCAGACCAGCGGCGCGATCAGCCTCAACCCTGGCGCCCGGGTCAACGATCTCACCCCGGCGTTGCCGCCCGACGCCTTGAAGATGGTTGAACTGACGATCAAGCTAATGAACGACGTGAGCGGTTTCAGCGGCGTCATGTCGGGCCAGGGCGAGAGCGGCGTGCGGGCCGGCGTCCACGCCGAGACCCTGCTCAAAACTGGCTCGCCACGCCTGAGAGACCGCGCGCTGCTGATCGAGCGCCAGTGCGCCGACGCCGCCGATCGCACCCTCGATCTGATGCAGGCCAAGGACGCCACGGTGTACCGCACAGCGCTGTCCGAGGCGACGGTGCGTGAGTTCACCCTGTCCCAACTGCCTGACGATCGGCACGTCACCGTCGACAGCCATAGCGCCTCGCCGATCTACGAGGACAGCCACAAAGACCTCGTCAGCTTCGGCCTCAAGGCCGGCATTATCCAGGGGGACAGCGCGATCGACATGCTGCCGTTCCCTGAGAAAGACGTGCTCAAAGCCCGCTGGCGCGAAGCCCAGCAGAAAAAAGAGCAGATGCTCCGCGAGCACCCCGAACTTCTCGACAAAGGGGGCAAGGGCAAGAAGTAGGCCCGGCCCGCTGCCGGCGGGGTTAGGGTTGACGCGGCGGGCGCGGCGGCAGAGGATAGGGTGCTGGTGGCGCTCGGCCACTGGCCTGTAGCCCGTCTGGACGACTAAGGCCTCCTGCCATGCGCGCCATCCTCC
This sequence comes from uncultured delta proteobacterium, assembly GCA_903845045.1. Taxonomy (GTDB): domain Bacteria; phylum Myxococcota_A; class Polyangia; order Polyangiales; genus SCUS01. The sequence continues at coordinate 39,428 of CAIMWA010000277.1, read as the reverse complement.
AAATCCCCGAAACCTTTGCCCATCTCACGGCGCCCACGCGGGGCTCCGTGGTTCTCGCGATCTCGACCCTCGTCGCCCTGCTTGCCTCGGCCTTTGGGTTGGCTGAATTGCGCACGGCGCAATTAGACGCCCGCATGGTGAAGTCGCAAAGCATAGTCGAAGCCGCGGTCAACGTGACGTGGTTTTACTACAATCAATTCATGAACGCGAAGATGACAGAGAGCGAAGCGCGTGGGGCGGCGCTGACAACGATCAGCCATATGACCTACGGCAGCGCCAACAATTATGTCTTTGTGTATTCATACGAAAAGCCGGGAGAGTATACCCTTCAGGTGAACCGAGTTCGTCCCGATCTTGTCGGAGTCAATCGCTACGACGCAGTGTCTTCTGACGGAGTAAAATACGTGCAGGCTGGGGTAAGCCTTGCTAAAAGCGGCGGCGGATTTTACTCTTACAAATGGGACGCGGGGGGTGCTTCTCCCCGTCCCCGTTTGAAGGTGTCTTACGCTGAGGGCTTTGCGCCTTGGCACCTGATGATCGGGACGGGGGACTATGTCGATGACATATTGACTGAGTTCTGGGATCGTTTTTCTTTCTTGCTGTCTTTCGCTGCCATTTGCATCGCCGCCGGGACAACCATCCTAACGTGGCTCTATTCGCATGGGAGCCCGGGCCGTGGTAGGAACCGACCTTATCCCCACTGACGCTCCGTCAGCCGGCCCCGTGATCCTCGGGGCGGGGGCTCTGGGGATGTGGCTCTGGCAGACGTTCCGGAAAGTCAAAGTCGACGTAAACACCGACAAACTCTTTGACCAAAGCGTCAAAGACCGGCAAGACCTTCGCTCCCGCATAAAAGAACTCGAAGACAAGAACGACCACCTTCAAGGTAAGTTGGTCGAACTATCTGGTTCGAGCGGCGGCGCTTCTGCCTCAGTGATGCAGATGCAGCAACGATTGCTCGCTGTCGAAAAAGCGTTGCGCGACTCGGAGAACGCCAAAGACCAAGCGCGGCTTGAGATGGAAGACGCGGAGCGTACGATAGACATGCTCACCATCCATCTGGTCCGCATGTCGTTCTGCTTGTCGGCGCTGAAAGGGGAACTGCCCGAGGACTCAATGGCGCGAAGCCTCGCCGTTGATCTGCCAGAAGTTCTGAACGAAATACAGCGACGGAAGGGCGGGCGGCCCGCATTGCCGCCCGCGAAACCCCCCGAACCTTAGCCGTTGAAGGCCGGTACGCCCGCCGGCCGTCCGAGCGACGGAATGGCCGCAACCCGGCGTTGGGCCTTAGCCTGCGCCGCCTGCTGGAGCACAGTCTGCTCGACTTGGACGTTGAGCGACTGCTCCATGCTCGTGACGCCGATCGAAGTCAGATCGGCGACCAGCAGCCGTGAACCGAAGTCGTCGACCACTTCCATGAACGCGGGCTCTTCGGCGGCAGGTTCGAGGTACTTTTCGGCCTTCGCACGGTCCCGGAAAAACAGGCTCGTTTGCGTTCCGGCCGGGCCATACGTGACGGTCAATACGTAAATGTCGTTCATGGCTGCGCTCTCGTTGGTTTGACGGTGTTTTTCTGTATCCACAGTTTAAGCTCTGACGTTTCGTACATGAACCGTCGTTTCAGCTTCACGTAAACAGGCCCCTCGCCCGATTGGCGAAGCCGACGGAGCGTGGCCTCTGACACCCCACAGAACTCGGCCGCCGCTCGCGGCTTCATCCAATCCGGAAATGTCAGAACTTCCATTTGTTTACTCCTGCACGCGCTTGGCCGTCTGGGTTAGCTACCGGCGTTTTTGTCACACCAAGAAGATTGAAGTCAAGAGGTTAAGGCCCGGAAATGAGCGCGCCCAGGCAGTTGTCTCGTCGTCGTGTAAGCGGTCGGCAGGCGGCTGAAAGAGGACCCCGGGTAGTCTGCAACCCCGAACATTGGAGAAATCCCATGCGCGCTCGTCGGACCCGCAAGCACGGCCGGAAGTAATTCCACCGATGCCGGAAGATAACCCCCAGTCTGAGCAGCCCGGTGCTGCTCCTGTCGGAGCCGGAACGCAGCCGGGTCAGCCGCCGTTCGGTTCCTCCCCGACCTCTGTTCCGACCCCCAACAGGGGCAACGAGGCTTCGGGCATCGCTCAACTGGGTGTTGTCGTCAACCTCATGGCGAAGGCGCTGCCGATGCTCGGCGCGCACACTGAGCCGGGGCGGATACTGATGAAGGCCATGACGGACCTCGGCAAGTACGTGCCGCCGGGTGCCGTGTCTCCAGGGGTAACCCAGACCTCCATGGAACAAATGCTCGCGAAGCAGCGCCAGATGGGGCCGCAGATCGCCGCGATGCGCGGCGCCCCCGGCGCTCCCCCGCCTCCCGGTGCGCCCTCCGGCGCTCCCGTACCCCCTCCCGCCGCGTAAGGATCAGTCCCATGGCGAACGTCTTCCAGAACCCCACCAAGTCGATCCCGAAGACCCCGGACAGCCAGACCGTCCGCGTTCCCATGGATCAGATCGACATCGGCGGTCGCAAGGATCACATCCCGAACGGCGCCAAGGGCGGTGAACTGACGATCAGCCACATCCCGAGCCGGGGCTGACCATGGCACTCGTGGACATTGACGAGGGCGAACTGGCCCGTCTCCGCGCCGTGAACTCCACGGTCGCGAAGATGCTTCAGAACCCCAAGACCCGCACCAAGGTCCTGGAACTTCAGAAGCTGAACGACCCCAGTGTCTCGATCCCCGAGCTTGACGCCGTGCAGCCCGCTCTCGAAGCGTCGGCAGCGCTCCAGGCCGAACTCACCGCGTTCCGCCAGGAGCGCGCTGAAGAAAAGGCCGCCCGGGAGGCCGAGAAGGTTTCCGCCAACGCCCGCTCCGAATGGGAGAAGGGCCGGTCGACCCTGCGCCGCGAAGGCTGGAACGACGAGGGCGTCCAGAAGATCGAAGAGTTTATGGAGAAGCGCGGCATCGCTGACCACGAGGTCGCGGCCATCGCTTTCGAGAAACTCCATCCGCCGACGCAGCCGGTCGCCGGTTCGTCCAATCGCTTCGACCTGTTCGCGCAGCCCAACAGTGGCGCAGACGAACTCAAGGCGCTGTTCGAAGGCAAAATGTCCGAGGACGCTTTCGCCAACGTCATGACCCAGAAGACTCTCGCCGACGTTCGCGGCGGTCGCGTTTAACCAAGCAAGTGGCGGTGTGAACCGTAACTGATATCCACGGAGAATGTCATGCCGCTTCCCGGCCTCGGTGTAGTCCCCTCGTCTGGCGGACTTTATAACGAACTGACCGCTACCACTCGCCGCGCTTACATTCCGCGCCTGTTCGTGCAGATGTACTACGCGACCCCCGCGTTTTTCCACATGATGGGCAACGCGCAGAAGTCGGCGGGTGGCCTCTCCCAGATCACCGTGCCGATCCAGGGCGCGAGCATGGTCCAGGGTCAGTTCACCGGCTATGCTGGCGGCTTCAACCAGCCGAACATCACTCCTGGCATCCAGAACGCCCAGTTCAACACTTGTTTCTGGGTCGTGCCGGTGCCGCTGCCGTTCGGCGAGCAGGTCATCCAGGCGACTGAGCGGGAAATCTCGATCTTGAAGGCTCGCATGAACGACGTTTACAGCGTCTCCGTGCAGAACCTCGCGCCGCTGATGTTCACGCCGAACTCGGCCAATCCGCTGTTTCCGAACGGTTTCAGCGACGGTTTCGACAATGGCACGAACTACCCGACTTATGGCGGCATCAACCGCCTGTCGGCCGGCAACAGCAACTGGCAAGGCCAGTATTATGTCGTGTCGTCGGCCACGGGTCAGCCGGGCAACGTCGGCTTCACCCGCAAGACGATGTCGCAGTACATCCTCCAGGTCACCGACAAGGCCGGCGGCGAGGCCCCGACGTTCATCATCATGAACCCGGGCGACTTCGCGACGCTGAACAACGACTTCATCGGCGCCGAGCAGATTTTCGTTCGCCCCGGCCAGGAAATGAGCATCGGCACGCCGAACCGCTCGTCCTTCCCGAACCTGAACATCGCGGGCGTGCCGATCTTCGCCGACCACTTCTGCCCCGCGGGCAATGCGTTCGCCGTGAACACCAAGTACACCTCGATGTACATCAACGAAGACGCCGCGTTCGACTTCAGCGGCTTCTACTCGCTGGTGCCGCTCGGACAGATGGGCCAGCAGGGTGTCGTGGTCCTCGGCTACAACATCATCACCACCAAACCTTCGGCCAACGCCTGGATCACCGGCATTTCTTCGGCGGCGTTCTGATCTCCCTGACCGGGCACTGAGAGGATCACCATCATGACGACGAGTAATCAGGGCGGTCCCGGTCTCGGGCTCCAGGTTCCGCAGACGCTGTATCCCGCCAATTTGCTTCCGAATGCGCCCTATGTTCCGGGCAGCAGCCAGATCACCCTGGCCGCCGGCCAGACCCTGCCGATCCCGCCGGGCAACTGGCTGGTCCAGGTCGGCAAGTACACGATGATCCAGTACCTCGACCCGGTGATGGACATCTGGTGGCGGTACACGACGGTCCCGGGCGCCCCGACCTTCATCGGCTCCGATGGCACCAACTTCCGCGTCGCCAACCTGACCGGTTGCCCGATCGGCGCTGTCGTGACCAACGCCGGCTCCGGCTACACCGCCGGCAACGTCACGGTCACGGCCTCGGCTGGCGGCTCGACCTGGACCGCCTTGGTCGGCGGCATGGTCAGCACGACCACCACCATCACCACCGCGGGCTCGGGTTACACCATCGCGCCGCTGGCGATCTTCCCGGCGCCGCCCAACGGCGGTGTGCCGGCCACCGGCTACTGCACCATCGCGAGCGGCACCGTCTCGGCGCTGACCGTCGTCAACCAGGGCGCGGGCTACCTCACGGTGCCGACCCCGGCGATTGTGCCGTGCCCCTCGGACCCGAACCTCGGCTCGATCGTCAACGCCGTCGCCAAGGTCACCCTGACCGGCACCGGCTCGATCTCTGCCGTGCTCTGCACCAACAGCGGTACGGCGCAGACCAGCGCCACCGCCCCGACCCTGACCATCGCTGGCGCTGGCGGATCGAGCGCGGCGGCCACGGCCGTCATGCTCTCGACCGCGACCACCGCCTCGGTGACCTCGGGTGGAGCCGGCTATTCGGCGACCAACCAGAACCTGCTGACCACCATCGGCGGCCTCACCTCGGCGACCGCCGTCAACACGCAGCCGGCGATCGAGACCGCGATCCTGACCCCCCGCCCGGCGCTGATGTCACTGGCCGGCGGCGCCACGATCACTTCGGTCACCACCGTAATCGACGGCGGCTTGTTCTCGGGCACCCCGACTGCCCTGGTCCAGACCACTGCTCTGATCACCACCGCGGCCACCATCGTGCCGACCTTGGGGTTCACCACCGATCAGGTCGTGCTCCAGCCGATCTGATCGCCTCTTCCGGACTTCCTACTCAGCGGGGGAGGCGTAATGCCTCCCCCGTTCTGTTTCTGAGGACAGCATGGCCCTGACCGCCTACGTGGCTGCCACGCAACGGCTTCTCCAGAACCCGCTCCCCGTCACAGGGAGCGAATACTCCACGGCTGACCTCACGACCTACATCAACACGGCGAGGTCCTGGGCGGCGGGGGAGGGGCGCTGCGTGCGGGACTACTCGTCGCTGACCCTGGCGGCGGGAACGCGGACTTACGCTTTTAGTTCGATCACAGTGTCGGCGGCCGGCGTCACCGCAGGTATTGGCTCCGTGCTCAACATCGATGCCTTGTGGGTGAACGTGGGCGCTGGTCAGGTGTGGACGCAAACGCGCCCCTGGCCTTGGTTCTCGTTGTACCACCTGAACAATCCGGCGCCGCAGCAGGGGCAACCCACAATGTGGTCGCAGTTCGGCCAAGGGGTGAGCGGCACGCTATTCGTCGATCCTGTGCCAGACCAGCCCTACGTGGCTCCTGTCGCCACCGTGTGTCTGCCGACGGCCCTGGCCGACGACTCCACGGCCGAAGCGCTGCCGTACCCTTGGACTGATGCCGTCCCCTTCGGGGCCGCCTACTACGCCCTGCTTAGCGCGCAGCGCGAACAGGACGCAGAGTTAATGCTGAACAGGTTCAAAATGTTCGTGGCGCAGGCCCGCCGGGTGTCAAACTCCGACGTGGTGCCGAACTCGTACGCGCAACACCCGGACATGACTTTGTCGAACAAACTCGGCCTTAAATCCTTGCCGCAATCGGGGGGCTGACGATGCCGCTGTTCGACTACATGAAGCAGACGCAGCGGTTTTTGAGGGACGGCAACCAAGCGCTGCTCAGCCCCGAAGACATTGTGAGCTACGTCAACCGCGCCCGACGTGAAGTCGCCATGCGCACCCAGTGCATCAGGCTGATCCCGCCGATCTCTGGCTCGATCACGCAAGCCGTCGTTACGGCCGGCGGCTCAGGCTACACCAACCCGAAGGTGAGCGTGACCCCGCCTGACTTTCCAGGGGGCGGGGCCTACGCACCCGGCGGCGCCCAAGCTTCGGCAAAGGCCACTGTGATCGGCGGGGCCGTCAATGACGTGCAGATGGCTCAAGGGGGCTACGGGTATTTCCAGCCGTCGCTCACGATCACCGACCCAACTGGCGCGGGGGCCACGGCCAGCCCGATCATGACGCCGATGAATCTCTTGCTGCAAAACCAAGAGGTCTATCCGTTCTCCGGGGTGCCGCTCGGCAACGCGCCGGGTGTTGCGTCGATCTACGCGGTCAAGAGCGTTGCGATCATATTTGCGAACTATCGGTATGTCTGTAACTACAAGTCGTTCACAGAGTATCAGGCGTACGTTCGCAATTATCCATTCCAGTATCAGTTTGTTCCGACAATCTGGTCCCAGTACGGGCAAGGGGTTGGCGGCAGCGCATACTTCTATCCGATCCCATCTCAGACGTATCAGATGGAGTGGGATTGCTTCTGTGTGCCGCAGGACTTGACCGACGATTTTAGCGTCGAAGCCATCCCGCAGCCGTGGACTGATGTCGTGCCATACTTCGCGGCGCACTTGGCGTATCTTGAGCTTCAAAACCTCAACGCGGCCAAAGGCTACCTCGACCTGTACGATGCTATGGCAAAACGGTATTCGGCGTATGCGCGCATGGGGCGTCCGACGACGATGTACGGGAGGTATTGACCCGTGCCTAACCAAAAATCTTTCCCCGCCGCTCCAGGTCGCACGCCCGGTTTCCCCGAAAACCCCTCGCCCATGGTCTTCCGTGGGTTCGAGGGCATCAACACAAAGCCGTCGCGGCCGGCAATCGAAGATCAGCAGTGCTACATCCTCGACAACTTCATGCCTCTGGGAACGTCGAACGCGCGGACCATGTGGGGCGCTGGGCCGATCTTGTATACGGCAGCGGCGGGGCTGTCAGTGGCATACTACGACTTTACGTTCTTAAACGGTACGCCCGCTTGCCTCGTGTTTTTGTCAGACGGCTCGATCATCGGCGTTAACACGCAAACCGGCGTGGCTACGACTATCGCGGCGGCGGGAACGATTTCGAACCCTTATGTCGCTAACTGCGCGAACGCTCAGTTTGGCAACCAGTTCGTGATCATCGTCGCCAATCAGACGAACGGCTATTTTATCTGGGACGGTTCAGTTTTCTACAAAGCTGGAACCTTGAGCCCTGAAGTCGCGATCAGTTCAGGCGGGTCCGGTTACACTTCGGCTCCGACAGTGACGGCCTATGGCGGCTCCGGCTCGGGGTCGGCGTTCACTGCGACGGTGTCGAATGGCAGCGTCGCGTCTATCGTCTGCACCAACCCGGGTTCGGGATATACCTACGCCGACGATGCCGGACTGGCCTTTACGGGCGGTGGCGGCCAGACGACGGCGGTGTTCACCTGCACCCTGACCAACGGCGTCATCACGGGCACAGCCCAGGTCAACGGCGGCACCGGCTACACGTCGACGACGGCGGTGGCGACCCTCGGCGGGGGAGGCGGGGGCGCGAACATCACAGCCACCGTCGCGGGCGGCGTGGTCACCGGCCTCACCATCGTCAGCGGGGGCAAAGGTTTCGTCTCGGCGCCTACCCTCGTCATCACCGACGCCAACAACACAGGCATTGCCGTGGCCTCAGTGCCGGCGATGCCGTTCGGCATCCAGGGTTCTGAAGTCGAGTGCTTCCAGAGTTCAGTGTGGGTGCTCAACGGGGCGAATGTCGTGTTCTCCGCGCCGGCCTCGGCGGTGAACTTCGCGGCGGCTTCGGGCGGCGGCGCCTTCGGCTCCACCGACAGCTATCTGAAATCGGCGTTTTCGCGCGCTTTTTCGTCAAGCGGGTTCCTGTACCTGCTGGCCGACAGTTCTATCAACTACATTTCTGGCGTAAACACGACGGCTTCGGGCGGTAGTGCCATTACGACTTTCTCGAACCAGAATGTTGACCCGCAGATCGGTACGTCGTGGTCAAGGTCGGTGCAACTGTTCTCGCGAAGCATTGTTTTTGCCAACCAGTTTGGCGTACATCTGTGCGCTGGCGGCTCTGTCCAGAAGATTTCAGGGCCGTTAGACGGTATATACTTGCCGCCTGGGTCTCTTGGGAGTTTTGAGCCTACCAGTGCCGTCGCTTCGATGTTTGGCGTGCGGGTGTACATGCTGTTGGTGCCGATTTTGGACTTAGTCACGAACCAAACAGCGGTGAAACTCGTACTTTTCGACGGAGAGCAGTGGTTTACTGCCAGTCAAGACCGCGTTTTAACGCAAGTGGCGACCCAAGAGTTAAACTCCAACCTCGTTGCGTGGGGCACGGACGGTACGAACATTTTCCCGCTGTTTCAGACTCCGACAACGTCGATCACGAAGACAATTCAGTCGAAGCTGTGGGACGGCCCGTTGCTGTACTACAGGAAAATGTCCAGAAGGCTGTACGGCGCGGTGAACTACTTCAACGAACCTGCCGGCACGCTCAGCGTGGCTGTTGACAATGGCACCGGACAGACTTTGGTGCTCAACTCAATCCCGCTGGGCAGTCTGTCTTGGACAAACGGCAGCGGAGCACCGATAACCTGGACGAACAACAGCGGCGCGACCATAACGTGGATCGCGGCGGGCATCCAAGCGTTCGGGCCGATCCAGGTGGCTCAGTCGGGGGTGTACTTGGGCCTCACGCTGTCAACCACGGCGGCCGATATGTCCGTGCTCGACATCACCCTTCTTGAACAGACTTACAGCGCTGGAGTTTGACATGGCCCTCCCCACTGCCTTCACCAATCTGACCTCGGCGACCGGCGCCGAACTCGACAACAACTTCGCGGCGCTCGGCGCCTGCGCCCCGATCCCTTGCACGGTGGCCGGCACCAACACTCTGGCTCTGACGCAGGCGGCGAACACTCCGACCGTCGGGGCCTACGTCCAAGGTCAGATTTACTCAGGCATCGCGGCGCAGAGCAACTCAGGGGCTGTCACTGCCCAGCTTGGCAGCTTGGCGGCGCTCAGCGTCTACAAGGACACGGCCTCAGGCCCGGCGGTGCTGATCAGCGGCGATATCATTCAGAAGAACGTCGTCGACCTCCAGTACGACGCCGCCCTGAACACCGGGGCTGGCGGCTTCCACTTGCTGTCGCGCCTGTGGTTCGCCACGCCGGCCGGCACCACGGCGCAATACGTCAGGGGCGACGGTACGCTGGCGACGCTCAATCAGGCGGCCGTGGCCGGCTTGACGACTGCTGACAGCCCGAGTTTTGCGGGCGCCACGGTGACCACGGACAACGGCTTCAAGACCACGAACCAGACCTCGGCCGCGGCGTCCAGCGCGGGGACGCTGACCAACGCGCCCGGTGCCGGCAATCCCAACTTCTGGCTCCGCGTGACCATCAACGGCGTCAGCCGCTACATCCCGGCGTGGTAACCTCGTGAGCCTCGCGACCCTGCTTAGCCCGATCCGGACAGACCTCGAGTTGGAAGAGTTCAGCTTTTCCAACCAAGACCATCATATCCAGATCATCAAATCGCTGCGGGGGCAGGGCCACGACCTCACGCAATACACCCTCGATCCGATCACGCCCGAGGACCAAGCGAGGTGGGCGCGGCAGCACGCTCAGATGCACCTCGACATGAACGCAGCGCTCGGGGTGAACTCAAGCGACCTGTCAGGCGTTGATTTCTCAAAACCCGACATGATAGCGTCCTGGGTGACTACGCACGCGAACGAGCATTTCGTCGCTGCTCAACGTCTGGGGTTGAAATGACACTCGCGGCCAAATGCTACAGCGACGCGGCACCGTCCGCCCCACCGGGCGGGTTCGACACGAAAACGCCTGCTTTCGGCAGCGTTCGCGCCGTAACGCCGCAGGATTTGCAAGACCCGGCGATGATGGCGTGGCTGATGCCGAAACTCCAACGGCGCTGGCCTGACGTGCATCCTGCCGCACGCCCCGGCTGGCTGCTCGGTTTTCTGTCGGACAACTCGATGAACCTCGTGACGTGCGGGCGCCAAGCTGTTGGGCTGGCCCGCATCAACTGCGACGGCCTCGACGCTGCTGTTCACGCCGAAGTGCTGTTCGGGTACTGCGCGGAAGGCGAGCAACGGGCGTGCGCCGAGGTTTACCGGCATTTCGTTCGCTGGGCTCGGGTCCGCCACGCCGTCGATCTTCGCTTCGATCGCGACACTGATCTGACGGCCAAAGTGCTCGACGAGATCATGCCGTTCCCTGAGAAGAGAATGTCGAGATACGCGATCCTGTGAGGTTTCCGTGGATGCCGCGCCGTTCATCGTGTACGCAATGCCCAGGTCGCGAAGCTATTGGCTGTCGCGGTTTCTGTCGTACGGCAAATGGCGCTCCGGGCACGATGAACTGATCCACATGCGGTCATTCGACGATGTCCGGTCCTGGTTTAAGCAACCGATGACTGGCAGCGTCGAGACTGGCGCGGCGTCGTGGTGGCGGTTGATCCACAAGTTCCGGCCTGATCTCAAGACCGTCGTGCTGCGCCGGCCCGTAGGCGAAGCCGTTGACAGCTTCGCCCGGCTCAACGTCGGGATCGACCTCAAAGTGGTCGAGAAGGTGCTGCGCGGGATCGACCGGAAGCTCGACCAGATCGAGGAACGGGTGCCGAATGTGATATCCGTCACGTTCGACGGTTTGAGCCGCGAAGACGATTGCGCGAAAGTGTTCGAGCACTGCCTGCCCTACGCCCACGACAGCGCGTACTGGGCGGGCATGGCCCCGCTCAACCTCCAGATCGACATGGTGGCACTGCTTCGCTACTGCGGCGCCCACAAGCCGCAGATGGAGGCGTTCGCGAAGATCGCGAAGGCCCGCTCGCTGGTCGCGCTTCAGAAGCCGGTCAAGCCAGTCGACGGCATGACGCTGCAATTCGAGGACTTCGAGGCGTGGCTCGCGGACGGAGTCCATCTGTTCGAGGGGCATTCGCACGCCGTAGGCGAGCCTCCAGACTCGTATCTGACCAAAAACGTCCCGCTGGCGCGGTGTTTGGCGGCCAAGGGCGCTCTCAAGATCATGACGGCCCGGTCGAACGGGCGTATGTTCGGGTATCTGGTGTCGGTGGTTGGTCCTGCTTTGGACGCCGAGGGCGTGATGACGGCAACCCATTTCAGCATGTTCGCCTCCCCAGATGCGCCACTCGGCTTAAGCCTGCGCCTGTTCAGGGCGTCGAACGCAGCGCTCAAGGCCGAGGGCGTCACTGAGATCGTGATGAAAGCGGGGGTCAGGGGCTCAGGCCCGGACCTTGGCAGACTGTACAAGGGTTTGGGCGCCGAACCGGCTGGCAGCCTGTACGTGATGAAATTGGAGGACTGAGCCATGGGCGCGGGGGCAGCGGCGGCGGGCACGATCGGGGCGATGGAAGTGGGCGGCGCCATGGGCACCGCAGCACTGGCCGAGGGCACGGCGCTGGGCGTCGGAGCCGGCCTCACGGCGGCGGATGTCGGCGGCGGGATGCTGGCGGCAGACACGCTCGGCACGATCGCGGGCGGCGTGGGCACAGACGCTATAGTGAGCGGCGTGGGCACAGATGCTCTAGGGAGCGGTTTGATTGACATCTCAGGCAACGTCGGGTGGGCTTCGGGGTTCGGGGACGGGGCGACAGCGTTCGACGCTGCCGGCAACGCCATCCCCAACTTGAGCATCGGCACTGACACGATGGGCACGATCGCGGGCGACTCCAGTTGGCTACCGTCTATGTCTGACGTGAAGGACGCCGCGGGTATCGCGAAAAGCGCCGCTGGCCTCGCCGCGCTCGGGTACGCCGGGTACAACGCTTTCACAGGCCAGCCCGCAATCACCGTGGGCAAGACGCCGCAGATCGGGGCGCTGGGTTCGCCCACAGACTACCAGACGACGCCCACCGGAGGCCGCGACCTGAGCACGATCGTGGGCAGCATCGGCGACAGCACAACCGCTTTGAAGTCTGGCGCGGCGGGCCTGAACGATCTGTCACAGGCGCTGCGGGCGAGTGCCCTCGGCGGCCCGCTGCCCGCCGGATACCAGGGCGGGCTCAACGCCTCGGCCGACGCCAGCAAGGCGGCGCTCTCAGGAACCTACGCCCGCCTCGGCCTCGGCAACAGCACGATGGCCGCACAGGGCGCCGGGAACATCGAGGCGCAGAAGGCTGCCGCCGCCGACACGTACCGCACTCAGATGCTGTCCGAGGCGCTCACCGCGGCCAACATGTCGACCTCCGAGTATCAGGCGGCAGTGTCCTCAGACCAGCAGTCCGCGGCGATCCAACAGGCCGTGGAGCAACTGGCCGTGCAGCAGGCTACGGCCGATTTGACGGCGCGAGAGCAGCAGGCAAGAATCCAAGCCGATATGCAGATGAAGCAGGCCGATATCGACGCCAAGCTACAGACGGCCCAAACCCAGCAGGTTCAGCAGGTGGCGAGTTCAGGCGGTGGCGGGGGCAGTGTGATCTGCACGCAGCTTCACGCCTCGGGACTGGTCGGCGGGCGTGAACTGGCCGCGATGCGGAAGTGGGGCGACGGGTTCACCGACGCGCGGTTCTGGCGCGGGTACTGGACGTGGGCCTTTCCGTACACCGGGCTGATGAGGCGCAGCCCGACGGCCACGGCGGTCGCCCGCCACGTCTTCAGCCACATCGCGAGGCAAAGCGCCGTGGGGCGGGTATACGGCGCGGCGCTGTCAGGGCTCAGTTGGTGCATAGGCGCCGTGGTCAGCGGCAGAGAGGCGGTTCGCTATGGCCGCTAAGCCCTCTCAGGCGCCCGCTGATGACGACGCCGAGGGCGGCCTCGTGAGCGACGGGGGCACCAGCGTCGGGTCCCCCCGCATTGACCCTGCCCGCGTTCCCCCGCGGACCCCGGCGGTCCCCCTCACCGTGGCCGGGGGCGACGACCAAAGCCTCGTGAGCCTCGTCGAGCAGCCGACGGGCGCCCCGTCCATGGCGCACGTTCGCCAGCTTGATCAAGCGGCGGCTCGAGAAAAATTCAAGCTGGCCGGTGAAGAGGGCGCTCAGGCCGCTGCGAGCAAAAAAGAGTACGACACTTTTAACGCCGAGCATCCGTTCGAGAAGCCTGACATCAAACCGTTTACTGAGAAAAAGCGAGAGCGCACGCCGCTCGAATATCTCGGTTCGTGGGGTATGATCATGGGGCTCGTGGCGAGCGCGAGAACGCGCCAACCGCTATTGAACGCTCTGTCGGCAGGCGGCGCGGCGATTGCCGCCATGGATAAGCACGACGAAGCCGAGTACGAGCGCGCCCATGACGCTTGGAAAGAAAATATGGACTACATCATCAAACAGACGGAGTGGGACAACAAGCAGCGCGAAGACCATCTGAAGGTTATGCAAAACGATTGGGCGCTTGGGGCCGCTGGGCTCAAGGCGCATTACGCGGCGGTGGGCGCCGTGCAAGAACTGGCCGCTCTGGAACGTGGCGACCTAGAGTTCATCGAGAAGCAGCAAGACCGGCAGCAGCGGGCGCTTAAAAATAGCCGCGAATTGATGCAGGACAGCGAGCAGAACGCTGCGGTGGCCGAGGCGGTGAAGGCAGAAAACACTCGCCGCGCTGCGATCGGGCAAGCGCCTGTGTCTGAGGGCGAGATGCCTGCGCTCCGAGAAAAGACCCTACGTGAAAAAGACCTGTGGTTCTCGTACGATAACAACCCGTTCAACCTCAAGAGCATCGGGGGTATGAAGGGCGAGGGGGCCAAGGGGGGCGGGCCGCGCAACGAGTTCGGCCAATACGACACGCCGGAAAACGGCATCGCGGCGTCGATCCTGAACGCCAAGAACAAGTCTGACAAGGCTGGCGGGTGGACGTTTCAACAGATGTTTGAGACGCTGTCGCCCTCGTCAGACGGAAACAAACCCGCCAAAATGGCCGAGGCTGTGGCCGGGGCCGTTGGCATGAAGCCCGGCGACAAAGTTCCCTGGAACGATCTCGACAAGATGACGAGGGCCGCGCGCCAGTGGGCGCTTGAGGAAAAGCCGACAGCCCCTGACGACGCGACGTTGCGGCGGGGTATCGCGGCAGCACTGGGCAAGGGGGACGAAGAGGCTGCCCGCCTTGCTCAATTGAAAAAAGGTACGACAGGCGGCACAGGCGGGGCTTTGGCGAAGCTGCCGGTCGACCGGCAGATCGCAGCGTGGCAGCAGGTGGCCGACGACCCGAAAGCCTCTGACGACGAGCGCGCCGAGGCGGTTCGGCACGTCGAGAGCCTTCAGAAAGCGAACCAGTCTTCGGCAGAGAGCAAGGCGGCTGGCACTGAGACGGGCAAGATGGTCAAGGGGGGCGCCACGGCGGCCCGGCTAGCCGCCCAGAACGACAGGGACACGAACCGCCTAACGCTCCGACGCGAGGAAAACACGGCGCGGGCCGAGGTCCACGCGGCGGATCAGGCGCTTAAAACCGCGCAACACGAAGCCGACGCCGCGCGAAAAACCGGCCAGTTTAACCAGACGCACGAGCTTGCGGTGCAGAAGGCTACGGCTAACGCGGAGATCGCCAAGCGAAACCTCGCCATACGCCAGCACGTGAACGACCGCGCCGACCAAGCCGAGTCCGCGCGCGAAGCCGCTCGTGCCGGAGAACTGGAGGTCGCGAAAGAACGCCTGGACCGGATGAAGCGAAATGACGAGCGCCACGCCCAAGACATGGCCGCCCTGGCGTTGACGCCGGAAGAACTGACGGAGCGCGCCAAGAGTTGGATACTGACCAAGGAACTGCCGTCTGGTTACGGCCCCGCCGCCACGGCCGAGCGTTTGGGCATCATCAAACGCGGCTCCGAGATGATGCTGGAGCAGCACAAAACAGCGGGCGACATGGAGGCCATCCGGGCCACAAATCAAGCTCTGCATAAAGACCTCAAAAACCTTTTGCCGCAAGCGGACTCCATTGAGTCTTACGAGACCACGGCGCGGCTGAATATCTCCATCATGAAGGACTTCTTGGGACGCGGCACCGCGTCGGACGCGGGCGCGTTGTTCAACAAGTGGGGCCAGTACGTCCGTAAAGAGATAGCGGGCGACCCCGACGTGATCGCTCTCGACGGCATGATGCAGACGATCAAGGGGGAGTACGCCAAAATCCTATCAGGCGGCGTTCAATCGATCGCGGCGGTCTCCGACAGCGCGAGGGCTGAAACGGACAGGCTGTTGAACATCAACAACGGTTACAGCGCGACCATGGGCGTCCTCAACAACGTCATCATCCCCGACATGAACAACCGGCGGGTGGCGGCGGCGGCCGAGGTGCGCGAGGTGCAAGACAAAATTCGCGGACTTTTGGGCGCCCCGACCAAAGTGTGGCCGAAGCCTCCCGTCCAAGCGATCTCCGCTCTGCGCGCCCACCCCGAGACCCGAGGCGACTTCGACGCAACCTTCGGCCCCGGACTGTCCGGGCTTGTGCTCTCCACGGAGTGAACCATGGCCGGAATTTACGATCAGTTCACGGGGCTTCCCCCTGCGTCGGCGTCACTTCCGCCCGTCGGGGGCGCGTCGCCGCAGCCGGGCGCGGATGCGCCGCCGGCCAACTTCTACTCCCGCTTTGTGGATGGTGATCCCGCCCAACCGCCCCCGGCGTCGAGCGCTCCGGGCCAACCGAACGCCCCGAAGACTGAGCCGCCGGCTTCGTTCCTGGAGCGGGCGGGGCGCTTCGCGAAAGGCCAAGCGATCGCGGCGGGTCGCGCCGCAGCGCCTTACCTCGCCGAAGCCGGAGCCGGGGCTGTGGCCGGTGGACTGGCCGGCGGTCCCCCAGGTGCTCTTCTCGGCGCCGTGGGCTTTCCCGCCGCTGCCGGCCTCACGGACGCAGTGATTGGTCTCGGTAACCTCGGGTCGGCCGGGCTGCACTATCTGACCGGGGAGCCCGGCACACAGGCCCCGCAGTTGCCGACGATCGGCGGCACGATCGACAGGGGTTTGACGGCGGCAGGCGTCCCTGAGACGCCCCCGGGCGCGAAGCTCACAGAGGCCGCTCTCAGCGGTGGCGCCTCTGGGTTCCTTGGTGCCAAGGGGCTAAACGCGCTGGCCGCCTCGGGCAAGGTCAGCCCGAAGGTCGCGGCGGCGGCCAAGAACCTCGGCCGCGAAGAAGTGGCGCAGGGCGTCTCTGGCGCCTTGGCGGCTGGCGGCGCTCAGACCGCGGCGGACATGGGGGCCGGGCCGCTTGGGCAGGCCGTAGCTGGCTTGGCCCTCGGAGCCGCGCCTTTCGCGGGGACGATCGCAGGCAAGCTGCCCAGAGGGAGCGAACGTCCGACGACGGCAGGTCACGAAAAGGCAGGGTACACGGTTCCGCTCGGCTACCGGAGCGACACGGAGTCGACAGCGGAGGCTTTAGTCAGCGGAACGGCGGGCAAGCTGAAAACTGAAGCCGCCGCGCGGTGGGAAAACCAAAAGAACACGAACGCGAAAATACAGCAGGCGTTCGGCTACGAGCCTGACGTGACGAAAGTCCCTGTCGTTTCGGAGAACCCCAAGCAACCGACACGGTTCACCGCGCTGGAGAACCAGATCAGCGGCGTTTACGATCAGGTGAAAACCGCCGTCCCGACCATCCCCCTGGACGGCAAGGTTAAAGACGCCGTCACCAAAGCTCTAGGCGACCTCGCCGTGGCACGGGAGAAGGTGCCCGAACTGCTGAAAGGTAGCTCACTGGACAAGGCTCGGACCGCGGTAGCCGGGCAGGGGGCCGAACTTGACACCCCGACGGCGCTCGCGGTCATGTCCGAATTGCGCAGCCGGGCGCGCGACACGTTGCGGTCGGCGGGCGACGTTAACGCACAGAAGGCCGAGGCGAGGGCACTGCGCGCGCTCGCCGACGCCGTGGAGGACGGCCTGGAGAAAGGGCTGAAGGACGCCCCTGCCAGATACGCCAAGCAACTCGCGGAGACGACCGCTGAACGCGCGGCGAAGCAAGACATGCTCGACAAGCTACCTGACTGGTCCGAAGCGCGTCGGGCAGGGGCCGCGGGGGAGATTGCCGCCCTCGACGCAAAGATCGCCGAACTCCAACCCCTGTTCGCCCGCGTGAGCGCCGAGGCAAAGACCACCTCCGGCCTTTACGCCAAGTTCCAAGACGCGCGAAGGGTCAAAGCCCAGATCGAGACGCTGAAGGAAGCTACAAACGTGGCGAACGGCAACGTAGACGCCCGCGTTCTTGGCCGCGATCTCGACAGCGGCGTCCGCCTGACCGGACCCATGCGGGACGCTGCGATGTTCGCCAATGACCACCACGACCTCACCGTGCCCCCCTCGAGCAGCCGCTCGCCGGAGCGCTGGAGCGTTGAGGACATGGCAAAGGCGAGCGGTGCGTCGGCGGTGCTCGGCGGCGGGTTCGGGACGGGCGTCGGCGAGGGAGCTGGCATCCTCGGCGCCTTGGCGGGGCCGGCTTGGCTGGGCGCCCGGTCCGTGGCCCGCGAAAACGCCCTCCACCCGGCGCCGAACCTGCCCGGCTTGCCCCTCTCGGTCTTGACCGCGGGTCCGCAAGGCGGCGAGACTGACAAGCGTAAGCGGAAAGACAAGTGATGGCAAAAGCTAAACCCGCGCCGACAATCGGCGAAAAGCTTGCTGAACTGGCAAACGCCATCGCTGACGACGCACTGCAATCTGACGAACCGCAAGAGCGGTTAGACGCATTTAAGACACTCACGTCGTATTATCTCGGGATAAAGAAGCTCAAAAAGCCCGAAGAAGACGACGGCGAGTCGTTCGACGAGTTCAAGAAACTGGGAACAATGACATGACAAACGTTTCACGCCTCCAGCAGATCGGCGAAGATCGCGAAGTCGCGCCTCCGCCCTCCCCCGCGATCCAGCAGCAGGCCGTTGCCACCAACTTGCTGTTAATGGCGCTCAAAGCCCTGTCCCAGCGCGCGGTTGCCGCGATTGCGTCCTTGACAACCTTGGTCTACGTCGCATCCGCATGGTATTTGCTATGGACCATGCTCCCCGACCCGAAGCCGATGGAACTCGGCGGCCTCGCGTTGTACGGGGTCTTGATCTACGTCATGAGGCGGCACTGATGGCCTACATCGTCAACCCCGCGACCCCGACGCCCCCGCAGACCAGCGTCCTGGCTCTGGTGGCCGGGCTGCCGTCAGCCGCCGCGACCGCTTCCACCACCGCTACGAACCAGCAACTGACCGCTAACCAGCGGATCAGCCTGCTCCAAAACGTCAACCTGTTCTGACCTCGGAGGCTCCCCGATGACGCTCCCCACTATGCCATTGGCGGATGCCACTGGATTGATCCGCCAGTTCGACCTGATCCCCAATTTCGACGGCAGCTACACCAGCACCACGTCGCTCGAAGGCACTCGCGCCTCGTTCGCCGCGGCCTCGCTCGGCCTCGTGCCCGTCGCGGCCGGTGCCACCGATTTCTTCACGATCGCGGCCGGTGCAAAGACCGTCAAGCTGGCCCGCCTGCGCATCACGGGCACTGCCGGCACTCTGATTACCGTGCCGATCACGCTGCTCCGTCGCCCGACGCCGACCGTGATCGGTTCGGCGACCCTCGCCACGTCGCTGGCGCTGCCTGTTGCGGCCCCGCTTGACACCGCTGATGGCGCGTCGACCTCGACCCTTGCGGCCTACACCACGGCCAACCCGACCCTCGGCGGCACCGGTGCGATCCTCGGCTCTGGGTACTTGACCCTGGCGACGACGGCGGCGGCCACTGTCGAAAACGCACTGGATTGGAACTTTGCGGCCGTTCCGGGTGCGCGGCTCCCGACCTTGCGCGGCGGCAGCACCCAGCAGTTCGTGCTCAACCTGAACAGCACGGCGATCACCTCGCCCCTGCTCCAGATCGAAGCCCTCTGGATCGAAGACTTCACCTGACCCTCAAGCGCGAGGCAACCACCATGTTCAACCGCTTCCTCGCCTTTTTTGCGGCGGTTCTGCTGGCGTTCGCCCCGACTTCAGGCGGCGCCCAGTCTGTTCAGCAAAGCGGCACGGTCACAGCGGGCCATGCCGCCCGATGGGTCACGAACGGCATTGTCGGTGACGCTGGGACATCGGTCGGTGGTGCCGTCGGCTCGTACCTCACGACGCTTGGTGTCACAGCCTCTGGCGGAACACCGTTCTGCATCAACAGCGGCGCGACCACCGGGGCGTACAACGCCTTTTGCATGGGCGTCGACACCTCGACCGGCGCGATCTTTTCGGACACGGCCTATGGCGGCGCGACGCACGTCCCGCTCCAGTTTAAGGTCAACGGGACCACCGTTCTGTCGATTAGCGATAGCGGGGCCGCGACCCTCGGCGCCGCACCCGTCATACCGTTGACAGGGTATTTGTTCGGGAACGGGTCTAGCGCCGTCACTGCCGTACCCACAACGTCAGGAGTGCTGGACGGGGCGTCCAGCACTCCGGGCGTGGTTTTGGCTCGGGGCGCTTCAGCTTGGGGCGCCGTCGGCCCTGGGTCCACTGGGCAAGTCTTGCTGTCCCAAGGCAGTAGCGCGCCGATTTGGGGGCCTGTATCGCAGGCCCAGACCGTCATTTTGCAGGCTTTGCGTGTGGTTACTGCACCTGGAGGGGTGGCCGTCACCAGCACCGATAACATTGTGGTGCTTAACAAAACGGTCGGGGCCGCGACCACCGTTACGATGCCCAGCGACCTAACCCCTGGCACGGTTATCACCGTTAAAGACGGCAAAGGGGACGCGGGCACTTACTTCGTCACGATAACCGGATCGTCCTGCACTATCGACGGGCAGGCATCTGTCTATGTAACAAGCGCTTATGGGTCGATATCCATGGTGTGGAACGGTACGCAGTGGAACGTACTGTAACGTGAAGGATAACTAGGATGGCTTATAACCCCGCCGCCGTTACCACCATCGCCAACATCGCGGCTTTGCGCCTTAACGTGAACCCCACCCAGACCTTGTACGTGCAGGGGTACTACTCAGGAATGGACGGGGGCGAAGGAACGTTCTACTTAAATGCGTCTGACACCACCTCCGCAGATAACGGCGGTACGATCATCGTGGACGCTGGCGGGCACCGGTATCTCCGCAGCACGGATGGACTGCCCTACAGCGTACTGTGGTTCGGCGCGAAAGGCGATAGCGGGGTGACAGACAACGCCTCGGCCATCCAAGCCACCATTGACGCCTGCTACCGCGCGAGTTCTAAAGTTGTAGACCAGTCGGTGTACATTCCCAACCCTCCGACGCAAGCCGGCGGCGGCAACGGCTACTACAAGGTTGGCGCGGCGCTGAAGCTGTATGGCGGTTCGAAAGTCATCGGCGGCGGAATGTATACCTGTCAGCTTAGGTTTACCGCTGACACCAATGGGTTTGTGTTTAACGATCCCTCCGCTAACACCACTCAGGTCATGGTATCCGACCTATCTCTGCGGGGCAACGCTGATGTGTCCGCTGTTGCAACCGTAACCTGCGGCTTGTACACGGGGCCTAGTAACTATTGCACGTTCCGTAACCTTTACATCCAAGACTTCGTTGACGGCATCACTCGTGACGCTGCCAGCGTAGGCTACGCTTTGAATCATTTTGAAAATATCACGGTGGGCCTTTCGAAATACCCTAACCCCACGAATGGTTACCCCAGGTATTGCTTGCTCGACACGGGTGTAGCTAACAAGCCGCAAGCCTGCTATTTCAACGGCATCCTGTACGGGCAGATCACGGCGGGCGGCGGTTCGTACAACGGTGACGGCAGTACAGTAGCGTTCGACTTGGCGCTTGGCGCAGGCAACTACTTGTGGCAAGAGTCCGGCATCAAAGTCTACACTAAAGACGCCAATGGTGTTTGGTCGAAAAAAGCCATAGCGACCGACTACACTCTGGCGAACACAGACAGCGGCTCTGTAAACATCCCGGCTGGCACAACGAACGTACATTGCTCGAACGTTCGCGTCACGTTTGTTGGGGCGCCAATAGCCGGTACGGGCAACGTCAGGATAGCGTGGACCGACCCCACCGCGGCCAGGTGCATCAAAGTTACCGTCGGCACGGGCAACTACTTTAACGTGGACCTCGGGGGCGCCTCGTCCCTAGTCCAAGACGCGGGAGGCAATAACCGCTACGATGTCAGGTACTGGCAGATAGCCAACATCGGCGCCCAGCTCGGCGCCGCCAACGTCGTCGTTAACTACAACGAAACCAGCGATAGCACTATTGATTTGCTCACGACCAGAAACGGCAGCGCGGTAAGGGCTACTCTGTACGGGGGGCAGTTTGGTAGGCAATGGACGGAGCTGAAGAAGACAGGCGGCGACCAAGTAATCTCGTCTGGAAGCTACGCCGACATTACGACTGATGGCGCAGCCTACGTTACGCTGGTGCAAAACATTGATCTTCTCCGGGAGATTAATGTGAGCTTCGATTATTACCTGACAAGCGCCTCGGGCGCAGCCGCAGCCGACATAGAGATGCTGGTGTCGTACGACAACGGCGCCTCCTACTCCGTCTTGAGCTACACCCGGTTAGAGTGCACGATCGGGGGCGGGACATCCATCGCGTACAAGGGCACTTACGAGAAGACCGTGCAGGATACGAGTACTGCGGCCGGCACTTACGACATAGGGGGTTTTGCCCCCAACATACTGTATAAGGCCGTGGCAAAGCTAATATCGGGTACTTCCATCACGATATGCGGATCGGCGTCTTCGTACTATAGGGTGCGTGCGCGCCACGTCCAGCCCGTGTAGTTTCTGGCTCCGACCGAAGGCTTCCAAATGTCCGACGACGCTTTCACGACTGCCGTTACCTTCGTCCTGCAGCGAGAGGGCGGGTACGAGAACGACCCCAACGATCCCGGCGGCGAGACCAACTTTGGGATCGACAAAAAGAGCCACCCTGACGTGGACATCCGCAATCTCACCCGTGAGGCGGCGATCGCGATCTATCGCGAGGTCTATTGGCTGGGCAGCAACGCCGACAAACTGCCGCCGGCCCTGGCGATCGTCTACTTCGACGCCGCCGTCAACCAGGGCTGCGGCTACGCCGCTCGCAGCCTCCAGGCCGTCCTCGGGGTCACCGCCGACGGCGCGATCGGCCCCGCCACTCTGTCGGCGCTGACCAAGGTGCCCCTCGTCGACGTCATCGTCGAGTTCGCCGCCCGGCGCGCCCTGCGCTACGGCTCGCTGCCGGGCTTCACCCGCTATGGCCTCGGCTGGTCCCGCCGCTTGATGGCCTGCCTCGCCCTTTCGCTCCGGAGCCTGTGATGGACCTCTCGAAACTCGCCGGCCAAGGCTTCGACCTTCTGCTGCAAGCCGCCCCCACTGTCGCCGGGATGCTTGGCACCGCCGTGGGCGGGCCGCTCGGACCCCTCGCTGGCGTCGCTGTGTCAGCCCTGGAGCAGCAGTTCGGCCTCACCCCGCCCGAGGACACCCCGCTGGCCTCCCGCGCACAGGTGGCCCTCGCAGCCGCCGCCACGGCGACGCCCGATCAGCTCGTCGCGCTGCACCAAGCCGATCTCGCCCACGCCGAGAAGCTGGCCGCCGCCGGCATTGACCTCGAAACCCTCGCCGTTAAGGACAGGGACAGCGCCCGCCAGCGCGAGATGAGCGTCAAAGACTGGGCGCCCAGGGCTCTGGCTATCGTCGTCCTCGTCGCCTGGGTGGCCGCCTATGCCGCCGTGATGTTCGCTTCCAGCGTGCCGCCCCAGGTCACTGACGGCCTCCGTACGCTCGACGCTGCCCTGATGCTCGTGCTCGCGTATTACTTCGGATCGTCAGCCGGCTCCGCGGCCAAGACCGCCCTGTTAGCCCAGGCGGAGCCGATAAAATAGGCGTTCCAGCCGCGCCAGCCGGGGCTATCGAGAGAGCGCCCTCAGAACCTCGGCGGGGGCTCCCGTGCCATCAGTTTTTGCCCAAGAGGCAAAAGACGCTCTTGTGCAGTTGCTGTCAGGGCTGCGCTTTGGTCCCGATCTGCGGACGGTGACCAACGCATAGCGTAGATTGTCAGTTTCGACCTGACTAGGATATGCAACGTACTCAGGACCAGCAGCTATGACTTTTCGCCACGCTCCATTGCCGTTCCCGTAAACATTCCCGACTACGATTTCAGACTTTTTCATTTTGTGGCCCTCCAAGGGCCGGGGAATTGTGGACGTTCAGGCGTAGCGCAGAACCGCCGCGCCAGTCTCGGTGATGCGGACGTGCCCGGTGGCGCCAGAAATTGCAGGCCGTCAACGAAATTGCAGGCCGTCAACGAAATTGCAGGCCGCTGGGTCGAACGCTGACTATAGGAACGGACCGCCCGACACTCCCCCTACCTTTCACCCTCCCTCACCAAGCGGAGGCCGACCTCTCTCTTCCCGTCCCGGCTGAACGTCACCATGTCGTTCCCGGCCTTGACCCCCGGCGTAAACTCGCGCTCAAGCATAGCCCGCGCCACTCCCGTCGTTCTACCCCGCCACACCGGATCAGACAGTTGCAGGCGCGTGATAGCCGCCGACACGCTGTAAGAGCCCGCCCCCTCGGCCACCATGGCGTCTTTGAGGATCATAGCCATGCTCGCCAAGTGCGCGCCCTGGCTGACGGCTCGATCCCACCTGACCACGACGCCGACATTGTCGCCGTTCGGGAGGTTAACGGACTCTACCTGGAACCATTCGCTCTCCGCTGTCGGCGGGGCAAGATTGTTTTTATCGTCGCCGACGCGGAAATAGCTACGGTGGTTTTCGACGCCCGCCATTGCGGCTTCGTCTTTTGTCATCCGGTTCAGCACCCGGCATGACCGGGCGGCGTTGACCAACGCCCCCGCGCCCCGAGAACTTTCTGCGGTAGCCTCGTTGTCTCCGATCTTCCGCAAATGGTGGACTAATTCGATAGCGCAGTTCGCTAGTTCGGCGACGCGCCCGTACGTTTTAGCCACGGTGTCAATAGCGTTGTTGTCGTTCTCGTTGACGCCGTGACTGGATACAAAGGGGTCAATGACCAACGTGTCGATCCGCCGCGCTTTCAGCGCGGCCACGAGCGCGTCGACAACGGGCTCTAGGATGGTGAAACCGTTGCGGTCCTGCGTCGCGATGCACAAGCCCTGCTGCCGCCCGGAGTCCAGGAACAGCCGGTCCCCGATGTCTGCCGCCGTTATCCCGTAACGGAGCATGGTGGCGGCGATGCGCCGCTCCAGTTCGTCCCGCGGGTCTTCTAGGTTCCACAGCCACACACGCTTCGGGCCGCCAACAACGGCGGCGCCGGTCAAGTCCCGGCCAGTTGCCATCGCCAAGGCGTCGGCCACCAGCAGCGAGCTTTTTCCGGCCGCGCCCGGAGCGATGGTCATCGAGGTGAACTGCCGGCTCAGGTGACGGCCGTAAATCCATTCGCGGGGCGGTATGGCGGCCGGATCGCGCCAGACGAACGGCGTGGCGCTGATGACCGTCGGCGGCGCTACAGTGGCCGCAGGCGCCTGCCCCCCTTCGTACTCGGCTGCGATCGGCGCCACCCCGGCGAACAGCGCTTCGGGCAGCGCCGACCCGAGTTTGCCTGATGCGTACTTGCCGGCGTTTGTCACCAGTCCGCGCAGTTCGTCAGCGCTCCACGGCGGCGAGCACTTGGCGTTCCAGTCCTCAAGCATGAGCCGGTGGGCGGCGTCCTCAGACAGCGCATAATCGCGCACCAGTGCCATCGCGACCTTCAGGGTGTGGGCGTTGCCCCCCTGGAACTCGACCGCACCAGGGGCGCTCTTGAGCCACTCCACGGCGCTCCTGAGGTGGCTCGGCCGATCCAACTCGGGGACCACGCCCTCCGTCCACTCCACGGCTTCGCTCGACGCCCGGTTCGGGTCGAACATCTGTGTGGCGGCATCGAGCCCAGCGGGAACCCAGGGCAGGCTCTCGCGGTCGAGGTCGGCACCGGCCTCGACGACATACTCGACGCCGTCCACCACGCTCCCGGCGGCCACTACGAAGCCGTTGTGCGACTTCACGTCAAAGTTCGGGCGCAACCTTGTGGCCGAGTGACTGTCGTAGCCGTTGAAAAAATAGTGGTGACCGCCGCTCCTGGTCCTGACGACAAGGGTGCAGTCGTGACCGTCGAGCTTATAGTACTCGTTGCTCCCGATGTTCGGGTCACTGCCAACGTCAACATCGGCGATGATCAGCCCTGTTGCGTCGATCGCGACGTTGTGCCTGCGCTCCGCGCCTGTCACCGGGCACGTCCACCATGCGCGGATCGCAGCCTCGTCAGTCGTCGACTGCCCGTACGGGTCAGTAATCAACGGATGTCGTTTTGAATTTTCTACGAGAGGGAAGACCTTGAAGCCTTTACGCGCCCAACGGAGCGCGACTTCCAACATGCTTTTTGGCATTGGAAACCCCGTGCGTTAGGCGATCGGCTTTAGCACAATACGGTAGGTGCGCTTCTTTTCTCCGGGCACAATGACATGATCGACTAACCTTCGGTTCGCGTAGGAAATCGCGGCCCCGACATACATCTGCATTTGTGTTGGCGTTGTTCGCTTGTGCGCGCCGACCATGCGATGGTAAATGTCAGAAATGTACACGTCAACGCCGACACCTGCGCTTTCAAGGGTCTTGAGGGCGATGCGATATTTGAATTGCTCGCGCTCTTTAATCATCGCCGGGTTTCCGTGTCTAAAAAGGCTTTTATGAATTTCGCGCCGACTTGCGGCACAATGGCGTTACCGTAGCCGCGAAGGCGTCCCACACGGCCGGGTATCCCATGAGCCAACACACGAACTCCGGCGCCAACTGGCCTGGACTTTCCGTCTGAGCAGGCGATCCACTCAGCGTCGTCCCAGGCGCCCGCCAGCACACCCGGCCGAGCAATCCAGCGTCCGGAACCGTCCCAACCGAACCCCCGTCCTTCCAATCCCGAGTGGTCGCGGTCGGCCAACCTGCCAAGTGGGCGAAATCCCGGAGGTCGTTGGCGTGAGGGCCAAGTGCTCGCGCTATCGCTTTCTCCGAGTCTTTGTACTCGCCTCCCGCCTTTAACTTCGTCGTTGGCGTCGGCCACCCACCACAGTCGTTGTCTAATGTGCGGCGCGCTGACGCCCGCAGCGCCCATATCGACCGCTGCGAAGGCGTAACCCGCAATTTCCAAGTCAGCTTGTACAAGATCGAGCCATTCAAGTCCGTCTGGGCTCGCAACTTGCTCGCCAAAGCAGACTGGAGGACGGCACTCCCGGGCAAGATGATAGAGAGCGGGCCAGTGGTGCCGCTCGTCAGCGAACCCGCGCCTCGCGCCTGCCTGGGAGAAAGGTTGGCAAGGGCATGAGCCGGTCCACACGGGGCGGTCGACGGGCCAGTCGGCGAGGCTAAGGGCGAGGGGCCAGCCGCCGATGCCGGCGAAGAAATGGCACTGAGTGTATCCACGTAAATCCTCCGGGCAAACGTCCCAAATGTCGCGCTCGTCGACATCGCCTTCGGGCAGCAGACCGCCCATGATCAGGTTGCGCAACCAATCGGCGGCGAACGGATCAATCTCGTTGTAGTACGCCGTCACCTGCACCGCCACGTGGCTGCTTCGTCAAGACTTGACGATCCGAGTCCTCGCAGGCGCTCGTACTCCGCTTTCTCGTTGGCTTTCACGGAGGCTAAGGCTGCGACATCGGCGGAAGCCTCTGCGGCCTTAGCCGCCGATTTGGCTGCGTCGTGTGCCGCACGCTCCGTTTTGACTCGTTCTTTCCTGCGCTTATCGTCGTCTTCCGCCAAGCAATACACTTCCGCGTAGGGGAGGTTGTTGTCGAACGCGATGGATAGCGGGTTAACCCCGGCCCTGCGCAGAGTCCGAACCAGGGTTTTCTGGTCTTCGGTCATTTCACGTACCTCGTATCGGTCCACGCTTTCACAGCCAGCGGTAACCCCGCGCACCAGGACGGGACGACAGACATCAGCCGCTCAAACTCTTCAACGTCAGGGTTCGGATGCTCGGCGAGAAGCTCGTCGTGGACGGTCAGGATCAAAGGGTATCCCGCGCGCTCGACGCGCTTCATGGCCTCAACCATGATGTCGCGGGACACGGCTTGGACGATGTTCTCGCACTGGAGGCCGCCGTACAGGCCGAGGCACGTCCACTGCTTTGAAACGCTGTGGATACCCCAGAACCGCACGCTCGACTCCATGCGGGTGTACTCTTCGCCCTCCTTGTTGACGCGCGTCACTTCTTCAACTTTGATGTACGGTTGCGCGTACGAAATGCAGCGACCGCTCGGCAGCAAACAGAACAGATACTCGCCCGTCGAGTAGTAGCTTACGGCGACATCTTCGACTCCGACGACTTGGCCCGGCATCCCAACCGCTTCAATCGCCGCATTCTGATACGCCCACCAGGAGGCCACGGTCTTCGGGTGCGCGGCCCGCCAGCCTTTGACAATGATCTTAATGGCCGTCCACTCTTTAGGCCCAAGGCCGTACTTGTCGGGCGCGTGTTCGTACAGCGCTTCAGTAGCGTCCCAGGTCGCGCTGTCAGCCGCCTCGTACACGGCTTTTCCAAGCATCGAGGGCGTCACGCCGTAGTCGGCGGCCATTTTCATGAAGGCGCCGATGCCGCCCTGGTAGCCGCAGTTATGGACGAGCACGTCGGAGACGGTGAAGCGGTTGCGCGGGCCGGCGTTCAGGATGTCGTAGGCAGCAACTTTTCCAATCGCGCCTTGATATTTTTCCAGTTCTTCCGCTTCTCGATCACCGCCATCGCGGCCACGCCAAGAATGCAATCCCTCGTGTAACCCCGAGCCATGTATTGCCGAGTCTTCGACACCCCCAGCGGGCTCACAGTTTGCGCCCACTCGAAGTCCTCTTCCGTCAACTTCGTAAGGCGGCAGTTGTACATGTTTTGCGACCTCGTGGCGTACCGAAGGTTCCCCGCCTCGTAATGGCCGTTGTTGTCCACCCGGTCCAGGTCTTTGTCCCGGTGCAGACCGAGATTGTGCATCACCCACAAAGCGCCCTCGGTCACCGAGGCAAACTTGAACTCGATCCCGCGCCCCCCGTAGTTCTCCCACCCCGAGTCTTTCGGGTTCGTACAACGCTGGCGCATCGAGGTCACGCGCCGGTCCAGCCACAGAGGCGCTTTTCTCGCCTGAGAGCACGCTTGGCATCCTTTGCTTTTGCCGCTCGTCAAGTTCCCTAAGAGCATCCATCCCTCTCGGCCGCACCCCGCGCAACGGACTGCGACGTAGGCATCCCTCCACTTCGACCTCGTGTATCTGCGCTCGGGAGCCGTAATCTCCACCCACCCGTACCGGGTTCCCACCTGCTCCGGATTTAAGGAGGTGGAGACGGCGGGCGGCGGCGAGGCCAAGGGGAACCGGACTGGCCTGTCCTTCCGTCCAAACGAGGTGATCTGGGGTGGCCGTGAGCCCGTCATACCGAATGACCTCCTTGATACCCTTCGACACTACCCCATCATGACTAACAAAATCAACCCCGTCCCAGACACGTTGCTCTAGGGTAACGTGCTCTATGGGGACTAGCCCTTGGTCGGTAAGGACGAGTTCGCCTCGTGAAAAACAGGCCAGTTCCATGACCTTCCCGATCTGGCGCTGCGGCTTGGTGACGCTTTCGACCAAGGCGTTAAACGCTTTCGCGTACGCCACTCGGTAAAGGTCAGGGCCAAGCCCAGCGTCGTAAGCCCGGAAAGCATCGAGTTTCCAAGTGTCGCCAGCCAGCCACACGTTGACGCGGCCTTCGATGTTTGAAAAGTCCCCGCCGACAAACATCACATCCCCCCGGATTGCGTGACAAATGTGCTGCGCAGCGCCTTCGCTAAAAGCGGAAGGACTGGCCCGTAAGCCGCGCGTAACTCTTCGTGAACGACGGCAACAGGCTTCGCTGACAGCAACGCGAGGCGCAGCGCTTCGACTTGTGCAACGTCGTCGGCGTTCTCGTGGTCAAAACGAGGGTAATTCTGTGGCTGCGGACCCCTCCCTGAATTTCCCGTCACCCACGCAGTCTCGCCGCGACGCACTAAGAAAAACCCTGTCGGCGTAGTCGGGCAGTACACTAGGCCGGTGTACGGAACCTTCGTCGAAGTCGCCGCGCTCTTTCCGGCAAACCGCAATTCCGCAGGCCCCGGGTTGTCCCAGACGCTGGCAACGTACATGTCTGACCAGTGGGATTTGCCTCGCTCCGCGCTAGTCCTTACGCTCATGCGCACAGCGCGCCCCGAAGTGTGAGCCAACGCCTGCACGAAGTCTGCGTTACTCCTGACCTTAGTGCCGTACTGAACGCTTTTCGGGCCGCACTGCGAACCGTCCCACAGCGCCAACTCCTCGAAGAACACGTCGGCGTCGCAGTCCAACCAGTCCCATCTGAATTTCTTGTCCTTAAATACGGCTAGCCAATGTGGGACGTTCTTCCTGACGATCTCTATGGAAGTGCGCCCGTCGCTGTGCTTGCTGTACTTTTTATAGCCTATCCGGGCGGCGCGAAGCAAATGCTCGCACCTGAATATTTTCCTCGGCTTCTTGAAGGAGAAACGAACTCCGTCCGCGTGGTAGTGCGCGTCAGCCTGCACCATCACTAATATCCGCAGAATGACTTCCGGAATGCCGGCAGGACGGGCCATCATCCCTGTGACGGGGATACGGTCGTACTGTTTCACCGACGCCGCCGTACGTACCGTGAAATTACCGCCTCGATCCGAGCGCGGAAACACCGGCATCCGATGGTCGTCAGTAGAAGTCTGGTCTATCCGGAAGTTGTGCAGCCGGGTGAGTTCCCCGGAGAACTCAAAAACATTAGCCTCGGAGTCGAGGAAGGCCATAGCGCCGTCAGGGCTCCAACACGCTATCGCTCCGCCCCAATATTCATCAAGCCGGCACCAGCCTTCCCTCGTCAGCACCTCGTGATCGCCTGTTAGGCACCACCGGCCCGTCCGGGCGCCGTGGTATTGCAGCATCCCGCGCACCCTACCGTCGCTGTTGGCGCACGCCATCATCTTCGCGTACTTTGCCGTCGAAGTTTTTGCCGCCGCTTGCCGCAACTGTACGACTTGCCTCACGGCGTCGTCTTCGGTGAACTCAGCGAGAGCGATATACTCGTCGATTTCGTGCTTCTGTAGCGTCGTAGCCGGTAGGCCGCGACTCTGGATCCACGCGACGATCTTTGCGACCTCTGTGCAGCGACTGACTTGGTTGTTTGTCAACCGCCGCATTTCTTGGTCAGCGAACTTTACGGATATATCGCCCAGCGCGACGGCGCGGCGGGCAAACACCACGTCTATCCCAACGCCGCGCATATTTATCTTTTGGTCGATATCCCAAAGATCGCGTTCACTCGGCGACAAATCTGGTAACTTAGCGTCGATGTCGCACTCAGTGAGAACGTCACGGGCGCAATACGTTTCGATAAGATACTTAATGTCGACGGAGTCGTCGTGCCACAGGTAGCCCCCCTCAATGTCGTTCCCGCGCGGCTTCGCCATTTTCAGCATAAGGCTATGGCCGTAGTCGTCTTTCGTGTTCGCTGTCCCGAGCACTTTCCCGAGCCTGTCAAGGTCGGCGGGCAGTCCGAGAGCCATCGCCCGAGCCATCGTGCAGTTCATCTGGCCGAGCAACAGGCGCGGCCATGTCGGCTCGATCCGAGGGAGGACAGTGTTCCAGATGTTGAACTCGAACGGCGCGTTGTGGGCGACGATCGTGCGGCCCATGTCAATGTGGTCGAGCAGCGGGCGGGGCGCCGGGTCGCCTGGATACCAGGGAAATACTCCCCCGCTGCCCAGGCGCCAGCAGAAGCCCCAGATGCGAGTGTCAGGGTCTTCGGCGTACCGATACACCCCGACGCTCGCCTGGGCGCCCAGCGGCTGGGGACTGGCCGTCTCGAAATCCAAGTGGGCTCTCAACACGGCCATCTCTCCCCTAGGGCTTTGGTCGACCGACCTGGCGGTACTTCGGATCGCGGTGCTGCTCGGACCGCAGGGCTCGTGCGACCTGCGCGCTTACAAGCAAGCGCACAGCCCGCTGGCGAAGACGAAGCGGCGGGAGAAACGCCGCCTCGCTGCCGTACCCGCGGCCTCTCAACGCGGAGAGCCGCAGACGCCGCACACCGCCGCGCCGGCCGCCATCGGCGACCCGCAGACGAAGCACGGGCTCGGAGCCTGTTGTGCGGGCGGCGGGGGCGGGGCGCCACCGGCCGCGCCGAACAGAGAAGCCGGGTTGACAGTGGGCGCCACGACGTTGACGCCGCCGAACGCTGTCTTCGCGTCGACCGCGCCGCCGCCGCCGAGTTTCGTGTCGTTGTCCAGCTTCATGACGGCCTGGAGACCGAAGCCGATGCCCTTTTTGGGCTGCGGCGGGTTGCGGCCATAGGCATAGACGTTGAGCAACAAGATCGCCCAGATGCCGGCGTAAAGCTGGGTCTCGTCGACGATCGGGTTCATCGCGGAGTCGACGACAGTCGGCTTGAACTGCGACGAGCATTGCATGAGGATGCCGCCCGGCGTGTACCCCTTGTACTCCGCCTTTTCCTTCTGGTCGCGAAACGGGCTGTGCAGGCCGAGGTATTCACGGGTGCCCGCGTCGTACTTGTCACTCCACCACTTCTGGAGGGCTTCGTTGTAGAGGCCGACGATCGGGGTGAAATCCAAACCCGGCGGGAACAGCACCGAGGTGTTGAAATTCGGGTTCTTGACCTTGCCCGACTGGTCGGGCTTCGGAGCGTTCGGCCGCAGCAAGCCGCCGATCGGGTGCTCGCAAAACGCCAGTCGCACGGGGCCGGTCGTGATGCAACCGGGCGTCTTGCCTGTCGTGTCAGGCTGGCGTGTGGGCGGATTGGCGGCGATGACTTGACGCAGCCAATCGTCGGTAACTTGGCTGTCCCTCATAATGCTCGACATCTTCATTCCTTCACTTCGGAGGGGATTGCGACGACAGACTTGAATGCGTCCACAGTCGCGCGGACTTCCGGCCGCCTGTCACTGGCCGGAACTAGAGACACCGACGAACTCGCCTCTTTGACGGTGAGGAAAGCCATGTCAGTGGTAACTTTTTCAGCCACTTCCTTTGCCTTGAGACTCGGATGCTTGGCTGCATATGCTGTTTTCAGCAGGCGCTCGGCGTCGCCGAGGCCGACCAGCCCGCGAGGGCGAACGTCGTCCTCGGTCAGCGCGCCGTCGCTCAAGGCGATAATGTTGCCCGCCGTGACTTCGGGCGCTTGGTCCCATCGCCGCCGGCTGTTGCCCGCGACCAGCTTCCAGCCTGGGATCACGACCCCGGCCTTGGCTTGCGCTGCTGCGTACTCGGACACCGCCGTGAACCAGTCGATTGCGAGATCGCGCACGGCGAGGATATCAGCGATGCGCTCGGGGCCGAAGGACGACGGGGCGGGAAGCGCCACAGTCTTCAAGTCCTTCACGCCCTTAAACGCCTCGCCGGCCACGGCCAGCGCCTTGCGTTCGATCGCCGGGCAGCCGGGGCGTGCCCCGCAAAACCGGCATTGCTTTTCCCCCGGAACCAGCAGCGGCGACGGCTCAAGGCACGCCTTGATCTCCATCTCCAACCGGTACGCCCGGTCGAGCAACGTCTCAAGGTCGATCGTCCACTCGCGGATCGGATCGCTCCCGAACGCCCGCGGCTGGACAATGACCAGGGTGATGACCTCGGGCAGCACCGAACCGTAACTGCCCAGCACGAGGCTCGCCGCGTACTGGATAAGCTGGCGGTTCTCGACGATATCAACGACGATGCCCGCACCGTGCTTGTAGTCGGCCACCCACAGGCGCTTGCCGTCAGTGGACCAGATGCCGATGTCCAGCGTCCCCCAAACGTCGTCGGGGGCGTAGGCCGACGGGAACTGAACCCGCTGTTCGATCAGCAACCGAGCGCCGGGCTCGGCGCCGAGAACGCCGTACACGTAGTCGAGAGCAACCTGGACCGCCGGCAGCATGTCGTCAGGAACGTCCAGGTGCCGGCACAGCCGGGCCTCGACAGCGCGGAGGCCCTGCCCTAGATGGGACTCAAGGACGGTGTGAGCGGCAGTCCCTTCGTCGGCGTAGGCGCTGGAGGGCTTTGCTGGCGCTTCCTGCTCAGCCCTCCATGACCCCGGACAAAGGGCGCGCCGATCCGCTGAACTGGCGGAAAACGGCGCGTGCCCTTCGGCCGCCACTTACGCGAACCAAGACAGGAAGGTGCCGTACAGCGCTTCGGGAACGCCGGGGATCGACGGCTTGCCGGCGGCGCCCAGCGCGAGTTGGTGGTGCTCGAAGAACTGGAGCAGCCGGGCCTTGCCGGCTTCGACGCCGTTCTTCTTGTTATAGCCGCCGAAAGCTGCGACGAGCTGGCTGCTCGAAGCGCCAGTTGAGGCGGGCGGATTGACGGGGGAGGCGGCGGCCGGCGGGGGTGCAACGGCGGCCGGCGGGGGCGGGGGCACAACGTCGGCAGCGGCCGGCGGCGGAACCGCCTGGGTGACGGGGGCGGCGACGGCGACATCAGCCGGCGCCCGGGCGACCGGGGACGCGGGGACGCCCCGCAGTTCGTCATGCCGCTCTTGGGCCGCGTCGTAGTGGGCGCCGATGACCTTGGTGAGGATTTGGGCCAGGACGTGATCCTGGGTGGAAAACGTGAAGGTGGACATGGAAACTCCGCTCGGTTTGTGTGAACTTCTTACGAAACTTAACGCCGGCCTGTCAAGATGCAATCGTAGGGGCGGCCGACATTTCAAACCCCTCGACCTCGGCGATCGCTGCGACCTTGCGGCAGACAATCGCCGTGACTGTTTCGTCCAAGGTGTCAGCCAACGAGATAAACCGCCCGCGCACTGTGCGTGTTTGGCCGATCCTGTGGACCCTCATTAACGCCTGCGCGTTTACGCCCGGCGACCATTCGCTTTCTAGCACGTCGAGTTCACAGGCCGCTGTTAGTGTTGTGCCTGCGCCCGCCACCTTCATGTTGCCGAGGAACACCCGGCAGTTCGGTTCGTTCTGAAACGCTTTGATGGCTGCTTGGCGTCCCGCTTCAGAGGTACTCCCCTGAACGTGAACGTACCCGACGCCCGCGCGATGTAAAATACTCGCGACAGTGGACAGCGCAGCGATATGGACCCCGAAGACGACTTTCTTCTCCGTCGTTTGCTGTAGCTCTTCGACGAGCATGTGGGCGTAGGGGACGGCTTTCGCCTCGCCGATAAGCCTGCGGAGTGTCGCGATGTGTTGCGCATCAAGAAAAGACAATCCGCCTTGCTCAAGGGCTTCGACGATCGCAGCCTCCAAGCCCTCATGCGCCCGAACGAGTTTTGTAACCTCTGTCGTGTCGCCATCAACGATGACCTCAGTCAAGAAAATGGGCGGAAGATTAAGCCCAACTTCTTTCTTTGTTCTGCGAATCGAGTTGTTCTCTAGGAGGGCTCGCAATTCTCCCGCGCATTCTGGCCGAACGACATTCCTTGTGCCGTACCGTGTGTCTTCTGATTGGAAGTACCTGTTGCAAAATTGCGCTGGAGTTAGCGGCATGACCCCAGCAAATCTCAGAAAAGTATAGCAATCCATCGGATCGTTCGGGATCGGCGTCCCCGTCAGCCACCACGCCTGATCTGCCCTCGACACCCATCCGTGTTCTCCGTTCGCCTGATAACCGAGGATAGCCTTCGACCGCTTGGCCTCAGCGTTTTTCAGATAGTGGGCTTCGTCCATCGCGACGAAATCTAGCCGCTGTTTTGTGTTGCGGAAATGCGGCCACCACCTTGTCGCTTGCTCGTACGATGTCACAAGCACGTCAAACACACCTTTGCTCCACGCAGAATAGTCGTGAATGTCGCGCCCTTTGCACAGTTTCAGCGGGTAGGCCGAAAACTGGCGGAACTCTTTGATAAAGTTTTCCCTCAGCATCGCCGGGCAAATAACGACACCGCGTTGCCCGGCGATCAAGTTGATGGTGCGGACTAGGGTTGCTGTCTTCCCGACGCCCATTTCGTCGAAAAGCCCGGCCCGGAGGCGCGGCGCGAGCCACTCTGCGCCGGCCTCCTGGTGCGGCATAAGGTTCATCCGTGGGCGCGGCTTTGCGCAGACAGGACGGCCAGGGCGGCTAGCGCGGCGGCCACGTCGGGCCGGGAGTGCAGCATCTCGAGGACGAGAGCGCTGGCCGTGGCCGCATACGCCCGTGATACACCGGGCGCCACAGTCAACAGCGGAACGCCGTCGGCGAGGACTGTGTGAGCGCGCGGGCTCAAGTGCACGATGACTGGATTAGAGTTCGCGGATACCGGTAGACCAAACATTACCACCCCCATGGTTTAGTGTTCAGGCTTTAGCGCGTCGTGTCCCCGGAGCGAAGTGCGGCGGCAGGCCGAGCCGCTTACGCGCGTGGCGTATGGTGCCGCTGGCGTGCCCTAAAATCCGCCCTATCTCTCCGTCAGATTTGCCTTTGGCGTGAAGCGCTTTCAGCGCTGCGTCGTCTACGCGCCGATACGCGCGATCCAGATTTTTCTCTCGCTTCCACGCCCGACGCCAATGCCCTGCCGTCCACATGCACACCCCGTACTTTTCGGCGAGGTCCGACAAGGTCAACTCAAGGCTCGAGAGGTCAGCCTCCGTCGCGCGGCCCATGTCATGCCTCCGCGCGGCACATCGGAGTTCCGCACTCATCGCCGCCGACAAAAGAGGCGTTGGCCGCAGGCTTCAACGCCTCGGTCTCGAAACGCTGGCCCGCTGACAACTCTGAGGTCGGCGACACTGGGGAGGCCGGGCGCGCAGCGTCCATAGTGGGGCTGAAAGCACGGTCGACACGTGCACGCTCAGCGATTTCAAACTCCCGGCCCTCTTCGAAGGCGTCGAGCATCGCCTGCTCTTGCGCTGGCGTCCACGGACTCTTGCACGCGGCCTGTGTGTAGGGGGGTTTGGCGTCCGGGTAGCGCTCGACGATCTCCGCAGCCTTCGCGTTCAAGCGCTCCACCCACCCGGCGGAACAGGCCGGCGGCCGATCGTCGACCAGCACCCCCTGCCTCATGGCGTCGCGCAGCACCACCAACGAAGCGATGGCCTTGGTGATGTGCGACAAGCCGCTCTCGGGGTCAAGGTCTTCGCCCTCCCACCACGCCGTCAGGTGCCGCAGCGCGGCATCAAAGTAGACGCTCGCCAACACCCCGCCGTCTCTGTAATTGTGGCGGCCGTACTTGCGCGCCCCCTCAAGCATCGCAAGGCCGACCTCAGCGATGACTGGCATCGGGACCGTCGAGAACGGGACTTTTTTCACCCCGACACTGTCTTTCGGGTTGGTAGGCTTGTATTCAACGCTCATGTTTTCCCCCCTAAGATAAGACGCCTTCCGTATTCAGCGATCAACGCTGCTTCGACGCGATCGATCTTCAGTCCACCCCGCGGCCCGTGGAACTCGGGCCTTCGGCCAAACACCGCGATCCCAGCCTCAAGGATCGCGGTGTCGCGTTCGGCCTTTGTGGCTTCGCCACCGACGGCCGACGCCCGCTTGCCTCGGACGCTCATAAAGCCCTTCCAGGTCAGCGCCGGCACCAACTCATGACGCAAGCCGTGGCAGACGCAGGCCATCGCCAGCGGCCCGCAGGCGTAGCCGAAATTAAAGCTGGCGGAGGCCGATTGTTTTGCGATGCCGCCGACCCGCTCGATCACGACCAGCCCGACGCCCCGCGACCAAAAGCCGCACACGATAGCGTTGAGGCCGGCCATGTCGAGATCGATCCGGTCTTTCTTTGACATACGGCGGACTGTCGTCGGCATGTCGACGATGTCGAGGGTGGCGCCATCCCACAGGGCGAGCGCGCCTGACAAGCCTGGATCGATGCCGACGACGAGGGTCATCCGTTTAGCTCGGTTTTCCGAACGCCCCGCAATAGCCCCTCGGTATCCGCTCGCAGCCCCCGGGCGTCTCACGGAACACGTCAGGACCGCTCCTCCAGGCCATGCAGTCGCTCGCTATGCAACCCCCGCTATCCGCGTCCGCTGGCGATTTCGGGCACCATTTCAGCGCCGCTTGGTCTTCGGTCAGGAACGCCATTACATGGCCCCCCGCAGTTCCTCGGCCACCAGTTGGAGCCCGGCGGCGCGGTCTTCGCAGAGCCTCGCCACGTATTCGCGCACTTCGTCGGTCGGCGTCCAGCGGGCTTTACCCGATCGGAAATTACTGATCTGCGCCCGGGAGCAAGCGAAGGCTTCAGCCATCTGGTGATCAGTGATGGACAGTCCTGATATCCGGTCGACGAAGGCCGCAAAATCAGGGCCGTCAGCCTTGGCCCGGCTGCGCTTAGAAACCGGCGGCGGGGCCAGGGGCTGTTTCGGAAGCTCGGGGACGGGGGCGCCGAACGGCACTTCGTTAAACTCGTGCAGCATCCACGCGGCGATATCGTCGCCGGTCACGCCGGGGCCAGCAGACTTCGCCCACTTGAGTACGAGGTCGGGGGCTGTACCTGACACAGGATCTGGGCCGGCGACGAGCCCCTCGAAAAAGGTGTATTGCTCGTAAGCGTCGTACTCGTCGGTCCAGGGTTTGGCGAGAGCGACGAGATGGACCATGCCCTTCCGCCCGGCGTCTTCGATCTCGGCGGCGGTCGGCGCGGCAATCTCGACTTTGGGCTCGGGGGCCGGGGCGCAGTGGGCGGCGAGGGCTTCAGAAGTCACGCCGAGCGCCGCGAACAGCGCAGGGGCGTGCGGGGCGACAACGGTGTCATACATCTCGGCGCCAAACTGGGCAGCCAGGGCATGGCACTGGGACGGCAGGTGCAGCGCGGTCTTGCCGTGGTCGGCCAGCCACTTCGCGCTCAAGACGCCGAGCCACGGCTTCCAAATGTCGCCCGCCATCGTGTCGACCGCGGCGTCCCAATCGCCAGCTTCAGCGTCGCCAGCAGGCCGGTCGCCGTAGCACATGAGCGCCGTCTCGAGGGAGGTTTCCAAGTCGCCCAGCACCAGCGCCTTGAAGGCGCCGGCCGCCCGGGATCGCACCATCGAGCCCAGCGCTTTGGTTGCGGCCTCGACGCCTTTTTTGCGGTTCTTTTCGGGGATCGACGCCAACACGTCAGCGTCGCTTCCTAAGGCGGCGAGCAGATCGACGCCGTGTACGTTCGTGAAATCCATTTCAGCCTCTTTCCTCGTTCGCCGCTTCGCACAGAAACGCCATGAATGATGTTGGCCGGGGCGGCTTGCCGGGTCCGTGCGTACTGCGCTTTTCGCCGTCACTCTACACAACCGAGCGGATTGTCCCGCCTTTTCCCCGGCCCGCCGACCGCTGCTATACGGTGGCGTTTTCTATTCCGCTCGGCGCAGGTCGGCCAGCGCCCGGGTCAGATCTAGGCTTGCCCGCCGGAGGGCGCCCGTAGCTTTTGACCCGGCCGCCAGCCCAAAGGCGTCGCCCGCATGCTCTGCCAAGGCTTTACGTGCCCTGTCCACGAACCGCTCAGCCTCGTCCATGGCGGTTTCGATGTCACACGCCTTCATGCCCGCCTCCCCTCGCCCGGAGCCTCAAGAGCACCCCATACGCCGTCGTGCCGACCGTCCCCGGCCTCGATCTCGACCCCAGCCTCGGCAAACATTGAACGCGCAAGAGCCTCGCTCTCTGCCCAGTCGGCGCGCAACGCCCCGCACCAGACGACGCGGATGATGCCCGCTTGGATGATGACGCCAGCGCAGGAAGAGCAGGGCGGCGCCGTGACGTAAAGGGTGCAGCCGAGGAAGCTCGCGCCGTGCCGGCAGGCGGTGGCGATGGCGTTGGTCTCGGCGTGGACGACGAGTTTATGCTTGGCCGGTCGGTCGTGCAAGCGCTCGTCGTCTTTGATCCCAGCGGGGAAGCCGTTGTAGCCCATACCGCGCACCCGGTAGTCGGGATCGACGACGACGGCGCCAACCTGGGTCGAGGGGTCTTTCGACCACGCCGCGACGAGCCGCGCCATGTCGAGGAAGCGTTTGTCCCATGCCTCTTGCTTCTCGGCGAACGTCTTCGGGGGCATTCTCACCCCTCCTCTCGGCTAAAGAGCGTATGAATTACGGGGAACGGGATGCGCAACCGCACAAGGAGAGCGCACTGTTTCGCCGCGGCGACGGCGGCGGCGGTGTCGGCGGCGGCGGCGGCGTAGGCGGCGGCGGCGACGGCGACGGCGGCGGCGGTGTCGGCGGCGACGGCGGCG
>CAIMWA010000276.1 GCA_903845045.1 uncultured delta proteobacterium | reverse complement strand
GCCGAGCGCGGCGAGTTCGCCAAGGCGCAGAAGTACCTCGACGAAGCCGCGCGGGTGGCCGCGGAGCTCGGCCTCGCCGGCGAGGAGGTGCGCGCGCTGGCAGCGTCGGCGCGGTGCCAGGCGGCGAGCGGCGATGCGGTCACCGCGCGGGCGTCCCTCGGGCGCATCGAGGCGCTGTGCGCGTCGCACGACATCGAACGGCGCGTGCGTGTCGAGTGGTCCCGCACCCGGGCCGAGGTGCTGCTGCGCGTGCGCGACCTCCCGGCTGCCGTCGCGGCCGCCCGCGAGGCCGTCGACCTGGCGCGGGAGTTCGATCGCGCCCTGGGCCTCTGCGCGGCTTCGGCGGTGCTCGGCGAGGCGGAGTGGCGGGCCGGGGACGCACCGCGCGCGTTCGCTGCTTTCGCCGAGGCGAGGGCCCTCGCACAGACGCGCGGCTACCTTCGCCTCGCGGCGCTTGCGGACGCCCACATGGCGTTCCTCGAGGCCGCTCGCGAGTCTGCGGATCGCGAGGGACCGCGCAAGCGCCTCGAGGCGGCGCAGCAGACCCTCGACACGCAGGGTTTTCCCATCGACGGCATCGAGGTGCGCTTCCTCCTCGGACGACTGGCTGCGCTCGAAGGGCACGGCGACCGCGCGCGTCGCTACCTGCGCGAGGCTCTCACCAAGGCCGGCACCACGGACAACCGCGCCCTCGTCGAGGACTGCGAGGCGGCCCTCAAGGAACTCCGCCTGCCGCTGCCGAAGCCTCCGCCGCCGCGCACCTCCGACGCTTGACATCGCAACGCCGGAGTGGTTGTTTGCGCTCCCCTTGCGAGCCGACCGCTCGCCATCCGAGAGAGACCATGGGCAGCCAGCATCCCAAGATTGAGGCGCTTCACACGCAGCGCATCGCGGACAACAAGCTCACGCCGTTCCGCGTCGGCGATACCGTCAACGTCCACTACAAGGTGGCTGAGGGCGAGAAGGAGCGCATCCAGGTCTTCAAGGGCCAGGTGATCCGCGTCCGCAAGAACGGCATCGGCTCGATGTTCACGGTCCGCAAGGTCTCGTACAACGTCGGCGTCGAGCGCATCTTCCCGGTGCACAGCCCGCGCATCGACAAGATCGAGGTGGTCGCCCACGGCGTGATCCGCCGCGCGAAGCTGTACTTCCTCCGAAACCTCGAAGGCAAGGCGGCGCGCCTCAAGGACGCCCGCGACAAGGCCGGCTCCGCGGGCTGATCATGCCCGGACCGTCGCGCAGCGGCGCGCGCGCTGCGTGGATCGTCGCGCTGCTGGCCTTGGGCTCGGCGTGCGACGACGGTCGTTCGGCTTCTGGCGCGCGCTGCACGGCGCCGTCACAATGCCGCAGCGGCCTCTGCCTCCAGCGCACGGACACCCTCTCCGTCTGTGTCGACCGGTGCAGTTCGAACTCGGACTGTGCCGCGACGGACATCTGCGGCCGCTTCAATTTCCAGGGGCTCGACGAGGCTGGCGTTCCGTCCGGCGTCGAGAGCGACATCGTTCGCGTCTGTCGACCGCGGCTGCAGCCCGCGTGCGATGGATCGTGCAGCGCAGGGGGCGGCGCGTGCTTCGGCGAGTCGGCTCCGGTCTGCGTGGCGCAGTGCCGCGACAGCATCGACTGCAGCGGGCGCGCGTGCGTACGCGACGGGTGCGGGTCGGCGCGCTGTGTTCCTGCCTGCGACGACGTACGGGACTGCCCCGCATACTACTCCTGCGACCTCGCGTTCGTTGGCAGCGATGGCCACGGCCGATGCATCCCCATCGCGCCGGTCACCGACGCCGGCGCAAGCTTCGACGCCGCGGCTTCGACGTGCGGCGATGGCGGCTGAGCGCGTGACCTCCCCGAAGCCGCCGGACCGCGTGTGGGCGCTGCTGCGCTCGATGGTCGCCGAGCAGCGCCGCGAGGTCGTCATCGGGGTGGTCTTCCTGGCGCTCAGCTCGGTGAGCGCGGGCGCGATTCCGCAGTGCATTCGTGGCGCTTCGGACGCGCTGCGCGCTTCGAATGCGGGGCGGGCGGCCGCCTTCGCCGGGGCGCTCGCGGCGCTGGCTGCGGTGGGAGTATGGTTTCGCGTCGAGTCGCGGCTGCGCATCTTCAACGCTGGCCGGCAGGTCGAATTCACGCTCCGCGAGCGCATGCTCGCGCGGCTCCATCAGCTCGGACCGGCGTTCTTCCAGCGCGTCGGCCCCGGCGAGGTCATGTCGCGCGCCACCAACGACCTCGGGCAGGTGCGGCTGCTCGTGGGCTTCGGGCTGCTGAACCTCGCCAACGCGGCGTTCGCCTACGCCGTGAACATCCCGCTGCTGTTCCTCCGCAACCCGAAGCTCGCGGCGCTCGCGCTGCTGCCGTTCCCGGTGTTCACGTTCATGACCCGAGGCTTCTCGGGGAGCATGTTCTCCCGCAGCCGCGCCGCGCAGGACGCCCTCGGCGTGATGTCCGACCGAGTGCAGCGGGTGCTCTCGGGCATGCGCGTCGTGCGCGCCTACGGGCTCGAGCCGTCGGAGCGTGCGGCCTTCGACGCCGACGTGGAGCGCTCCCTCGACGCCAACCTGGCGCTGGCCCGGCTCCGCGGCATCATGTTCCCAGTCCTCGGCCTCGGCGCGGCCACAGCGTCGACCATCGTCGTGTGGATCGGCAGCGAGCGCATCATCACCGACCCGACGACGTTCACCGTCGGCGACATCCTCGCGTTCCAGTCGCACCTCGCGCTCATCGCCTGGCCGACCATCGCCTTCGGCTTCCTGCTGTCGATCCTGCAGCGCGGCCGGGCGTCCGTGGCGCGCATCCTCGAGATCCTCGACGCCAAGCCGGACGTCGACGACCGCGACGCGCTGCCCGTCGCGCCTGCGGACCTCGTCGGAGCCGTGTCGGTGCGGGAGCTCTCCTTCGACATCGAAGGACGCCGCATCCTCGATGCAGTCTCCTTCGAGCTCCCGGCGGGCGGGCGCGTCGCCATCGTCGGCCGCACCGGCGCGGGCAAGAGCGTGCTCGCGCGCCTCCTCGCGCGCATGCTGCAGACCCCGAGCGGCGCCGTGTTCCTCGACGGCCACGACATCACGCAGATCCCCCTCGCGACGCTCCGCGCCTCCGTCGGTCTCGCGCAGCAGGAGCCGTTTCTGTTCTCGACGACGATCCTGCGCAACGTCGCCTTCTCGGAGCGCGACCCGGACGCGCCGGAGACCCGGGCGAGGGTGCTCAAGGCCCTGGACGGCGCGCAGCTTCGCTCCGAGATCGAGGCGATGCCCGAGGGCGTGCTCACCATCGTCGGCGAGCGCGGCGTCCAGCTCTCGGGCGGGCAGAAGCAGCGCGTCGCCCTCGCGCGGGCGCTCCTCGCGGGGCCCAAGGTGCTCGTCCTCGATGATCCGCTCTCCGCCGTCGACACGCGCACCGAGGCCGCGATCCTCGACGCCATCGACGCGGCGGCCCATGGGCGCACTCTCGTCATGGTGACGCACCGCGTGTCGGCGGCGGCGCGCTGCGATCGCATCGTCGTGCTCGATCAGGGGCGCGTCGCCGAGCAGGGGACCCACGCCGCGCTCCTCGCGAAGGGCGGCATCTACGCGCGCCTCGCCGAACGTCAGGCCATCGAGGCGGAGCTCGAGACGCTGTGAGCGAACCGACGAAGCCCGCTCCCACGGCCGCCCAGGCCGAGCGCGAGTTCCACGAGGAGGCCGCCCTCGGAAAGACCTACGACCGGCGCCTCCTCGCGCGCCTGTGGCCCTTCGTGCGGCCCTTCGGCACGGCGCTGGCCGTGGCGCTGGTGCTCCTGCCGGTGAGCTCCGAGCTGCTCGTCGCCCAGCCGCGCATCATGCGGTCCATCATCGACGACGGCGTCGGTCGCGGCGACACCGGGGCCGTGCATCGCGGAGCGGCGATCCTCGCGGTGCTCGTCGTCGCGGAGTTCACCGTACGCTTCGCGAGCGGCTACCTGCTGCAGCTCGTCGGGCAGCGCAGCATGGCGGGGCTGCGGCGCGAGGTGTTCCGCTTCCTCCAAGGGCAGCGCATCGCGTTCTTCGACCGGCAGCCCATCGGGCGCCTCGTGACGCGCGTCACCAACGACATCGACGCCATCGGCGAGCTCTTCGCGTCGGGCGCGGTGACTGCCGTCGGCGACGTCATCACGCTCGTGCGCATCGTCGTCGCGATGGTTGCGCTGTCGCCTTCGCTGTCGCTGCTGACCTTCCTCGCGGTGCCGCCTCTGGCATGGCTCGTCGACCGCTTCCGGCGCCGTGCGCGCGATGCGTTCCGCGAGATTCGCTCGAAGACCGCCCGCATGAACGCGTACCTCAGCGAGCAGGTCACCGGCGTCGCCGTGGTGCAGGCCTACGCGCAGGAGCAGCGCTGCCAGGACGAGTTCAGCGACATCAACTCCGCGTACCGCGAGGCGAACTTCCTCTCGATCCGCTACGACGCGATGCTCTACGCGTTCGTCGACGCGTTCGCGTCGGTGTGCATCGCCTCGCTGCTCTTCGCCGGCGCGTGGGCCGTGGGCGCCGGAAGGCCCGCGGCCTCGCTGGGAGTGCTCGTGGCGTTCGTGCAGTACGTGCAGCGCTTCTTCGAGCCGCTGCGCGAGATCTCGTCGAAGTTCACCATCCTCCAGAACGCGCTCTCCGGCGCCGAGCGCGTCTTCGGGGTCCTCGACAAGGACGAGCCCGACGCGCCGAAGCCCGCGGACGGGATCGCAGCGCCGGCCGCGCGCGATGCGGCCCTCCTTGGCCGCGTGGAATTCGACGCCGTTCGCTTCGC
This sequence comes from uncultured delta proteobacterium, assembly GCA_903845045.1. Lineage (GTDB taxonomy): Bacteria > Myxococcota_A > Polyangia > Polyangiales > SCUS01. The sequence continues at coordinate 19,684 of CAIMWA010000276.1, read as the reverse complement.
CTACCGCGCAGACAGCCCGACGCTGCGGGGCGTGGCGTTCACCGTCGAGCGAGGGCGCACGCTCGCCATCGTCGGCCCGACCGGCGCAGGCAAGTCGTCCATCATCTCGGTGCTGCAGCGCCTCTACGAGATCGAGGGCGGCGCGATCCGGTTGGCCGGCGACGACATCCGCGCGCTCCCGAAGGAAGAGCTTCGCCGCCGCGTCGTCGTGGTGCCGCAGGACGTGCTCCTGTTCCCCGGCGACGTGCTGACCAACATCGCTCCGGGCGACGCCACGCCGGACGCCGCCCGCGTCGAGGCCATCGCCGAGCGCCTCGGATTGAAGGCGCTCCTCGACCGTCGCGGCCTCGGGCTGCGTGCGTCCGTCGGTGACCGAGGCGCGAACTTCAGCAGCGGCGAGCGGCAGCTCATCGCGCTGGCGCGAGCGCTCTACCGCGACCCCGAGGTGCTCGTGCTCGACGAGGCCACCGCGAACCTCGACTCCGAGACCGAAGCCACGGTGCAGCGCGCCGTCGCGGAGAGCCTCCGCGGGCGCACGGCCATCGTCATCGCGCACCGTCTCAGCACGATTCGTCACGCCGACGAGATCATCGTGATGCGCCGCGGGGAGATCGCCGAGCGGGGCGACCACGCCGGCCTCCTCGCGCAGGGCGGGATCTACGCGAAGCTTCATCGCCTCCAGGAGGTCATCGAAGACCCTGCAGGCGCGGAGCTCGCTACTGCCGGATGACCTCTTCGCGGGGCGCGTTCGGATCGAGCGCTCCGCTGGCCTCGCGCACGCGCCCGACGAGCGCCGTCGTCTCCGGGGACAGGTGCCAGTGCGCCCGCGGCGTGCCCTCGTCGTTGTACCAGCGCACGAAGAGCACGTACGGACGGGTCTGCAGCCGCTGCTCGTTCTGGGCGACGCCGTTGAAGCCGCCTTCGCCTTCGGTCACGCGCAGGTCGACGCGACGGTCGTTGGGCAGCGTCCCCAGGATCGGGTCGCGCGACGCAGCCGCGGTGAGGCGGTACGCGCGCGCGGTGTCGTGGTCGCCGCCGAGCGTCAGCGTCTCGACCCGCACCGACACGATGAGGTCGGACTCGGCCGCCAGCGTCGAGATCTGACGGTTCCAGTCGGAGGCCACGCGGCCTCCGATGGCGTCGACGTCTTCGATGAAGTCGGCGGAGTCGTCGAAGGCGCGGCCGAGCTCCGCGGTGAACGGCCGGAGCGTCGCGGGAACGCCGTTGCGCGGCGTCGCGCACGAGGCCACCAGGAGCGCTGCGATGAGGGTGGTCCGGAAGCGATGCACGGTTCCGCGGCCTAGCATCGATGCGCGGTGGGGTCGAGCGTGCTCAGCGGTGCGCGGCGCAGAACCCGAGCATGTCGTCCGGTAGCGGCGACCGCACCTCGAGCGGGGCTCCGGTCGCCGGGTGCACGAGGTCGAGGGCCGCGGCGTGCAGCGCTTGCCGCGGGAGCAGGAGCAGCGCGAGGCGCGCGTCGTCCGGCGGCGCCGCGAGGCACGCGAGGAACATGTCGTCGCCGTGCGCGTAGAGCTTGTCGCCCACGAGGGGGTGGCCGACGTGCGCCATGTGCACGCGGATCTGGTGCTGGCGTCCCGTCTCCGGGTGCGCGGCGACGAGCGTGAACCCATCGAAGCGCTCGAGGACCACGACCCGCGTTCTCGAGGGGAGTCCGCCGCGAGACACCGGGCGCACGGCCATCTTCACGCCGACCTCGCCGCCTTCGAGCGCCATCGGAGCGTCGACGATCTGCTCGTCCGCCTCGACGCGGCCGTGCACCAGCGCGTGGTAGGTCTTGGACACGCGGCGCCCGGCGAAGTCCGCCTTCAGACGGCGCTCGGCCTCGCGGGTGCGGGCCGCCAGCACGATGCCCGAGGTCTCGCGATCGATGCGGTGCGCGAGCACCACGCGCTCGCCGGGGTAGATCTCGCCGAGCACCGACGTCAGCGTGTTCGCGTGGAACCGCGCCGTCGGGTGCACCGGCAGCCCCGCAGGCTTGTCCACCGCCACGACGTGGGCGTCGGCGTAGAGCACCGTCACGTTTCGGGGCGCCGCAGGCTCCTCCCAACGCGGGCGATACACCGCCACGATCTCGCCCGTCCGAACGCGATGCGACGCAGCGAGCGGAACCCCCGCGGGCGTGAACGCGAAGTTCGCGACGATCTCCTTCGCGCGGGAGCGGGTCAGCCGCGTGAGCTCGGCGGTGAGCCAGCGGTCGAGGCGCATCCCGGCCTGCTCCGCCCGCACCTCGAAGACCGAGCACAGCGCGTCCGTGGGGACCACCTCCGGCCGCTGCATCGTGGGCGACGGCTTCGCGGGGAGCTCCCGCCGGGGGCGACCCTCGGTGGGGCGGCGTGCGCTGGCGTCGCGTTGGGCCAAGTGACTTCTCGTGGTTCCGGGAATAGCACGGCGGTCGGTGTCGCTGAGAGCGTCGACGATGCGTCTGCCGTCCGCCGCGCTCGCGCTCGGGATGTGTGCCGTCGCGCTCCGTGACCTGCCGGCGGTGCGACTCCGGCGCGGCGTCGTCGTGGTGGAGGCTGCGGCGAGCCCGAGGGGCTCCGACGCGCCCGCAGAGCCGACGACGGTGCTGGCGGGGCGCGTGGTCGACGAGCATGGGGCGGGCGTCGTCGGCGCGCGCGTCGAGTGCATCGCCGTGCGCGACGGACGCTCGGCGCCGGTCGCGACGGTCCGCACCGACGACCAAGGGGCCTTCGAGGTGCACGGGCTTCCGCGGGGGGTGTGGTGGGTACGCGTCGAGGCCGACGGCCGCGCGCGAGTGCTGCGCGCATTCACGCTTCGCGAAGCCTGGCGAACCATCGCGGTGGCGCTGCGCCCCTCGGCGACCCTCGACGGGGTCGTCATGGCGCGGCGGTCCGACGGGACCGCCCCCCTCGTCGGCGTCGAGGTGCATGCCTCTCGCGAGGGCGCGACGGCGGGCGAAGACCCCGGCATCGCCGCGCTCTCGGGCATCGACGGGCGCTTCTCGCTGGCGGGGCTCGCTGCCGGGACCTGGCGCGTGACGGTCCGCATTCCCGGCTTCGAGCCGCTCGATCGCATCGGCGTCGCGGCCCCGGCGCGCGGGCTCGTGCTCACCGCTCGTGCCCTGGCATCGGTCCACGCGCGGGTGCTCGACGCCGCGGGCGAGCCCGCCGCCGGGGCGACGGTCACGGTCTCGGGATCGGGGCTGTGGCCAGCGGTGGAGCGCACCACCGACGCCGCGGGCACGGTGGAGCTCTCGGAGGTCCCGGCGGGCGTCTACGAGCTCCGCGCGCGGCGAGGCACCTGGGTGGCCGAGCCCGTCGCGCCGCTCCTGATCGACCCGGGAGAGATGCGCGAGGTTGGCGTGGCGCTCCAGGAAGGCCGTCGCATCGCCGGCGTGGTCGTCGACGGCGCGTCGCTGCGGCCGCTCCCCGGCGCCCGCGTGGCCCTCAGCGAGGACGGGGTCTCCGCGGCGCCGCGAGCCGTCGAGGCCGACGCCGAAGGACGCTTCGCCTTCGACGGGCTGCTCCCGCGCGCGCATGTCCTGTCGGCGCGGCAGCCCGGCTACGCCTCCGCCGACGCGGTGCAAGCGGTGCCGGGGGGCGGTGAGCTCCGGGTGCGCCTCGATCGCGGCGCTTCGCTCGTCGGGCGCGTCGTCGATGCGCGCGGACGGGCCGTCGTCGGTGCAGCGGTAGAGATCGCCGTCCGTGACCTCGACGGCCGCGTACGCTGGATCAGCGCCGCGACGCAGGCGTTCCAGGAAGCCCTCTTCCGCGCCGAGTCGGGGCGCGGGGCGCCGTTGCTCCCGCGCGGCGAGCTCGGCGTCGTGCCGGGGCGCGCTCCGTCGATCCCGGCGTCGCCCGGGGTGCTTGCCGGACCCGCCGACGCACCGGGGTTTCACACCGGACCGGACGGAAGCTTCGAGGTGGCCGATCTTCCTCCGGGCAGCGTCGTGGCGACCGTCACGCACCCGGGCTTCGTTCGCGCCGTCGCCGCCCCCGCGGCGCTGGTCTCGGGGCGCCCGGCCGAGGTCGCGGTGGTCCTGCACCCTGGCGGGAGCATCGACGGCCGGGTGCTCGATGAGCACCAGCATCCGCTCGCCGGGGTGGAGCTAGAGCTCCGAGGGGAGTCCGACCCCATGCCGCAGCGCGCCGTGTCGCAGCGCGACGGCACCTTTCGCTTCGTCGGGGTCTGGGGCTCCGTGTCCGTCGGGGCGTGGCTGGCGGGGCGCCCCGCCGCGCGTCGTGACGTGCGCGTCGACGACGGCGCGCTCGTCCCTGTCACGTTGATGTTGGCCGGCGAGCTGCGCACCGTCACGGGAAGGGTGCTCGACGTGCGAGGATTCCCGGTGTCTGGCGCGGTCGTCACGGTCATCACCCTCGACGCCGGCGCCGCCGGGGCCGTCGGTGCAACGACCGCGACCGACGGAACCTTCTCGGCCGCGGTGGCCGGACGCGGCGCGGTCCATGTCGCGGTTCGCCACGCGGAGCACGCGCCCTTCGACCTCGACGTCGCGCAGCTCTCGGGGCCGATCCGCGTCGAGCTGAGCGAAGGCAGCACCGTCCGAGCGTCGGTGCGAGACGACGGGTGCGCCAGCGAGTCCCTCCGCGGCACGCTGCGCACGGCGTGCGGCCCCGCGGTCTTCGCGCTGCGTGACGGCGCCGCGTTGCGGTTGGAGCACCTGTGCGCCGGGCCCGCGACGCTGCGTGTCGTCGCCGCGGGCTGCGTTCCGTCCGAGCGCGCGTTCACCATCGCCGCGACGGGGAACGACCTCGGCTCTGTCGAGCTCCGGGGCGGCGGCGCGGTGCGCGGCGAGGTGATCGACGATCGCGGCGATCCCGTCGAGGGGGCCGCGGTGTCGTGCGGCGACGGCGAGGACGTGGCGCACGCGACGTCCGATCGCGAGGGTCGCTTCGTCCTCCCGACGGTTCCGGTGGGCGATCGGGGCGTCACCGCGACGTACCGAGGTCGCAGCGTCGCCGTGCCCGTGGCGGTGCGCGTGGTTCGGGGGAGCGAAGTGCGCGGCGTGCGACTTCGACTCGATGCGACCGCAGCCGACGTCGTCGGGCGACCCGTTCCCGTCGAGGCCGTGGCCCTCGCGAATGCTCCAGGCGGGCTCGTCGTGCGCGCGGTGCCCGCGGACGGCGCCGCAGCCGCCCCGGGGCTGCAACCCGGCGACAGGATCGTGACCGTCGACGGCGAGGTGGCGCGCGATGCGGCGGCGGTCGCGGCGGTGCTGGGCGGGTCACGGCGGTCGGTGGTGGTGCTCGAGGTCGAACGCGACGGGTATCGACGCGTGCTGCGGATCGCCGCCTACGAGAGGCGCTGACGCTCACGCCTCGTGCGCGCGGGCCGCGGACGGCGCAGCGGGCCGCCACGGAAGCACCTCGGCGGGTGCCGCGGCACGGAGGCAATAGCGGGCCGGGGCGTCGTCGCAGGCGCCGAGCGGCTCCGCGGGACCAGCGTTGGGAAAACCGAAGGGGAGGGTACGGGTGCGGAACGGGCTCTGGGTCATGGCGGATCTCCTTCCGCCGACCTCATCGAGCCCGTGGGCGAGCCGGTTGCGTGCCGGCGACGAATATCGCAGCCGCGCGCTCAGCGTGCCGTGCGCTGCCGAACGGCCTCGTACAACGCCACCGACGCCGCCACCGACGCATTGAGCGACGCGATGGCGCCGGGGATCGGGATGCGCGCCAACGCGTCGCACTGGGCCCGCACCAGCCGACGCAGTCCACGGCCCTCGCTGCCGACGACGAGCACCGTGGGCCGGGTGAGGTCGACGTCCCGGAGCTCTTGCTCTCCCTCGGCCGCGAGCCCCACCGTCGCGAAGCCTGCGCGGCGCGCCGCCTCGAGGGCTCGGGCGAGGTTCGTGACCCGCGCGATGGACGCGTGCTCCGTGGCGCCGGCGCTGGCCCGCACCGCCGCTGCGGTCACCGGGGCCGCTCGATCCTTCATCGTCACGACGCCATGTGCCCCGAAGGCGACGCTCGATCGAACGATGGCCCCGAGGTTGTGCGGGTCCGTCACCTCGTCGAGGGCCACGATCAATCCGGCGCCAGGGCCTGCGATGGCCGCGTCGAGGAGCTGCTCGTAGTTCGCGTACGCGTAGTCGTCGGCGCCGAGCGCGACGACGCCCTGGTGTCGATCGCCCTCCGCGAGCGCGTCGAGCTCCGCGGAGCTCTTGAGCTCCACGGGAACCGCGCGGTTCTTGGCGTCGACGTGGATCGCTCGAAGGGTTCCGCTCGCGGCCTCCTCGTGGAGGTACAGCACCGCGATCGACGACGCGCGCGCGGCGAGTGCTTCCTGCACCGCGCGCACGCCGAGGATGCGCCGACGCATCAGAGACCGAGGTCGCCGAGATCGGGCTCGTTCGAGCCGCCGTGCGCCGCGGGACGACGCGCCGCCGCCGCGGGACGCGGACGCGACGCACCCGCAACCGGCCGTGCGCCGCTGGTGGCCGTCGCCGAGGCCGTGGCCGCCGCCGCCGTCTGCTGGGCCAGGAGGGCCGCCGCAGCGGAGCGCTGTCGATCGGCGTCCGCCTCGGCTGCGCGTCGACGTGCGTCGGCCGCCGCCGTCTCGAGCTCTGCGCGCTGCGCCTCCGAGGCCCGCTGTGCTTCCGCGGCTCGTCGCGCCTCGAGGGCGTGCTGCTGCTGCTGCGGCTTGATCACGCCGAAGAACACGCCGGCGCCGGCGATGGCGAGCACCGCGAACACCACGGCGGCCACCTGCCCCGGATGCACGCCGGTCTTCTTCTGGGCCTCGAGCGCCGCGAGCTTCTGCTCCTGCTCCATGCGGAGCTGCATCTCGCGCTCGCGCTGCTTCGCGTCGGCCTCGAGGCGGATTCGAAGCTCCGCCTCCTCGCGCTCGCGTCGGACGCGCTCCTCGTCGTCGCGGCGGCGGCGCTCCTCGGCGGCCCGGGCCTCCTCGACCGCGCGCTGCTTGGCGAGGCGCTCCTCCTCCTCGCGACGGCGGGCGTCCTCGAGACGCATGCGCTCGCCCTCCTCGGCGCGCCGCTTCTCGTCCTCCTCCTGCTTGATGCGATCCTCTTCGATCTCCATCAGGCTGCGGAGCGAGAACAGGACCGAGTCTTCCTTCTGCTGCTGCGACATCGGGGCGACAACCTCCTCGCGGCGTGACGCCGAACCTTACGGGCGTCCGCACGGACGGACCGATTTATGGTCAAGCTGGAATCTTTTTGCAAGACCGGAATGCGCTACTCGCGCCAGAAGAACTTCCAGGGGTTGTGCTTGAGGTCCCGGATCATCTCCTGGAGGTCGTCGTAGATCTCCTCGTCCATGAGGAGGGCGCCGACGGTGCCGTGGCCCGAGCGGACCCGCGTCGTCACCGTCTGGACGTCGCCGGCGATGCCGTTGGCCCGCTCGGTGAGCGTGCGAACGTCGTGGAGCGCGTGCTGCAGGTCCTGGATCTGCCCGTCGCCGACGCCGGCGGCGATGTGGTCGAGGCGCTGCACGAGCGCCCGCGCGTCACGCGAGAGCGGCGGCACGTCGCGGTCGAGGGTCGCGAGGATCGAGTCGGCGTGCTGCACGATGCGGCGCACCTGGGCGCCGTCGACGTAGCGGTCGCGGGCGGCGTTGACGAGGCCGTCGGCGTCGCGCACCGCGCGGTCCGTGTTCTCGAGGATGCCGTCGATGCGGCCGCTGTTGCGATGCAGCAGGTCGCGGGAGTCGTGGAGGATCCCCGACAGGTCGTCGACCATGGCGCCGAGCTGCCGGCGGTTGCCGCGCACGGCGGTGACCGTGTCGTCGAGGAGCGCGTACGCGCGGGCCACGAAGAGGTCGATGCGGGGAGGGTCGATGCCCTCGACCGGGCGCGTGAAATCGAGCTGCGGCTGCGTCGGCGTGCCCGGGTCGATGGCGAGGAACTGCTCGCCGAGCACGCCCTGCGTGGTGACGTAGAACGCGGCGTCGGAGTGCAGCTCGCGCTGGTAGCGCTCGTCGAGCATGACGTGCACGCGCACCAGGGCGCTTCGGCCCGTGCGCGGATCGACCTGCGGACCGCGGAACTCCGTGCGATCCACGGCGCCCACGCGCACCCCCGCGATCTTCACCGGCGCGCCCGCCTGCAGTCCGCCGGGGTTGTTGAAGTCCACGGCAATGGGCACGCGATGCCCGAAATGCAGGCCTCCCATGACGAGCACGAGCGCGGCCAGGAGCCCCGCTGCCCCGAGCACGAGCAGTCCGACCTTCACCTCGATGGAGCGTGCACCAGCCATGGAATCTCCCGCGGAGCGTACGACGCTTCGACGCCCGCCTAAACCTCCATCGGACCCTGCGCGAGGCCGCGCGTGAACTGCTGCACGATGGGGTCATCGCTGGCTCGGAATTCGGCGGGCGTCCCGACCATCCGGAGCCGGCCCTTGTAGAGGAACGCGATGCGGTCGGCGATGCTGAAGATCGACTGCAGGTCGTGCGAGACGACGATGCTCGTCACGCCGAGGTTGTCCGAGAGCTCGCGGATCAGGCGGTCGACGCGCCGGGCGCTCACAGGGTCGAGCGACGTCGTGGGCTCGTCGAAGAGCACGTAGCGCGGGTCGACGGTGAGCGCGCGAGCGATGGCGACGCGCTTGCGCATGCCGTCGCCGAGCTCCGGCGGATACCTGTCCGCGAACGCCTCCATGCGCACCGTCTCGAGGCGCCGGCGAGCCTCGGCGAGGGCCTCGCGCATGGACAGGCCGCGATGCTTTCGCAGCGGGAGCGCCACGTTCTCCGCGCACGTCATCGAGTCGAAGAGCGTCGAGTGCTGGAAGACCATCGCGCAGACCCGGCGCACCTCGTAGAGGGCGTCCTTGTCGAGGCGCGAGACGTCGCGGCCGTCGAGGATGATCTCGCCGGAGTCCGGCTTGAGCAGGCCGATGAGGTGCTTGATCAGCACGCTCTTTCCTGCACCCGAAGCGCCGATGAGGAAGAACACCTCGCCGTCGGGAATGCTCAGGTCCACGCCGTCGAGGACGGTCTTGGGGCCGAAGGTCTTGCGGATGCCTCGGAATTCGATCACGGCCTCACCCGTCGAAGATCACGAAGCCTGCGCCGGAGAAGAGCAGGTCGAGGAAGATGACGGCGAGCGAGCTGTTGACCACGGCGCTCGTCGTCGCCGCTCCGACGCCCTCGCTGCCGCCGCGCGTGGTGAGCCCGCACCACGCCGACACGATGGGGATCGCCGCGCCATATCCCAGGCACTTCGAGAGCCCGATGATCACGTCGCCGCGGTCGAGCAGCGAGAGGTTCATGTACGTCTGCGGCTGCACGTCGAAGACGAACCACGCCGTCGCGCCGCCCGCCGCGAAGCTCACGAGCCCCGCGAGAAGGATGAGCGTCGTCGTCATGAGCATCGACGCCACGAAGCGCGGCACGACGAGGAAGTCCACGGGGTCGACGCCGCACATGCGCAGCGCGTCGACCTGCTCGGTGACCACCATGCTGCCGATCTCCGCCGCGATGCCCGCGCCCACCCGCGTCGCGAGCATCAGCGCGCCGATGGAGGGCCCGAGGTCGCGCACCAACGCTTCGAGGAACGTCGCACCGAGCATCGTCAGGTCGGGCACCACGCGCAGCGCCTGCAGCCCGCTCTGGAACACCAGGATCATCCCGATGAACCCCATGGTGACCATGAGGAAGAAGAGCGATCGGTTGCCGACCTCGTAGCACTGCCGCGCGACGTCGCCCGGCTCGCGCTTGCCGCGAAAGGACCAGTAGAGCGTGCGCAGGAAGATGCTCTGCAGCTCCCGGGCGTCGAGGAGGATGGCGCGCACCGCGGCGCTCATTGGAGCACGTACGTCGCCAGGTAATCGACCACGAAGATCCCCGTGGCGCTGGCCACCACGGAAGCGTTCACGGCGCGTCCGACGCCGGGAGCTCCCCCGGTCACGGCGAGGCCGTAGTGGCTGCTCGAAAGCGCGATCATGCCGCCGAAGAGCACGCTCTTGATGAGCCCGGTGGCGAGGTCCCAGACGCGGATGGTCTCGAGGAAGCCGTTCCAGAACGTCGCCGTGCTCACGCCGAGGAGGCCCTGGCCCATCCACGCCGCGCCGGCGAGGGCAAGCACGTCGCCGTAGATGGTCAGCACGAACAGCATGACGACCATCGAGATCACGCGGGGCAGGATCAGGTACGCGAGCGGGTCGATGGCGAGCGTCTCCAGCGCGTCGAGCTGCTCGGTGACCACCATCGTCGCGAGCTCCGCGGTGTTGTTCGCGCCCACGCGCCCCGAGAACATCAGCGCGATGAGGATCGGCCCGACCTCGCGCAGCGTCGCAAAGCCGGCACCCCAGCCAAGGAGGCCTTCGGCGCCGAAGCGTCGGATCAGCACGCCGGCCTGGATGACCATGATGCCGCCGGTGAAGAGCGCGGTGACCCCGACGATGGGCAGCGAGCGCACGCCCATGCGGTGGAGGTTTCGCCACAGCTCCGGTCCGTCGACGCGCGGGGGCACCATGCGCTGCAGCAGCCGCGCGGCGAGGATCGACACGCCGCCGGCGTCCGTCGCCGCGTCGAGGAGCGCGCGCCCGGTGCGGGCCGCGAGGCTGTCGTCCGTCGACGTCATGGACCCCATCGAGACTACAACGGTCCGTCGACCTCGCCGTGCACGAACTGCTTCACCACGGGGTGCGTCGACGTGAGCGCTTCGTCCGTCGTGCCGTCGAAGATCAGCTCGCCGTCGAGCATCATGCCGACGCGATCGGTCACCGTGAGAAGCCGCTCGATGTCGCTCGACACCATCACCACCGTCGCGCCCGACTCGCGCTGCTCCGCGCGAAGCAGGTCGAAGATCTTCTGCGAGGTCACCGGGTCCAACCCCGCCGCGGGCTCGTCGTAGAGAACCACCTCGGCACGCGTCACCGTCGCGCGCGCCACGCCGACGCGCTTCTTCTGGCCGCCGCTGAGCCCGCCCGGCATGCGGTCCTCGAAGCCCGCGAGCGACACCGCGGCGAGGCGGTCCGCGACCCGCGCCGCGATCTCGGACTCGTCGCTGACGCCCCGCCGGCGCAGCGGAAACGCGATGTTCTCGCGCACCGTGAGATGGTCGAAGAGCGCGTTGTTCTGGAACAGCATCCCGATGCGGTTGCGCACGGCCTGCAGCGACACCTCGTCGAGGTCGCCGAGCGTCGCGCCACACACGCTGACGCTCCCTTGCTCGGGTCGCAGGAGCCCCGCGAGGCACTTGAGCAGCACGCTCTTGCCCGAGGCGCCCGGCCCGACGAGGCCGTAGAGGCACCCCGTCGGCACGCGCAGCGAGACGTCGCGGAGCACCGGCGTTGCGAAGCGCTTCGAGAGGCGGCTCACCTCGATCATCGACGGGGCCCATCCTATGACGAAGCCGCGCGTTGTATGGTGCCGCCGTCGAACATGCTGCTTCGGCTCGTACTCCTCTCGGCCTCGCTCACGATGTGCAGTTCCCGCAACGACACTTCGTACGGCGCCTGCACGTCGTCGTCGCTCTGCGCCGAGGTCACGCCTCGTTGCGTGGGCTTCAACAACCGCCTCGACGGGCGCCAGATCGGGCTCTGCACCATCGCGTGCACGACCTCCAACGACTGCCCCGACCGCGGCGTGTGCATCAACACCGAGACCCCGTCGCTCGGCTTCGTGTGCGTGCAGCGCTGCACGGACCCTTCGGAGTGCCGGTTCTCCGCGGCGATCTGCCCGAACGTCCGCCCCGGCGAGAACGGCTGCGTGCCCTGAGCGCGGGCGCGCTTCCGTTGGTGCCGCGAGGGTTGTATGCCCTCCGGCGATGAGCACCCAGCAGGAGTTCGAGGCGCGGCTGCGCCCCACCATCGAGGCGGTCTTCGCGGACCGCTCGCGCCTTCGCGAACCCGAGAGCGTGCGAGCCGTCGAGGCCGCGCTCGAAGCCCTGGACCTCGGAGCGCTCCGCGTCGCCACCCGCGACGACGCGGGGTGGACCGTGCACCCGTGGGTGAAGCAGGCGATCCTGCTGTATTTCGCGCTGCGCCCGATGGAGCGCACGAGCGCCGGGCCGCTGCACTTCAACGACAAGATCCGCGTGAAGGAGCCGCCGGAGGGCGTCCGCGTGGTGCCGCCGGGCACGGTTCGCTACGGGGCGTACGTCGCGCCGGGCGCCATCGTCATGCCCGGGTACGTGAACATCGGCGCGCACGTCGAGACCGGCAGCATGGTCGACACCTGGGCGACGGTCGGGTCCTGCGCGCAGATCGGCCGCGACGTGCACCTCGCGGGTGGGGTTGGCATCGGCGGCGTGCTCGAGCCGCCGGGGGCGCGTCCCGTCATCATCGAGGACGGCGCCTTCGTGGGATCGCGCGTCATCGTCGTCGAGGGCGTGCTCGTCGAGCAGGAGGCGGTGCTCGGCGCGGGCGTCGTGCTGACGTCGAGCACGGCCATCGTCGACGTCACGGGCGCCGAGCCCGCAGAGTGGAAGGGCCGCATCCCAGCCCGCAGCGTGGTCATCCCGGGCATGCGTCCGAAGCGGTTCCCCGCCGGCGAATTCATGGTGCCCTGCGCGCTGATCATCGGCCGGCGCTCGGAGTCGACGGACCGCAAGGTGTCGCTCGAGCGCGCGCTGCGCGACCACGAGGTGTCGGTGTGACGATCACGCCGCTCGAGCAGCGGCTCCTCGATCTCTGCGCGGTGCCGTCGGCGACGGGCGAGGAAGGCCCGCTCTGCGACCGCGTCGAGGCCGAGCTGCGGTCGCTGCCGGGCTCCATCGCCGTGGAGCGCGACGGTCACAGCCTCGTGGTCACGCCGCGAGCCGCGGGGGAGGGCCCTTCGGTGGTGCTCGCAGGGCACTTCGACGTCGTCCGCACGGAGCACGACGGGCCGCCGCGGGTCGACGGCGAGAGGCTCTACGGGCCCGGCGCGTCGGACATGAAATCGGGCCTCGCGGTGATGCTCACGCTCCTCGACGAGATCGCGCTCGGGGCGCTTCCGCGGGTGCGCCCGACCTTCGTGTTCTACGAGCGCGAGGAGGGGCCGTACCTCGAGAACCGCCTCGGCGACCTGCTCGATCGCTTCGCCGCGCTGCGCTCCGCCGATCTCGCGGTGTGCCTCGAGCCGAGCTCCAACGGGCTGCAGCTCGGGTGCATGGGGAGCCTCCACGCGAGGGTGCACTTTCGCGGTCGCACGGCGCACAGCGCGCGGCCTTGGCAGGGCGAGAACGCGATCCATCGCTCGGCGGGTTTCCTCGGGAGGCTCGCTGCGTGGGCTCCGCGCGAGGTGCTCCTCGACGGCATGCCATACCGCGAGGTGGTCTCGGCGACGCTCGCCGAGGGAGGCCGCGGGCGCAACGTCGTCCCCGATCGCTTCACGCTGAACGTGAACTTCCGCTTCGCGCCAGGGCGAACGCCCGCGGACGCCGAGGCCGAGCTCATCGAGCTCGTCGCCGGGGATGCCGAGGTCGAGGTCTTCGATCGCTCGCCCTCGGCGCCCCCGTGCAAGGACCACCCCGAGGTGAGCGCGCTGCTCGCGTGCGGCGTCGAAGGCGTGGAGTCGAAGCAAGCGTGGACCGACGTCGCGCGCTTCGCTTCGGTGGGCGTTCCCGCGGTGAACCTTGGCCCGGGCACGCAGTCCCAGGCCCACCAGCGCAACGAGTGGACCGATCGCGCGGCCCTCGCGCGGGGCATGACGCTCTTCCGGCGCTGGGTCTTCGGCGCCGGCGCGTGATTGCCCGCGTGCGCGGGCGCTGTTAGAGGAAGCCCGTGCCGCCCGTGCCCCACGACATCCTTCGCGACCCGGTCGGGTCGCTCCCCGAGGAGTGGGACGCGCTCTGTGCCTCCTGGTCCGAGCGTCCGTTCCGCGCGCGGCAGGTCTTTCGGTGGATCCAGACGCGTTCGGTGGCCGACGCCGCGGGCATGACCGACGTGTCCCGCGGTCTGCGCGACCGCCTCGCGGCGATGGGCTTGGCGATGCCCGCGCACATCGATCGCGCGAACCGCGCCACCGACGGCACCCGGAAGCTGCTCATCGGCTTTCCCGTGGGTGGAACGGTGGAGTCGGTGCTCATTCCGCCGATGCCCGACGACGACGACGACGAAGACGAGGAAGTGGCGGAGGCCGGGCCTCGGGCGCCGGCGAAGCGGGTCACGCAGTGCATCTCGACGCAGGTCGGCTGCGCCATGGGCTGCGTGTTCTGCGCGTCGGGTGTGGCGGGCTTGAAGCGGCACCTGACCGCCGGCGAGATCGTCGCGCAGGTGCTCCTCGGGCGGACGCTCCTCGAAGAGGGCGAGGCGCTGCGCAACGTCGTGCTCATGGGCATGGGCGAGCCGCTGCACAACTACGACGCCGTGGCGCGCGCGCTCCGGCTGCTCACCCACCACGACGGCATCGGCCTCTCGACGCGCCGCGTGACCGTGAGCACGTCGGGCCTGGTCCCCGAGATCGAGCGTCTCGGCGCGGACTTCCGCGGCGAGGTCGCGTTGGCGGTGTCGCTGCACGCGCCGGACGACGACCTCCGTTCGTCGCTGATGCCCGTGAACAAGCGCTACCCGCTGGGTGAGCTGATGCCCGCGCTGCGGCGCTATCCGCTCGCGCGCCGCCGTCGCATCACCATCGAGTACACGCTCATCGCGGGGGTCAACGATCGTCCCGCCCACGCCCGCGGGCTCGCGAAGCTGCTCCGCGGCGTGCCCGCGAAGGTCAACCTGATCCCGCTGAACCCCGTCGAGGGCAACGCGTGGCGGGCCCCGCAGCGCGCCGACGTGGAGGCGTTCCAGACGATCCTCCGCGCCGACGGCTACAGCGCGTTCATCCGCCGCACCCGCGGCGACGACATCGATGCCGCCTGCGGACAGCTCGCCCTCCACGGTGCGGCGGCGGTCAAGCGAAAGCTCCCGGTCTTCGCGGGAGCCGGCGAGGCGTGAGCGAGGCCGACGGCAAGCGCGACGAGGAGCGCGAGCGTCGTTCCCGGGGCTGGATCGCGGCCATCACCATGGTGCTCGCGACGGTGCTGCTGCTCGCCGAGTTCGCGCCGGGCGCGTCGCGCGTGCTGAAATACTCGGAGTTTCGCGCGCGGCTGCGCGAGGGCCGGGTGGCGTCGGTGATCATCGGCGAGCGCACCATCCGGGGAAGCTTCAAGACCGCCCCGGGGGTCACGCCGGCGCGGCGTCCGACCGCGGACTTCGAGGTGGTGCGGGTGCCCGACCCGCAGCTCGTACCGCAGCTCGAGGAGCGCGGTGTGACCTTCGAGGGCATGGCCGAGAACCGCGGACTTCCCACGCTGCTCATGACCCTCACGCTCGTGCTCGGAGCGCTCCTTCTCGGACGCTGGGTGCTGCAGCGCATGCAAGGTCCCGCGGGGGGTGTGCTCGCGTTCGGCAAGTCCCGCGGACGCGTCGCCGGCGAGAAGGACGTCACGGTGCGCTTCGACGACGTCGCCGGCGTCGACGAGGCCAAGCGCGAACTCCAGGAGGTCGTGGAGTTCTTGAAGGACGCCGAGCGCTTCAAGCGCGTGGGCGCGCGAATTCCGCGCGGCGTGCTCCTCGTCGGTCCGCCGGGCACGGGCAAGACGCTGCTCGCGAAGGCCGTGGCGGGCGAGGCTGGCGTGCCGTTCATCTCGCTCAGCGGCAGCGAGTTCGTGGAGATGTTCGTCGGCGTCGGCGCCGCCCGCGTGCGGGACCTGTTCGAGGGCGCCCAGGCGCAGGCGCCGTGCATCGTGTTCATCGACGAGCTCGACGCGCTGGGGCGCTCCCGCGGCGGGGCGATGCTCGGCTCCAACGAAGAGCGTGAACAGACGCTCAACCAGCTCCTCGTGGAGATGGACGGCTTCGCCACGAACAACGGCGTCATCGTGCTCGCGGCCACGAACCGCCCCGAGATCCTCGACGCGGCGCTGCTTCGCCCGGGGCGCTTCGACCGCCAGGTCCTCGTCGATCGCCCGGACCGCAGCGGTCGCCTGGCGATCCTGCGGGTGCACGCGCGAAAGGTGTCCCTCGCGCCCGACGTCGACCTCGAGAGCATCGCCGCGGACACCCCGGGCTACGCTGGAGCGGACCTCGCGAACCTGGTGAACGAAGCCGCGCTCCTGGCTGCGCGCCGGGGTGCATCGGCGGCGACCAAGGCCGACCTCGCGGAGGCCGTGGAGCGCGTCGCGGCGGGGCTCGAGCGCCGCTCCCGGGTGCTGACGCCGGACGAGCGGCGGCGCGTTGCGTTTCACGAGCTCGGGCACGCCGTGGTGGCCGAGGTCCTGGGCGGTCCATCGCGGGTGACGAAGGTATCCATCGTTCCGCGCGGCTTCGGCGCCCTCGGCTACACGATGAAGCGCCCCGAAGAAGACCGTCACCTGCTCACCGAGGGCGAGCTTCGCGCGCAGCTCGCGTCGTTGCTTGGCGGGCGCGTCGCCGAGTCGATCTTCCTGGGCGATCTCTCGACCGGCGCCGCGAGCGACCTGTCGCAGGCCACCGAGCTCGCGCGGGCCATGGTCGTCGAATACGGGATGTCGCCGCGCATCGGCGCGGTGTCCCTGGGGCGAGGGCGCTCCGTCGGCGAGTACGGTCTGCCTGCGGAGCTGTCCGGGCCGCGCGAACTCGGGGTCGGGCTGGCCGACGCCGTCGACGCCGAAATCGCGTCGGTGCTGCGGCAGGCCGAGGAGTCCGCGCGGGGGGTGCTCGGCCCACGGAAACATGCGGTGGAGTCCATCGCGACGACGCTCCTCGCGCGGGAGCACCTCGACGGACCGGAGCTGCGGGCGATGCTGGTGGATGCGATGACACGAGAGGCGGAGAGTCCATGACGACGGGGATGCGAATCGGGTTCGGGGTGCTGCTGGCCGGCGCGCTGGCGACGGCGTGCAGCCGCACGCCCCTCAGCGAAAATCCACTCTTCTTCGGCGACGTTCCGGTGTCGCAGGACGCCGCCACGGACGCCGCGGGGGGAGACAGCGGCGACGTCGCGCGCGTCGACGCGTCGCGTGATGTCGTCGTCGACGGACCCGTGCAGCCCGACGTTCCGGTGGGCGACGACGTTCCGATCGGTGTGGACCTCCCGATGCCCACGGACCTTCCGATCTTCCCCGATGCGTTCCCGACCGATGGGCCTCCGCCCGTCGACGGCGGGGCGTGCGCGGGCTGCGCGGCGCCCAACGTCTGCTGCAACGGCGCATGCGTGAACCCGTTCCTCGACGGCGCCAACTGCGGCGGCTGCGGCAATTCCTGCGGCGTCGCCGGGTTCTGTGCCATGGGCATCTGCCGCGCCACCGGCGGCTGCAACGGCAGACCGGCCTGCGTGCCGAGCCAGACGTGCTGCTCCACCGGCTGCTTCGACGTGCGGAGCGACCCCGCGCACTGCGGCGGATGTGACGTCGCCTGCGCGGCTGGCCAGTCTTGCGTGGCGGGCGTCTGCCAGGGCGTGGTGATGGGCTGCGGTATGGGGCCTGCGTGCCTGGCCGGCCAGCAGTGCTGCGGTGCCACGTGCACCGACGTCACGACGGACTCGGCGAACTGCGGAGCGTGCGGGACCGTGTGTGCGGCGGGCTCGACGTGCACCGCCGGAGCATGCGTTCGCACCGGCTGCGGCACCGGGCCGGCGTGCCCTGCGGGTCTGTCGTGCTGCGGCTCGAGCTGCGTCGACACGCGCGCCGACCTCGCGCACTGCGGGAGCTGCGCCATCGCGTGCATTCCCGGGGACATGTGCGTCGCAGGGCGATGCCAGCGCTCCGTCGGCTGCGGAACCGGTCCTGCTTGCGCGACGGGATCGACGTGCTGCGCCGGCGCCTGCGTCGACGCCGCCACGGACCTCGCGAATTGCGGTGCGTGCGGCCGCGCATGCACCCCGGCGTTCGCGTCGACGGTGTCGTGCGTGGCGGGGGCGTGCCGCCCCGGGGCCTGCGTCGCGGGCTACGCCGACTGCAACGCCAACGCGGCCGACGGCTGCGAGTCGAACAGCGCCAGCGACGCCCGGAACTGCGGGCGCTGCGGCAACGTGTGCGCCGCCGGCCAGGCCTGCTCGGCGGGAACGTGCGGCGTGCCGAGCACCGGCGGGGAGGGCGCGTTCAACCCCACGGTGAACCCCACGTACCTCTCGCCGGGGGTGCACAACTTCACGACGATCAACGTTCCACGGGGCGTCGTCGTGTACCTGTCCGGCGGCGGACCCGACAACGGAACCCTCGATCTCCGGGCGACTGGTGACGTCGTCGTCGACGGGACCATCGACGTGTCCGGCGGTCCGGGCAGCCAGTCCGTGATCGCGTCGCGAAGCACGCAGCAGGGGCGCGCCGGAGCCGGCGGTTACACCGGCGACCCGCGCACCGCGACCCCGGGACCCGCCTGCCAGTGGATCGGCGGCGTCTCCGGCGGCAACGGCCGCGGCACCGCGGGAACGCCCGGCACCTGCCGCGTTGGGAGCAACACGGCGTGCATCACCGACGCGACCATTCAGGCCGTGTTCACGTCGCCGGTGGCCCAGTTCGGCGGTGGCGGCGGCGTGTTCACCGGCTATCGTGCGTACGGGGCCGGCGGCGGAGGGTTCGCTGGCGGGGGGCCCGGCGCGCTCGGTGCGGCCTATCCCGGTCAGCAGGACTGCGCTGGCGTCTCCGCCGGCGGTGGTGCGACGGCCGGGCACGGCGGAAGCGCCGGCTCGGTGACGGCGTTGAACGGGCGTGACGGAACGCTTGGGCAGACCCAGTGCGCCGGGGTGAATCCCGGAGTGCCTGCGTCCTACGTCGGCGGCGGCGGCGGCGGCAGCATCGGTGCGGCCGCGGCAGCGGACCTCGCCATTGCGTCGACGTTCTACCCCGGCTCGGGCGGCGGCGGCGGCAGCGGTGACTACCTCAACCGACCGGCCTTCGGCGGGACCTCCGGCGGCGGTGGCGGCGGCGGCGCGCTCCGGCTCTGGTCGCAGACGCGAATCACCATCAACGGCAGCGTTCTCGCGAACGGCGGCCTCGGCGGTGACGCGTACATCGGCACGAACATGGCCGAGGGGTGCGATCCCCAGCCGGGAGCGGCGGGGGGCGGAGGCTCCGGCGGCCTCATCTACCTGCAGGCCCCGGCGGTCACGACCGCTGCGGGTTCGCAGGTGTCGGCGGCGGGCGGCTTGGGTGGCGCGGGCAGCCTCTACGCCACGGGCGGCGCCGGCGGCGACGGCGGTGCCGGGCGCATCCGCATCAGCGTCGCTGCTTCGACGTGCGCGCTCAACGGCTCCTTCGCTCCGGCCCTCGTCTCGGGCTGCTCGGTCACCCCCGTCGGCACGCCGGGTCGCGCCTTCGTGGCGGCATACCCGAACTGATCCCATCCCTCTTCGCCGGATCCCTCTCGAAGGGGGATCCGCGAATCCCTTCCCATACAAAGGTCGGCGAGCTCACGCGTCGGGGGCGACGTCGGTTCGCCTGGCGGCCTCGCCGGCGGCGCGTCGTCCACGGGCCCCGGGGCGAGGGCCCTGGCGAGAGACACCCGCAGGAGCGTCTGCCTGCGCTTGCTCCGTGTGCGTCGGCGGAGCGGGCTGCCGTTTCCCGCGAGCGGCGGTGCATTCGTGTGTTGGGGGGCGATCGCGGCGATGGCGACGGCAAAATGGCCTCCGGGCCGGTGACGCTTGCGCGGCCGGCCCGGAAGAACGGGAATCGAAGCGATGAACGGATCAGGGGCGCCGCGAGGACGCCCTCGATCTCACTCGAGCTCGTTGGTGATCGCGATCTGCGTGCCCTGGATCTCGCCGCCGTTGAGCGCGGCCGAGCGGCGGAAGAGCGAGGTGATGCCGTCGCCGTCGAGGTCGCCGTTGGCGTC
>CAIMWA010000275.1 GCA_903845045.1 uncultured delta proteobacterium | reverse complement strand
GTGCCCGCCGCGGCGGCGGCTGGCGGCAACACCGGCCGTCTGCTGTTCTCGACGCGTCCGGCGTCGAACTGCACCATCGCTGGACAGGGTACGTCCTTCAGCACGCCTCGCGCGCTGACGCTGCCGCCCGGCAGCTACCGCATCAACTGCCGCAACGAGGAGCTCGCGTCGAGCGGGACCTTCTCGGTGACGATCACCGCCGGCGGCACGACGGACTTCCGCAACCGTCCGCTGGAGTGACCTCGGGTCGGGCCTACGGCGTCTGCCGGGGCCCGACGAAGAGGTACAACGGGGTGGGCAGGTACGGGTACTCCGCGACACGCGCGGCCTCCACGGCCTGCACTCCCGCGAGTCCGGGGTCCGAGGCCGAGTCGGCGCGGAGCAACTCCACGAGGCGATCGCGGACGCGGTCGCGCATGGCGGGCGTCTCGGCCCGCACGAGACCGTCGCGGAGCACCTCGATGGCGGCCCCGTTGCGACCGGTCTCCTGGAGCAACGTTGCCGCGGTGAGGCAGAGCCAGTCGGGACCCTCGCCGAGGGCGACCACGCGACGGAACTCCTCGCCGGCCTCCGCGCGGGCCTCGCGACGCTCGCGGCTTTCGCGTGGAAAGCGGAGGCCGAGGTCGAAGCCCAGCGTCGCCCCGAGCTGCATGTGCATCTCCGAGTCGCCGGGAAAGCGATGGACGCCCTCGCGGAGGAACGTCGTCGCGACGCGAACCTCGTCGACGGCGACCTCCGTGGTGCGCATGGTCATGGCGACGCCCGCCCAGAGATACGCTTGCCGGAACGACGGATCGAGAGAGGTCATCGCCGAGGCGTAGCGGGCCACGTAGCGCCCCGGGCTGTGCGCGTTGATGGTGTCGCCGTAATAGAGAAGCGCGTTCACCCACAGCACGTCGGCGAGCCATTCGACGTGGCCGAGGGACGCCGCGCGGGCGGCCATCGGTGTCGGGATCTCGGCGGCATCGAGCACCGGGCGGTGCTCGTCGTAGCGGTGGTTCAGCCGGACGCGCAGCGGACCGATCGCGGATGCGCCAGCGACCAGGGCCACGGCCCCGAAGAGGACATCGGCACGCATCGCCGCAGCGCCCGCAGCTACTCGACCTCGTTCACGATGCGGAGCGCGTTGATGCTCCCCGAGAACATGCCGAAGGTCGAGAGGACGTGGTTGTCGTTGAGGTCGCCGTAGGCTTCGGCCACGTACCAGAGGTCCTGGTTCGTCGTGACGCTCCAGCTCGCGTCGTAGGGGCTGGGCGGCGCGGTCGGGGGGGTTCCGACGAGCACGACGTAGCGGTAGCGCACGTCACCCGTCGGCCGGTACCCGAGCTGCAGCCACTCGGCGGGCGTCGAGCTCGTGAAGAACGGCGCGCGGGCGCTGGACGGCGCCGCGGTCGGCCACGCGTTGGAGACGCCGAGGGCCGACGGGACGCCCATGCTGCCTGCGCCGCAGTACGTGGAGAACTCGGCGCGGTACGCGTCCTCGCGGGAGGCGATGGCGGCGAGCTGGGTGCGCGCCTCCTGCGAACGGCTGCGCCGGAGGTATGCGGAGTACGTGAAGGCCCCGATGCCGGCGAGGACGCCGAGGATGACCACGACCATCATCAGTTCGACGAGGGTCATGCCCGGCGACGCAGGGCGGAGGGCGCGAGCGGCCTTGGCGGTGTTCATCGGTATCTCCGTGCTGACGCGCGCCGCACCGGCGCAGGCGCTGCGTTCGCACCCTACCATCGCGAGACCCCGCGGCGCGAGTCCCGCCCGCGAACTACCGGCGTCCTCGGGGTTCCGGTTCATCGCCATCGCCGTCGCCGGCGCCGGCGTCGCCGGACGACATCCCGAGCTTCTGCAAGCGGTAGCGGAACGAACGGAAGGTGAGTCCAAGGTGCGTCGCGGCGTGTGTGCGGACGCCCTTGGCGCGCTCGAGGGCCTGCCGGATGAGGCTCCGCTCGATCTCGTCGAGGGCGCTCTCGAGGTCGATGCCCTCGGGCGGCAGCACCACGTCCGACGGCGGTCCGCTGCGCACGCCGAGGACCTCTGGAGGAAGGTCGTCGCGAAGCACGGTGGTGCCCTGCGCGAGGGTCACGGCGCGCTCGACGGCGTTCTCGAGTTCGCGCACGTTGCCGGGCCACGGGTACCCGAGCATGAGCCGCAGCGCTTCGGACGAGAACGTCACGAAGGAGCGGCCGTTCTCCGACGCGAAGCGGCTGCGGAAGTGCTCGATGAGAGCTGGGAGGTCCTCGCGGCGCTCGCGCAGCGGGGGGAGCTGCAGCCGCAGGACGTTGAGACGGTAGAAGAGGTCCTCGCGGAAGAGCTTCTCGCGCACCATTTCGGCGAGGTCGCGGTTCGTCGCGGCCACGATGCGCGTGTCGACGGGGATCTCGGCGGTGCCGCCCACGGAGCGCACCTTGCGCTCCTGCAGCGCGCGCAGGAGCTTCACCTGCAGGTGCAGCGGGATCTCGCCGACCTCGTCGAGGAAGAGCGTTCCGCCGTCGGCCTGGCGGAACATGCCGAGCGTGCGTGACGACGCACCGGTGTACGCGCCCTTCTCGTGGCCGAAGAGCTCGCTCTCGAAGAGCTCGGTGGGGATCGCGCCGCAGTTCACGACGACGAACGGGCCCGCGCTGCGGTCGCTGCCGGTGTGGATGGCCCGGGCAAAGAGCTCCTTGCCGGTGCCGCTCTCGCCGGTGATGAGCACGTTGGCGCGGTTCGGGGCCGCGCGACGCACGAACTCCATGGCGGCCTGGAAGGTGCCGCTGCGGCCGATGAGCGAGCCGTTGCCGCCCTCGGGCGTGAGGCCGCGCGTGATGATGCGCAGCGACGAATTGTCCTTGAGCAGCCAGCGCTTCTCGAGGGCCTTCTCGATCTGCACCCTCGCCTCGCCCATGCTGAGCGGCTTCTCCAGGTAGCAGTAGGCCCCGCGGCGCATGGCGTCGACGGCGGTCTCCACGGAGCCGTGCGCGGTCACCACCAACACCTGCGTCTCCGTCGACCGCGCGAGGGCGTAGTCGAGCACCTCGAGGCCAGTCCCGTCGGCCATCATGAGGTCGGTCACGACGAGGTCGAAGGGCGCCGGCGAAGCATCGACCTGCTCGCGCGCCTCGAACACGCTCGAAGCCTTCACGACGTCGTGCCCCATGCGGCGGAGCAGGACGTCCATCATCTGGCGGAGCGATGGCTCGTCGTCGACGACGAGGATGCGGGCGGACGCGCTCATGGCGCCGCGAGTGTACGTCCCGCCGCCGGGCGACGGCGAATTCCGAAGCTCAACGGCCTCGCCGAAGCACGGCGACGAGGAACCCGCCGAAGCGCGCCAGCGGCGAGTCGACGGCGAGGTGTTCGACCTTCGACAGCAGCCGGCCGAGCACCGGCACCGTCACCGCGCGCGCGAGCGGCGTGAAAACCCGAACGCCACGAAAGCCCACGAGCTCGGTGCCGGCGGGGATCATCGCGGCGATGCGCGCAGGGCTGTCGAAGCGCGTGAAGACCGCGGCCTCGGTGCGCGTCTCGGAGACCTTGCCCGCGGGCCCCACGGTCTTGGCGAGGTAGCGAAGGCTGTGCGGGTTGTAGAACTCGGCGAGGATCGTCCCGCCGGGCGCGCAGACGCGAGCCATCTCGCGGAGCGCGACCTCGATCTCGGGTACGTGCGCGAGCACCTTGAACGAGTAGACGAGGTCGAAGCTTCCGTCTTCGAAGGGCAGCTTGGTGGCGGGCGCTTCGTGCACCGTGAGTCCGCGCTCGCGGGCCTTGGCGAGCATGCCCGGCGACAGGTCGATGCCGACGGCCTCGGAGGCGATGCCGTGCACGCGCTCGAGGATCAGACCGGTGCCGCAGCCGACCTCGAGGCAGCGCTTGCCGCGGGCGAAGGGCTCGGCGACAGCGAATTCCAGGTCGTCGATGAGGCCGTGGTAGCCGCGCCCACGCTCGCGCTCGTACCACTTGCTGAAGTCGTCGTAGTAAGCGCGGGTCGCTTCGTCGCGGCTCATGCGCGCCCGTCTACCACGGAACCCTCAGCGCCGCCTCGCGAGGACGCGGTCGTAGACGCGTTCGTAGGCCGCCGCGACGACGTCCGGAGCGCACCGCGCGGCCACCCACGCGGCCCCGGCGGCGCCGAGCGCGGCCCTGCGTGCGGGGTCGCCGTGGAGGGCGGTGACGGCGGCCGCGAGCGACGACGCATCGCGCGCCGGCAGGCCCAACGCGCCACCGGAGGGAAGAAGCTCCGCCGCCGCGGTGGAGGTCGACACGAGCACCGGCACGCGCAGCGCGAGGGACTCGAGGAGCACCAGCGGGAGGTCCATCTTGGCGTGGAGCGTGTCGACGACGAGGGCGGTCATCGCAGCCCCGGCGACGACGGCGTGGATGTCGTCGATCTCCCCGAGAAACAGCACCTTCGCGTTGCGTTCGGCGGCCCGGGTCTTCAGCGCGGCGACGGCGTGGCGGGCACGGTCGGTCTTCGGACGGGCGGCGATGACCCAGGTGAGCGCCCCCCCCGCCGAGGCTGCGTCGACGAAGACGCGTGCGCCGTCGGAGTGCTCGACGTCGCCAGGGTAGAGCACGTAGTCGCCGACGATTCCGTGGCGCGCGCGAGCGGCCGCGATGGCGTCGTCGGAGACCGTCAGCGGTGCCTGGGCCGGCGGAATCACCTCGGCGTGGACTCCGACGTGCGCCAGGCGCCTCGCCGTGTGCTCGCTCAACGCGACGACGGTGTCGGCGAAGAGCAGCGGGGCGACGGTTTCGAGGCCGTCGGGCGCGCTCGCGATGGTGTGGATCGAGCGCACCCCACGGATGGCCCGGGCGACGGCGCCGGCCCGCAGCGTCAGCGGGTTCGGCGCGAAGAAGAAGTGCCAGAGGTCGACCGTCGGTCCGAGCAGGAGCTGCTGGAACACCCGTGCGTTGGCAGCGCGCGACGGGGCGTAGGCGCCGGCCTCGCGGTACACGGGAACGCTCACGACCCCCGGCAGCGCGGCCCCGCGCGGCACCATGACCCACGGACGGTAGCGCCGCAGCGCCGTCGCGAGGTCGCGGACGAGGTTCTTGTTGGAGTCCGTCCACGGCGGGGCGATGGGCTTGGAGACCATGAGGACGTCGCGCATCGCGCGCATCGCTAGCACGGATCGCAGGGTGCGTTGACGCTCCGGCGCGGGCGCCCGTAGCGTGCGCGCGATGAGCGACGAGAAGCGCGCCGAGGCCGAGGGCGAGAGCGAGCGTTCGGGGATCCTCGAGCGCATCGTGAAGAAGGGCATCGAGTCGAGCATCGGCGCGATCAACAAGAGCGAGGACCGGGTGCGCTCGTTCGTCGATCGCACGCGGCTGCCGAAGGAGGTCGCGCACGCCCTGCTCGACCAGGTCGACGAGACGAAGAAGGGCATC
>CAIMWA010000274.1 GCA_903845045.1 uncultured delta proteobacterium | reverse complement strand
TCGCGGGCCGCCGCCACGTCGCCCGTCGCCGCCAGCGCCTCGGCCAGCGAAAGCGCCGCCGCTGGGTCTTCGGGTCGAAGCTCGAGCGCGAGCCGCGCGACGTCAACCACGCCGGCGGGCACCGGACGCTGCCGCACCATCGCCCGCGCACGCAACAGCGCAGCGTCGCCGTCGCGGGCGTCGAGATGTAGGGCGCGCGCCGCGTCCTCCGAGGCCTCGGCGAAGCGGCCGGCGGCCAGACGCGCGGCGGCGCGGGCGTTCCAGCACGCGGGGTTCGCGGGGGCCGCGCGAACACATCGGTCGAGCACGGCGTCGGCGGCGACGGGGTTCGACGGACGCAGCAGCGCCGCGAGCTGCGTCGCAGCCTCGGCGTGGTCCGGGCGCTGCGCGACGACGGTGCGCCACATGGAGCGCACGTCACGAAGGCGGGGCAGCGCCGCCAGCGCCGTCGCCGCCGCGAGCACGGCCACCGCCACGGCGGCCGGACGCCTCCATGCGCGCGGCGCGAACGCGAGCGCGGAGGCTCCGAAGGTCGACCACAGCAGCGGTCCTACCCAGCGAACGCCGAAGCCCAGCGGCATCGCCCCGCGCGGAAGGTAGACCGCCGTGACGCCCGCCGCCGCGACGGTGAGGGCCACGAGCCAGGCCCACGGCGCACGACCGCGGGTGCGTTCCAGCGCGCGCGTCGCGAGCATCGCGAGCAGCGTCAGACCCAGCCAGCCAGCCAGGCATTGCGCCATCGCGGCGTCCCCGGCGCCCCGGGGCACGTCGAGGGGCACGCCCCAGGGAGCGAGCGCCTCGAGCAACAGCGCGAGGGCGCGCCATCCCGCGAACCAGGCTGCAGAAAATGTCATCGAAAGGGGTGCGACGGGCGCGACGGGGCGCCGGCGACGCCCTCAGGCGTTGCGGTAGACGTCCATGACGCCCGCGAGCAGCGCGAGAGCATCGGCGCGCGGGCGCTGGAACGCGTTGCGTCCCATGATCGATCCGAAGCCGCCGCCGGCGGCGATCTCGCGAACCTCCGCGAGCACCGCGGCCGTGTCCTTCGCCTCGCCGCCGGAGAAGATCACGATGCGCTTGCCGCCAAAGGACGACTGCACCACGTGGCGGATGCGATCGGTCAGCGTCGCCGTCGGGATCGCGTACTTCTCGAAGACCTTCTTGGCCTCGGCCTGCTCGATGAAGTCCTTCGGCGGCTTGACCTTGATCACGTGCGCGCCGAGCTGCGCCGAGATCTGCGCCGCGTAGGCGACGACGTCGATGGCGGTCTCGCCGTCCTTGGAGACGCCCTCGCCGCGGGGGTAGGCCCAGAGCACCACCGCGAGGCCCTTGCGCTTGGCCTCGAGGGTGATCTCGCGGAAGTCCTCGTACTGTTGGTTCCGCGCCGAGGAGCCCGGGTAGATCGTGTAGCCGACGGCGGCGCAGCCGAGACGCAGCGCGTCCTCGACGGACGCGGTGATGGCCGAGCAGGCCGGGTGGCCCTTGGAGAGCGAGTCGCTGTTGTTCAGCTTCAGGATCAGCGGGATCTGCCCAGCGTACTCGTCGGCGACGGCCTCGAGGAAGCCGAGCGGCGCCGCGTAGGCGTTGCAGCCGGCGTCGACGGCGAGCTGGGCATGGTAGGCGGGGTCGTAGCCCGCCGGGTTCGGCGCGAAGGACCGCGCGGGGCCGTGCTCGAAGCCCTGATCCACGGGGAGGATCACGAGCTTGCCGGTGCCCGCTAGGGACCCGTGGTTCAGCATGCGCACGAGGTTCGCGCGGGTGCCGGGGTTCTCGCTGCCGTACCAGGAGAGGATCGTTCGGACGCGGTCGGTGAGTGCCATGACTGGAATCGAGCTCCTGCGCCGTGCGTTGGGGACCGGGACGGTCACCGTGCGAACGCCGTTCGCGCGCGGACCGTACCCAACCGCGGGCGCGGGATCAATCGGACCGTCGCGGCGGCGGGTCCGCGGTTGCGACGGGTGCATCGGTGGCGCATAGCTGCAAGACACGCACTCCGCGTGCAGGAGAGGAGTCGACGCGTTCATGACCTATCGGGATCCCCTGGAGGCGCTGCAGGCGGAAAATGAACACCTGCGGCAGGAACTCAAAGACGCCCGCGACGAGATCGCGGCCTCGCGCGGCGGCTCCGACGCCCACGAGCGGCAGCGCTGGGCCATGGGCATGCGCTGCCTCGGGGGCATCGCGATGATGGCGCCGTTCCTTGCGATCGTGTCGCTGTGCGAGCACCGCGCGATGCAGCACGCCGCGTGGGTGGCGTCGGTGACGTCGGCGAGCGCCGCGCACTCTGCGGCCCTGGCGCCGTCGCCGTGTGCCTTCGCCACGGGCATGCCCGGCTTCGGGCACTTCGGCACGGCCATCGAGCGCCCGGCGCGAGCCTTGGAGGCGAGCGGCCTGGCATCGGTGCACGTCGGCGATCCCTGCATGGTGCGCGTCGCGCCGGTCTCGAGGCCGGACTTCAACTGCCACGTCGACGTCGTGTGCAACGGCGCCTCGGTGTACGGGGCGCGGGACACGGGGTACGCGCACTGCGACGTCAGCGCCGCGGCGGGCGTGCTGCGGGCGGTCGACGCCGAGGACTCGGATCGCGACGGTGATCCGGCCGTGACCGTCGACGTCCCGGCGGGGCGCGTCGTCGTCGATGACGGCGCGCGGGCGCATCTCGTGCTCTCGCTCCAGGGCGGGCGCTAGCGACACCCTGCGCGCGAGCGTTGGCAGTGGCCTCGTTTCGTGGCTCCATCGCGGCGTGCCGCCCGATGCGCGCGTGGCGTCCCGCGCAAATCAACTCCTGGTGATCGCGGCGGTTGCGTCGTCGCTCTGGCTCGGCGGAGCGGTCGCGTTGGGGCTCGTCACCGACCCCGCGTCGCTGCACGGGCCGGGGCCGCCGAGGGAGGACGCCTCGGGCATCGATCCGTTTCCGTGGTCGACGGAGGCGCTGCGCGCGCGCCTCGCCGACGAGGAGCGCCTCGCTCCGGACGGGCGCTTCGTTCGGGCGTTCGACGCGGCGGCGTTCATGGCCGGGCGACGCGCAGCGACGACGGTCGCCCGCTGGACCGGGGACCACTGGGAGCTCTCGCGTGCGGCGCGTGCATTCTCGGCGCTGCCGGAGGAGGCCACGCCGGAGGACGCCCTCGCGGCCCTCGTCGCACACGGGGAGCTCCCGCGGGTTTCCAACGCCGAGGCGCCGGTGCCGGCCCACGTGCTCGACGTCGCCCCAGGCACCGCGATCGCGGCGCTGCGGCTCCTCGACGTGCGGTCGAACCCGAGCCCCGCCGCCGCCGCGCGCCTCCTCGCCTCGGTGCTCTTCGAGACGCCCGACCGCTTCGACGACGACGACCTCCTCGCGGCGCACGCGCTGGCGGCGGCGGCGTGGGCGCGCGTGGCGGGACAACCCGCGCCGGACGCCGAGGTGCTTCTCACCTGGAGCCTCGGCTACCCGGCGGCGGCGCGGCGCCTCGCGGTCGCCCTCGCTCCGACCGATCCACTGCGTGCGTTCGTCGAAGGCGACGACGCGCGTCTCATCGCGCTCAACGACCCTCGCGAGGGCGCGCGCTATCTCTGGTTCCGCCGCCTCGTCTCGCGTCGCGAGGCCGCCGCCGCGGTCGCCTGGACGGCGCAGGCGTCGCCCGCGGTCGCCGCTGCGGTGGGCGTCATCGGCTTCATCCCCGACGCGTTCGAGGGGAGCGCCGCGGTGCCCGTGCTGACGTCGACGCCGGCGCGCGTGCACGCCGCGCTGCGAGGCGAGCTCGGTGAAGAGGTGGTGGCGCCCGGCGAGGCCGACGGGGCGCTCCTCGCGGCCGGCGCCGAGATGCCTCGCTCCGCCGGACCGAGCGGGCGCTTCCTGGACGCCGCGTGGGTGACCCAGCGGCTGCGCGCGACGCTCTGGTCGGCGACGGCGGCGGCGGTGCTGCGCCGCGCGGACGAGGCCCAGGATCTGGCCGGCGCCCGCAGCGAACGTGCTGCCGCCGGAGATGGCGGCGCTGCCTTCGGCCCGCGCCTCGCCGCGCTCGATGCCCTCGTCTCCGGCGATCGTCGGGCGCTGCTGCGGACCATGGGCGCCGCCGAGGTCCCCGCGCTGCTCCGCATGGCCGCCGCCCGGCGCCTCGGGCCGCTCCACGGCGTGCGCGCGGTGCGCCCGCTGGTCCGCGCCATCGACGCCCGCCCCGGGCACGTCGCGGGCCTCGCAGCAGAGCTCCTCGACGAAGGCTTCGATCTACCGTGGATGCGAAGAGCCTGTGCTCGCGTGCTCGCGGAGCCGAGCGGCCCTGTGCCGGTGGTCGAGACGTGCCGCTCCCGCGAACGGGCCGCCAGCGCGGCGCCGGAGCCCTTGCCGACGGCCGCCGACGAGGCCCGCTGGATCGCCGACGAGGCCGCCTCACCCGACGACTGGACCCGCGCCCGGGCACCGCACTTCGCGTGGCTCGTCGCCTCGAGCCGCGTCGCCGAGTCCGACGCCTTGGCCCGAACCTTCGTCGCGACGCATCCGCTGGGCGCGGCCTCGGTGCGCGCGCGAAGCGACCTCGCTGCCTCGCTCGTGGCGCGCGGTGACGCGGCGGGGGCTTGGGCGGTGCTCGAACCGGCGGTGGCGTCGCTCGACGGACCCGCGATGGCCGTCGGCATCGACGTGCTGCGCGCGCTGCGCCGGAACGTCGAGGCGCTGGACCTCGCCGTTCGGTGGGCACGATACGAGCCGGGCGCCCGGACCGCGGCGGCGGTAGCCGAGATCCGCTGGGCTGCGGGTGATGACGACGGCGCGGCGCAGGCGCTTCGCGACGCGGCAGCGGGGGCGGGCTCGGAGTGGCTTCGTTACGTCGTGCCCGCTTTCGTGCGGTCCGTGGCCGCCTCGCCGGAGCGAGCGGCGGCGGCGACGGCTGGGCTCGCGCGAGCGGCCATCGAGGTCCCCCGGTTGCTCCCGTTGACGCGCGCCCTCGACGACGCCGGCGCGACCCGGGCCGCGCGGGCGGCGCTCTCGTCGGTCGCGGCGCCGGGCGGCGAGGCGGCGCTCGCGGCGGCGGTGGAGGCCCATCGCGCGGACGTCGTACGCGGCGCGCCGTCGGCCGATGCGGATTTCGACGGGGCAGCGGGCGGGGCGCGCGAGGCCGCCTTGCCGCTGGCCTTCGCTGCCGGCGATGACGCGCTGGTGTGGCACCTGGGTGGGGCTTCGCCGACGTCGGATGCCTCGTTGTTCGAGGCCGCCGCGCTCCGCCGGGGAGCTCCCGACGACGCGCGGCGCGGACGTGTCACGGCGACGCTCGGGCGGCGCGCCGACCTCGCCTCGCGGCTTGCTTCGCTCGTGCTCGGCGTCGGCGCCCTCGACGCCGCGCGAACGCTCGCCGCGACGCCGCGGCTGCGCAGCCGGACGGCGTACTGGGTTGGATTTCGGGCAGCGTGCGAAGGCCGGGGCGACGACGCCCGAGAGTGGTGGCGGTTCGTCGCCCGGCACGGGGACGACGGCGCACCGGAAGCGGCGTGGGCGCGGGCGGCGCGGTGGGCCCAGAGCGCCCGCGGTGCGTGGGGTACGCCGACGCGCGA
>CAIMWA010000273.1 GCA_903845045.1 uncultured delta proteobacterium | reverse complement strand
CGCGGCGGCGGCGGCCGGTCCGGGGCGGGACGAGGGCTGCACGCGATCACGAGGACGGCGCTGAGACGAGCGAGCGATCGGAGCGGGCGCATGACGACGGTCGGACGAATGTCCGATTGCGGGCCGCGATGCAAATGATCGGCGAGCCGCGGGGACACAGTTACGTTGTTGCATCGACGCGAGAGTGCAACAACGTAACTGTGTCCCCGTCGGGGTCGGCGGGCGGTCAGACGCTGGACATGCCCCGCGCCGCTGTGGGAAGTTCCCGGACCCAGCGTGATGCACGCCTCGCCGTCGGCACGAATGAGGGACCCGGTGGGCCCGCGATGAACGTCACCTGCCCCCGTTGCAGCAAGGACAACCCCGAGGACGTTCGCTTCTGCCTCGGCTGCGGCACGGACCTCCATGGCCGCGGCACCGGCGTGGCGCCCATCGGTCGTCCGCCGCCCATGGGTGCGCCGCCGCGCCTCGGAGCGCCGCCGTCGCTCGGATCGCCGCGCCCCGCAGCGCCGGGTCCTGCGCCGCTGACGGCACCGCCGTCGTCGAACTACGGCATGCCCGCGCCGCTGAAAGCGCCGCCGCCGCTGTCGTCGAACCAGCTCGGCGCGAGCCCCATGGGCGCACAGCCGATGGCGCCGCCGTCGCCGCTCGGATCGCTGCTGGGCGCGATGCCGCCGCTCCCGGGTCCGCCGGGCATGGCGCCGCCGTCCATGGGTGCCATGGCCGCCCCGCCGCCGCCGGCCGCACCGATGCCTCCGCCGATGGCGATGCCTCCGCTGCTCGGGGCCATGCCGCCGTTGCCCGGCGCCGCGCCGCCGCCCGTCGCCGCACCGATGGCTCCCCCGCCGGCCCTCGCGGGACCACCGATGCTCGGGGCGCTGCCGCCGTTGCCGGGCGCCGGGCCGCCACCGGTGTCGCCCGCGTTCCCGCCGCCGCCCGCAGCGTTTGCAGGTCCTCCGCCGCCGTCGGCGTTCGGCGGACCGCCGCCCATCGCGCCGATGGCCCCGCCGGGCATGCCGCCGTCGCTCGGCTCGTCGCCCTTCGGTGGACCGATGGCCCCGGTGCCGCCGCCCCCGGGATCGATGCCGGGGCTCCCGCCGCCGGTTCCCGCGATGCCTCCGCCCGTTCCCCCGCCGGTGCCGGGCATGCCGCCGCCGGTGCCCGCTGCGGCGTCCTACGCGGGAGGCGATCCCTTCGCGTCCGCCGATCCGTTCACCGGGAGCGCGGACCCCTTCGCCGCGCCCGCGATGCCGCCCCGTGCGCGGGCCGGAACCGTTGGCGCCCCGGGGGCTTCGGCGTGGGTTCCGCCGGTGCAGTCGTTCTCGCCGCCGAGCGACCCCCTCGAGAGCATGACCGAGGTGCGGTCGGGCATCGCGGTGACGCGTCCGCGGCTCATGATCACGCAGCTCGACGGCACCGAGCAGGGCGAGATGGTGCTGGCCGAGGGCGACAACCTCATCGGCCGCGAGGTCGGCGGGCGCTTCGCCGAGGACAACCTCCTCTCGAGCCGCCACGCGACGGTGATCGTGAAGGGCGGCGCCGTGTGGGTGCGCGACGAGGGATCGCGCAACGGCGTCTACGTCCGCATGGCGCCGAACCAGCGCCTCGAGCTCCAGGACGGCGACCAGTTCTGCCTGGGACGCATCATCCTGCGCTTCGACCTGCGCAGCCCGTCGCCGGTGGCCGCGCCGCCGGACGCCGCGGGCTTCCTCTCGCTCGTCGTGGGACGCGAGGTCGACAAGTCGATGTTCCCGCTGCCGGTGCCGTCGACGGGGCTCACCCTCGGGCGGTCGCGCTCCGACGTCCGCTTTCCCAACGACGGGTGGATCTCGGGGCTGCATTGCCAGCTCCTCGTCATCGGTCCGCAGGTGTTCCTCGTCGACCTCAAGAGCTCGAACGGCACCTACGCGCGCATCCGCGGCACCCGTGCGCTGCGCCACGGCGACGCGCTGCTCATGGGGCAGCGCATCTTCCACGTGAACCTCGTCTGAACCGCGGCGCGGCGACGGAGCCCCCGCCGTGTGGACGTCGCTCTGGTTCGAGGTGCTCGGCGTCGTCGTCGCGGTGCTCCCCGTGGCGGTGCTGCTCCAGGTCTTTCGCCACGCCGACCGGTGGCGCCCGGAGCCGCGGCGCGAGGTGCTGCGCACGGTGCTCCTCGGTGCGGCCGCGTGCGTGCCGGTCTTCTTCGTCGAGATCGCCCTGAAGCGCGCGCTGGGCGAGTGGTCCCACGCGGGTCTGCGCGCCGTCGACGCCTTCGTCGTGGCCGGGCTCCCGGAGGAGGCCGCCAAGCTCGCCGTGGTGCTCGCCGTACCTTACCAGCGCAAGTATTTCGACGAGTACACCGACGGCATCCTGTACACCGGCGCCGCGTCGCTGGGCTTCGGCCTCTTCGAGAACCTGCTCTTCGTCTCCGGCGCCTTCGCCAACGCCGTCTGCGCGGTGCCCTGGATCTCGGGTCTCTGCGGCGTCGAGACCGTCGCCCGCACCGACGCGCAGCACGTGGTGCTCGGCCTCGTGCGCGCGCTCACCACGGTGCCCATGCACGCCATCGCGTCGGGGCTCATGGGCTACGCCGTGGGACGCGCGCGCTTCGTGCGACGGCGACGCATGCCGCGCTGGTGGCTCGCCGGGCTCGGCGTCGCGATCCTCGTGCACGGCGCCTACGACTGGACCGTCTTCGCCCTCGGACACAGCCTCTGGGTGTTCGCGGTGCTGCCGGCGCTGCTCTTCGCCAGCGGGCGGCTGCTGCGCCGCGGCCTGCGCCACGCCCTCGCCCTCGACGACATGATGCTCGGACCGCAGCGGCGCTCGACGCGGGGGTCGCTGATCCTGGGGTGACCGGGGCGGCTCAGCCCGCGACGAGGGCGGCCCGCGCGCGAAGCTCGGCGAGCGCGGCGACGTGCCACGCTTGCGGGTTCGGCACGGCCTCGAGGGCGGCGGCGCACAGCGCGGCGGCGGCGCGCACGTCGGCGCCCGTGGGAAGCTCCAGGGAGCCCCAGTCACCGCCCACGCGCCCGGGCTGCGCGAGCGTCGCGGTGCGATCCGCGCGGGGCAGGACGACGGGCACCCACGCGGCCGGCCCGCGCAGCACCACGTGGAACAGCAGCGGCACCCCCGCGCGGTCGCGCACGTCGAGCGTCGGCGACGCCGCGGCGAACACCGCGAAGGACTCCGCGGATCGACCGTTCGGCGACGAGGCCATGGTCAGCGCGACCTCGCCGGCGAGGGCCGCTCCCTCGGCGAGCGCCACCGCCGCCCGGGCCACCGGCGGCGCCGCGTCGGCCAGGAAGATCGCGAGGCTCGCGCGCGCCGGCGGGTCCGCGAAGAGCGCCGCGAGCGTCGTCGGGAGCGCGACCTCGGGCGAGGAGTTCAGGTCGCGCAGCGTCTCGGGGTAGATCCCGGCCTTGTTGCGCAGGCACAGCGCCAGGAGCTCGCCGTCGCCCTCGCGGAGCGCGCGCTGCACCCAGCCCTCGCGGGCGACGAGCTTCGCCTTGTCCTTGGTCTTCTTCAGCTTCGCCTCGGCGTCGGCGAGGGAGAACGCGGCCTCCGGCGCGTACGCGAAGACGATGAAGCCCCCGTGCTCCTCGTCGGCCTCGGCCCAATGGATCGCGCCGTCGCGGAGCACCGCGCGCACCGGGTCGAAGCCCTGCTCGTGCACCACGAGGACGTCGCCGTCGCGGCGCCAGGTGCCCTTGCGCGTTCCGGCGCCGATGCTCCGCGTGAAGGTGCCGTCGACGCTCACCACGAGGCGGTCGGCGCGGACGGCGGCGCGCCACGACGAGGGCACGTCGCTGGCGGTGCGGGCGGTGCCGGTGCGCGCGAGCGTCCAGGCACCGTCGAGGTTCACGGGGTACATCGTTGGCTCCTTCGCGGTGGGTTCCATCGCGGGGAGCTTCGACGAACTCGGCGCTACGGAAAAGGGGGCACATCGAGGCGTTCTTGGACGGCGGCGGCGGCGGCCCGCGCTATTT
>CAIMWA010000272.1 GCA_903845045.1 uncultured delta proteobacterium | reverse complement strand
CGCCGCCGTCGCCGCGCGCCCCGCCCCCGCGGTCCATCGCCCGCCCGCGACGGACGCTGCGCCCTTCGTCGAGCTCGCCGTGGCGCGCCTCGCCGCCGCGCCCTCCATCGACGACGACGCCGCCGCGAGAGCTCTCCGTGGCCTCGCCCTCGTGCGCGGCCTCGAGGTCCTCACCGCCGACGGAGCCGTGGTGGCCCGCGCGGCGCGCGCAGGCGCCGAGCCTCCACGCTGCGCGCCGGAGATTCGCACCGCCGCGCTCCGGGGAACCTGGCGCGCCGTGGTGACCGTCGAAGGTGCCTGCGCCGGGGCGTCCGTCGAGGTCGCTGCGGCGCCGCGCGTGCGCACGTCCGAAGCGCTGGTGGCGCTCGCGGCGTCCATCGTCGCGGCCCTCGGTGCCGTGGCGGCGCTTCGACGGAGACCCCGCCGCGCCGGCGATGCGGCCCTCATCACGGCCTCGGAGCGCGTCGCCCGCGGCGACCTCGCGGTGCGCCTGCCGGCGGACCCGACGCCCGACGGCGCGGCGGTGGCGGCGTCGTTCAACGAGATGGTCGCGGAGCTGGCGCTGACCCGCGAGCGCGTGGCGTACCTGCAGCGCATCGCGGGCTGGCAGGAGCTTGCACGGCGCCTCGCGCACGAGATCAAGAACCCACTCACGCCGATCCAGCTCGCGGTGCAGGAGGCCGCGCGGCGTTACGAGGGCGACGACGCGAAGTTCCGCCGCACCCTCGACACCGCGCGCGAGGTCGTCGAGGAGGAGGTCGCGACGCTGCGCCGCCTCGTCGGAGCGTTCTCGGAATTCGCGCGCCTCCCCGACGTGAAGCCCGCCCCGGCGGACCTCGCCGAGTTCGTGCGCGACATGGCCGGCTCGCGGGAGCTCCTCGGCGATCTCGACCCCGGCGTGACGGTGCACTTCGAGCCCGGCGCCGAGGCCGTCGCGGTGCGCCTCGACGGGATCATGTTCCGTCGCGCCGTCGAGAACCTCGTTCGCAACGCCGTCGAGGCCCTCGGGGCGCGCGGCGGCAACGTGTGGGTGCGCGTGCAGGCACGACCGGGCGGCGGCCCCGACTCCGCCGATCCGCCGCAGGCCTGGATCATCGTCGAGGACGACGGGCCCGGCGTGCCCGAGGCGCAGCGCGCGCGCATCTTCGACCCCTACTTCACGACGAAGGCCACGGGCACCGGCCTGGGTCTCGCCATCGTGCGCAAGATCGCCCTCGACCACGACGGCGACGTCGGCATCGAGGAGCGCCCCGGTGGAGGCGCGCGCTTCGTGCTCACGCTCCCGTGGCGCCGCGACGCCCGCGCCCCGCGGAGGTCCTTCGTGACGTTTTCGCGCGCCGCGTCGGGCGGCGACGCTTCCACCTGACGCTGGCGTCGTGCGAGATTCGCACGCTCGATGCGCACCCGGATCGTCTCGCTCTCCCTCTTCGCCGTGCTGGCGTCGTACGCGCCCGCCGCGCTGGCGACGCACCCCGACCACGAGGGCGAGCGCGGCTTCGAGCTGCACGTCTCCCTCGGCTACGACGGCTTCGCCGCGGCGACGGACCGCGTCTTCCTTCCGTCGACGGCGTACTTCTCGACGGGCAACGCCCTCGACGCGTTCAGCGGCGGCTTCGGGGCCCGCGTGGGCGTGGGCTACCGTATGCTCCCGTACCTGAGCGCGGGCCTCGTCGCGGGCGTGCAGGTGCTCGGCGCCGCGGGGCAGTACACGCCGTCCGAGGCCGCGCTCGGGGCCCGCGACAGCTTCGTCGGCTACAACGTCGGCGCCTACGCGCGCTTCTACGTCGGCTCCTTCGTGAACGGCGCGCGCACGAACCCGCGGGTCTTCTTCAACGGCTGGGGCGACCGCCGGCGCTTCGATCCGTACGTGTCCCTCGGCCTCGCGTTCCAGGGTCTGCAGCGGAGCCGCGCGGACACCGACGCGCAGTCGCTGACCGCGTGGACCACGACGTACGTCGCGCTCCCCATCGTCGTCGGCGCGGAGTACCGGGTGCTCGAGGCCCTCGCCGTCGGCATCGACGTGGGCGTCACGCCGCTCTTCGCGGGGCAGACCACGCAGGTCTCGCAGCTCCACGTGCTCTCGCCGGGCATGGACTACATCAACCACGCGTCCACCGACGCGACGCCGGCGGCCGCGGCCAACGCGTGCGTGTGGCTCGGCGTGTCGGCCCGCTACACGCTGGGGTTCTAGGCGTCATGGCCATCACCCTGGACGGCGTCGCCCTCGTGCTGGGCGTCTCGAGTGGCATGGGCGCCGCGCTCGCCCGCGCCTTCGCCCGGGCCGGCATGGACGTCGCGGGCGTGCACCTCGACCGCCGCAGCACGCAGCCCCTGGCCGACACCGTGCGCGCCGACGTCGAGGCGTGCGGACGCCGCGCGTGGTTCTTCAACGTCAACGCCGCCGACGACGGCAAGCGTCAGTCGGTGCTCGCCGAGCTCGACGGCCACCTCGCGGACCGGGGCGGACTGTCCGCGGTGCGCGTGCTCGTGCACTCGCTGGCGTTCGGCTCGTTGAAGCCCGTGGTGTCGGCGACGAAGGGCGACGCGCTCACGCGTCTGCAGGTCGAGATGACCCTCGACGTCATGGCCTCGTCGCTCGTCTACTGGACCCAGGACCTCGTCGCTGCGGGCGCGCTGCGCACCCACGGACGGGTCTTCGCGATGACGTCCGAGGGCGCGTCGCGGGCCCTTCCGTCGTACGGGGCCGTGGGCGCCGCGAAGGCCGCGCTCGAGGCCTACGTCCGGCAGCTCGCCGTCGAGGGGGCCCCCTTCGGCTTCACGGCGAACGCGGTCTGTGCGGGCGTCACGCGCACCCCGGCGCTCGACAAGATCCCGGGCAGCGCCGTGCTCGTGGAGCGCGCCCTGGCGAAGCACCCGCGCGGCCGCCTCACCACGCCCGACGACGTCGCGGCTTCGGTCATCGCGCTCAGCGATCCGGCCACGGACTGGCTGACGGGCAACGTGGTGCGCGTCGACGGCGGCGAAGGGGCGGCGGGCTGACCCGAGGCCCCGCGGCCGTCAGTGCGCGGCGAAGAACACGGCGTTCCCCGCCGGATCCTCGACGATGAGCTCGCGCGCCCCGTAGAACGTCGTGCGCTCGGGGACCACCGTCGGCCAGTCGTGCAGCGCCGCGCGCAGCGGCGCGAGGTCCGGCACCGTGACGTAGAGCACGCTCCGGTACGTGTGCGCGGCCAACGGCGCGACGTCGGCGGCGAGCGAACGCGCGCTCTGCAGCATCACCTCGACGCCGTCGCGAGCGAGGATCACGAAGCCGAGCGCATCGCCGTCGGGCACCTCGACGGTCTTCTCGAAGCCGAGGCGGTCGACCCAGAAGGGAAGGCACGCCTCGATGGAGGGGACGATGAGGTTCGGCGCGAGCTTCGTCATGGAGCGCTCGCTAGCACGGGCGCGCTCCGCCGAAAATCGAGGGGCATCAAGGGCTTGTCCGCCGCCGCGGCGGGGTCCTACAGTGCGTGCATCGCGGGAGCCGGGATGCTCGCGTGGGCCGCAGACCCGAGGGAGCGCGCGCGTTGGAGTCGTTTCGCTGGGACACCTATTTCGTGACGGGGCTGCGGGACGTCGACGACCAGCACCACGAGCTCGTCGACGTGATGAACCGCTTCGGCGCCCGTGCCGCGGACTCCGAGGGCGCCTCCGCCGAGGAGCTTCGCGCGGTGTGCGACGACCTCGCGAACTACGCGCGGTACCACTTCACCGAGGAGGAGGGGATGATGCGCGCCGAGGGGTTGGACCCGCGGCACCTCGCCGACCACCTCGGCCAGCACGCGGCCTTCCTCGACGAGGTCGGCCGCCAGCGCGAGGGCGTTCACGACCCGGCGGCGGCGCAACGGCTCATGCGCTTCCTGATCCAGTGGCTGACGTTCCACATCTTGCGCACCGACCAATTCATGGCGCGGCAGGTCACCGCGCGCCGCGCTGGACGCACCCCGTCCGAGGCGTTTCGCGACGCGTGGTCCACGCACGACCCGGCCACGGAGGCCCTCGTCGCGTCGCTCAACGGGCTGTTCCAGCTTCTCTCGGAGCGCAACCGCGAGCTCTTCGCGCTGAACCGCTCCCTCGAAGACCGCGTGGCCGCCCGCACGCGCGAGCTCTCGACGGCGAACGAGCGCCTCGAGCACATGGCGCTCTCGGATGCGCTGACGGGGCTGCCGAACCGCCGTCACGCGATGCGCGCGCTGCAGCGGGCGTGGGACGAGCCATCCGACGCGGCGTCGCCGCTCGCGTGCATGATGATCGACGCCGACGGCTTCAAGCAGATCAACGACGGCTACGGGCACGACGCCGGCGACGAGGTGCTGCGCGGCCTGGCGCGTCAGCTCGTGCGCTCGCTCCGCACCGACGACGTGGTCTGCCGTCTCGGCGGCGACGAGTTCCTCGTGCTGAGCCCGCGCACGTCCCTCGCCGACGCCGCGCAGGTGGCCGAGAAGCTGCGTCGCGACGTCGCTGCGCTGCGCGTCCCCGCGGGCGCGGGCGCCTGGAACGGCAGCATCAGCGTGGGCGTCGCCGTACGCACCGACGCGATGGGCCGCCCCGAGGACCTGCTCAAGGCCGCCGACGAGGCCGTCTACGCGGCCAAGCGCCTCGGACGGAACCGCGTCGCCGTCGCGGAGTGATCCGTGACCGCCGCGCCACCCCGACCCCCTCCCCGCGCCCGCACCGACACCCCCGAGAGGAACCGCCGACGTGCTCCCTGATCGATCCCATGAGTCGGCCGTGCGCCCAGGCTCCACGGTCACCTTCGCGATGCTCCAAGGCGACAAGATCACGGGCCGGCTGCCCGTGTTCGTGCCCGGCGCCGCGGACCACCGCGTCGAGACGACGGAGCGCGCCGCCGACGGCTCCACCCGCACCGTTCCGCGCATGGTCCCCGCGGAGAAGGTGGCGTGGATCGGCGTGCACCGCGACCCGAACGCCGCGCCGCGCCCGACGAGCGCCTCGCTGCAGACGTTCCACGTTCACGTGGGCGGCGGCGTGCGGCACACCGTGCGCGTCGACCCTGCGTCGTTGACGCACCCCCTCGGCTTCTTCGGCCAGGCCGTCGACGACATGGCGCCGTATGGCGAGTTCTGGTTCTACCACCACGGCGTCAACGCCCGGGAGCAGGCCGAGCCCATCGGCGCCATCATGATGCGCCGCGGGGTCATCTCGCCCGAGCCCCTCGCACGAGGCCTTCAATCGCAGGCGCTGCAGCGCGCGACGCCGCTCGGGCAGATCCTCGTCGAGCAGCGCCGGGTGTCGTCCGAGGGCGTCGCCGAGGCCATGGAGATCCAGAAGCGCAAGCGCATGCGCATCGGCGAGGTGCTCATCGAAGCCGGCCTCGCGACCGCCGAGGACGTGCAGGTCGCGCTCGGCGAGCAGAAGCGCCGGCAGGGCAAGAAGCTCGGCCAGGTGCTCGTCGAGATGGAGGTCATCACCGAGGCCGACCTCGCCATCGCGCTGGCCGAGAAGTTCGGCGTGCCCTTCGTCGACCTCGACCAGAGCACCATCGATCCTGCGGCGGTGAAGGCCGTGCCGCGCGACGTGCTCGAGAAGCACGCGATGCTCCCGCTCGCCATCGACGACCGCTCGGTGACGCTGGCCCTCGCCGATCCGCTGAACACCGACGCCATCGACTTCGTGCGGCTGCACCTCAAGCGCCGCGTGCACGAGGTGCTCGCCACGCCGACGCAGCTCAACCGCTTCGTCGCCGCGGCGCTCGGCAACATCGAGAAGGGCGACAGCGAGTTCAAGCGCATCCTCGCGCAGCTCGCCGAGGAGACGCACGCGTCGGCGGTGGTGGGCTCCGAGGCGACCGAGGGCGACGCGCAGGACAGCGCCGTCATCAAGCTCGTGAACCAGGTCATCGCCGACGCGTGCCGGCGCAACGCCTCGGACATCCACGTCGAGCCCGGCCCCGAGAAGCACGGCGTGCTCGTGCGCTTTCGCATCGACGGCGACTGCATCGTCTACCAGGAGCTTCCGGAGACGGTGCGGCAGTCGCTCACGGCGCGCATCAAGGTCATGGCGAACCTCGACATCAGCGAGCGCCGCAAGCCGCAGGACGGCAAGATCCGCTTCCGCTTCCACGACAAGCTCGTCGAGCTCCGCGTCGCGACGATCCCCACGGTGAACGGCAACGAGGACGTCGTGATGCGCATCCTCGCGTCGTCGAAGCCCCTGCCGATGGAGCGTCTCGGGCTCAGCGAGCGCAACCTCCGCGAGGTGCGCAAGGCCCTCGCGCAGCCGCACGGGCTGCTGCTCTGCGTGGGTCCCACGGGCTCGGGCAAGACGACGACGCTGCACGCCATGCTCGGCTCCATCAACACGCCCGACATGAAGATCTGGACCGCCGAGGACCCGGTGGAGATCACGCAGCCCGGGCTCCGGCAGCTCCAGGTGCACCCGCGCATCGGGCTCACCTTCGCGGCGGCGCTGCGGTCGTTCCTGCGCGCCGACCCCGACGTGATCATGGTGGGCGAGATGCGCGATCCCGAGACCGCGGGCATCGCCGTCGAGGCGTCGCTGACGGGGCACCTGGTGTTCTCGACGCTGCACACGAACAGCGCGCCGGAGACGATCTCGCGCCTCATCGACATGGGCGTCGAGCCCTTCACCTTCGGCGACGCGCTCTGCGGCGTGCTCGCGCAGCGGCTCGCTCGCGGGCTCTGCGCGAAGTGCGTGGAGCACTATCACCCCGACGCTGCGGAGATCGACGAGTTCGAGCGCTGGTACGGCGGTCCGAACCCGAAGATCGCGCGGCTGCGCACGGACCCGACGGCGACCCTGGGACGGGCCCGGGGCTGCGACGCGTGCGGCGGCTCGGGCTACAAGGGCCGCGTGGGCCTCCATGAGTTCCTCGTCGTCGACGAGGACCTTCGGCGCGCGATCCAGCGCAAGGCGAGCGTCGTCGAGCTGCGCGCGCTGGCCACCGCGGGGCACATGACGACGCTGCTCCAGGACGGCATCGACAAGGCGCTCGACGGCAAGACGGACCTGCGCCAGGTCGCGGCGGTCTGCGGGCGCCACGGATGAGCATGACCGCTTCCGCCGCTGGGCCGAAGGTCCGCACCGAGCGCACCGCGTGCATCCTGTGCTCGCGCAATTGCGGCCTCGTCGTCGACGTCGACGGCGGACGCCTCACGAAGATCCGCGGCGATGCGGAGCACCCGGTCTCCAAGGGCTACCTCTGCCAGAAGGCCGCGCGGCTGGAGCACTACGCCCACCACGCCGACCGGCTGCGGAGCCCGCTGCGGCGCGAGCCCGACGGCACCTTCGTCGAGGTCTCGTGGGACGCGGCCCTCGGCGACATCGCGCGGCGCCTCGTGGACCTTCGCGCGCGGCACGGCGGAGGAGCCTTCGCGTTCGTGGGCGGCGGCGGCCAGGGCAACCACCTCGGCGGCGCGTACGGACGTCAGCTCCTGTCGGTGATGAAGAGCCGCTGGGCCTACAACTCGCTGGCGCAGGAGAAGACCGGCGACTTCTGGGTCAACGGGCGCCTCTTCGGAAGCCAGACCTGCCACACCACCGAGGACGTCGAGCACGCCGACTACGTGCTCGTCATCGGGGCGAACCCGTTCCAGTCGCACGGCATCCCGAACGCGCGCGACACGCTCCGCGCCCTTCGCGACGACCCCGCGCGCACCCTCGTCGTGGTCGACCCGCGGCGCACCGAGACCGCGCGCGGCGCCGACGTGCACCTGCAGCTGCGGCCGGGCACCGACGCCTTCCTGCTGGGCGCCATGCTCGCGATCATCGTGCGCGAGGGGCTCCACGACCGCGCGTTTCTCGCCGCGCATTGCACCGGCTTCGACGAGGTCGAGCGCGCGCTCCGCGAGGTGCCCGTCGAGGCGTGGGTGCGGCGCGCCGACGTTCCGCTCGACGTCGTGACCCAGGTGGCGCGGGGCTTCGCGACGGCGCGGCGCGCGTGCGTGCGCGTGGACCTCGGGCTGCAACACACGCTGCACACGACGCTCAACGGCTACCTCGAGAAGCTGCTCTACCTCGTCACCGGGCACTTCGGCCGCGAGGGGTGCAACAACCTCCACAGCTTCCTGCTGCCGATCCTCGGCGACACCGACGAGCGCAAGACGAAGAAGGGCCGCTCGCTGCAACGCACGGCGCACCACGGCGTGCTTCCCATCGGGGGCATCTATCCGCCGAACATCCTCGCCGACGAGATCGAGCACCCGGGCGAGGACCGTCTCCGCGCGGTCTTCGTCGACAGCTCGAACCCGGCGCTCACGTACGCCGACACCACGGCGCTCGAGCGCGCGTTCCGAAGCCTCGAGCTCCTCGTCGTGGTCGACGTGGCGATGACCGAGACCGCGCGCCTCGCGCACTACGTGCTGCCCGCGTCGTCGCAGTTCGAGAAGTGGGAGGCGACGGGCTTCAACCTCGAGTTCCCGGAGAACGCGTTCCACCTGCGGCACCCGGTGCTCCCGCCGGCCGAGGGGACGCTCGCGGAGCCCGAGATCTACACGCGGCTGCTCGAGCAGATGGGTGCGATTCCCCGGGAGCTTCCGTGGCTCGCGGCGGTCGCGCGGCACGAGCCGGCGGCGTCGGCGCACGCTGCGTTTCTAGGCGTGTTCGGCATGACCATGGCGCGCCGCCGGTCCTGGTTTCCCTTAGCGGCATCGATCCTCTACCGCACCCTTGGACCGACGTTGGACGGTGGTGCCGCCGCCGCGGCGCCGTTGTTGCCGCTGTGCATCGCCTACGCGTCGAAGCACCGCGGAGCCGTGCTCCGCGCGGGCTACCGAGGCAACCGTCTGACGTTGGGCGTCGCGCTGTTCCGCGCGATCTTGAGGCGACGATCGGGTGCGCTGCTGAGCCGCCACGTCTTCGACGACACGTGGCGCCTGCTGCGCAACGCCGACCGTCGCGTACACCTCGCGGTGCCCGAGATGCTCGCCGAGCTGCGCGCGCTTCGCGACGAGGCGCCGCCGGGCACGGACTACCCGTTCATCCTCATGGCTGGCGAGCGACGCACGTACAACGCGAACCAGATCTACCGCGACCCCGCGTGGCGCCGGAACGACCCCGACGGCGCGATGCGGATGCACCCCGACGACGCGACCTCCATCGGCGTGATCGACGGCGCGACGGTCCGCTGCACGTCGGCCACCGGCGCCATCGACGCCGTGGTCTCCATCGACGACACCGTGCGCCGCGGCGTCGTCACGCTGCCCCACGGGTACGGCATGCGCTACGCCGACGGCGGCGTCATTGGCCCCGCGATCAACGTCCTGACCGCGCGAGCGCACTGCGATCCGCGGACGCGGACGCCGTATCACAAGTACGTGCCCGTTCGCCTCGCGCCCTGCTGAGGGACGGTTTCAACATTTCAACATTTCGGTCACACCGGAATTCGTCGATCACGAAACCCTTGGATTCAAGGATTTCACCCAATGGAAATTCCGGTGAGACCGGAATGGCAACTTGTTGAAACCGTCCCCGGGCGGGTCAGCGCCCGAAGAGCGCGAACACGGCGACGGCCACCACCAGGCCGATGGCCACGCCGATGCCGACGAGCACCACCACCGGCGGGCCGCGCCGCGGACGATGATCCGCGGTGGCGCGAGACATCGGGAGCGGCGGCGTCGGCAGGGCGGGGAGCGCCGCGGTGGCGTTCGAGGGCTGCGCGTACGACGGCGGCTGCGGTTGGAACTGCGGCTGCGGCTGCGGCTGCGGCGGCTGGGCGAGCTGGTACGCCGCGGGCGCAGGCACCGAGCGCTCGGGGCGCACCGACTGCTGCGCAGGCTGCGTCGGACCGAAGCCCACGGCGTTGTCCGGGATGGCGCTCATCGCCTGCTGCACCGCCGCATCGCCCGCGACGAGCGCACCGAGCGCAGCCGCGAATTCCGCCGCCGACTGGAAGCGGTCCTCGGGACGCTTCGCCATCGCCTTGAGCAGCACGGCGTCGAAGCCCGGCGGAAACGTCAGGTCCGGCGCACGCGTGCTCGCGGGGATCGGCGCGGCCTGCACGTGCAGCGTGATGAACTCCATCGGCGAGCGCGCGTCGAAGGGCAGCTTCGTCGTCACGAGCTCGTAGAGGATCACCGCCAGCGAATACACGTCGGAGCGAGGATCGAGGGCCTTTCCCTGCGCCTGCTCGGGGCTCATGAACTCCGGCGTGCCGAAGACCATGCCCTCCTGCGTGAGGATCAGCGACCCCGGCGCGATCTCGCGCTCGGTCACCTTGGCGAGCCCGAAATCGAGGACCTTCACGTAGTCCTCGATGCCGCCCTGCTTGCACAGGAAGATGTTCTCGGGCTTCAGGTCGCGGTGGATGATGCCCTTCTGGTGGGCCTCCTCGAGCGCGCCGCAGGCCTGGATCAGCACGGCGATGGCGCGCGCCGCGGGCATGGGCCCGTCCTGCCGCACGAGCTGCCCGAGGTTGCGGCCCTCGAGGTGCTCCATGACGATGTAGCAGGCGTT
This sequence comes from uncultured delta proteobacterium, assembly GCA_903845045.1. GTDB lineage: Bacteria > Myxococcota_A > Polyangia > Polyangiales > SCUS01. The sequence goes on along the minus strand of CAIMWA010000272.1, from coordinate 12,337 downwards.
GTCGGCGAGCTGCCCGAACAGGTAGACCTTCACCGTGTTCGGGTGCGTGAGGTGGCTCATCGCCCGCGCCTCGCGACGGAATCGCGACGCGAGGTCCTTCCGCGAGGTGAACTTCGCGTGGAGGATCTTCACCGCGACGAGGCGGTCCATGGAGGGCTGATGGGCCTTGTAGACCGAGCCCATGCCGCCCGCGCCGATGCGCTCGAGCACCCGGAACTGCCCGTCGAGGATCTCCTTGCCGACGTACGGATCCGGCTTCGCCATCGCGCGCGAGAGTGACCCCATCTGCGCGCGTTCTGCAACCGTTCTCGTCGCCGTCGCGCTTGACCCGCGGACGCGCGGCGGTGCTCCATCGCAGCGCCCGAGCCATGGGTCTCGAAGATCATCCCTTCGCGTCGCTCCCGATCGTCTCGCGGGCCGCGAGCCGCGCCGCGACACGCTTTGCAGCCGCCGTCGCAGGCCTCGCGGTGCCCGACGCGGTCTTCGACGCGGGCTGGGCTTCGCTCCTCGGCGGACCGGTGACGGTCACACCCGCGAGCCCGCACGGCATCGACGCCGAGGCGCTGCACGACGCCTGGCGGATCACGCGCCCCATCGCCGCGGTGTGGTCCCACGCATCGGGAACCTTCGTGACGGCGTGCTCGCGGGACCTCGCCTTCCTCGTCGCCGACCGCGCTTCATCGGGCGCGCTGCGCTGGAGCCCCACGGATCCGTTGTCCGCCGCCGCCGAGGGGGTGCTCTCCGCGGTGGCAGCCCGCGCGGCGGTGATCGTGTCCTGCGGCGTCGCCCCGCCGGTGCTTCGGGCCATCACCGACCACCCCGGCGACGCGCTCCTCGCGCTGCCCGACGGACCGTGGGTGCGGTGGGACCTCGCCGTCGCCAACGCAGCGCTGCACGGCGTGGTCAGCCTCGTCTTTGCCCCGACGGCGTTCGGCGTGGCGGCCTCGGCCGAGGTGCCGTTGCGCGAACCGTTGCGGTCCATGCGCGTCCCGGTGCGCTGCCTCGGCGCCGTGGGCGCCCTCGCCGTCGACGCCGTGGGTGTGCTGCGCGTCGGCGATCGTTGGCGCCTCGACGGGCTGCGCTTCGGCTCCGACGGCCTCGCAGGCGACGTCACCGTGGCCGCCGGCGAGGGACCGGGCCTTCGCTTCGACGCGCGCATTTCGGGTGCGCGGTCGGTCGTGGTGACCGATGCTTCGGGCCGTGCTCCGGAGGCACCGATGAGCGACGCGGCGACGAGCGGGATGTTGGTCGAGGTGGTCGTCGAGCTCGCGTCGCAGCCCCTCGCCGTGGGCGACGTGGCGAGCTGGCACGCAGGAAGCGTCGTCGAGTTTCCTCAGGCCCTCGGGGAGCTGGTGGTGCTCCGCGCGGGCGGACGCGAGGTCGCGCGTGGCGAGCTCGTCAACGTCGACGGACGCGTGGGCGTTCGCATCACTGCCCTGCGCTGACCGGCACCGTCACCGTGCGCGGCTCGCCGTGGCGCAGCAGCTCGACGCGGAGCTCGGTCGCGTCACGCACCGCCGCGAGGCACGCCGTCGCCCGCTCGGGGCGGTCGATGTCCATGCCGTTGATGCGCACGATGACGTCGCCGGGCATGAGGTCGGCACCGGCGCGGCGCCACCGTCGAAGGTTCAGCGCCCCCAGCAAGCGGAACCCCACGAAGCGCCCGGACACCACCACCGGCGTGACATCGACCTCCGACAACAGGTGACCGAGCCCCCGCGTCGCGGCGTCGGTGAGCACCCGCCGCGTCAGCGCCACGGGTCCCGGATCGGCCTCGGGGTGCTCCGGCGCCGGCGCCGTCGGCACGCGCGTGGCCTGGGACCAATTGATCTGGTCGAAGGCGACGTCCTCCGGGCGCGCCGTCGCGCAGCCTGCGAGGAGCACCGCGAGCAGCGCCTCAGCCCTCGGCACGCAGGGCCTCGACGGCGGCGAGGATGTCCGCCGCGACGGCGTCGGGGCCGCGGTCGCCGTCGATGTGCACCACGCGGTCGCCCGGTAGATGCTGCTCGATGGTCCGGTAGAACGCCGCAAGCTGCACCTGCAGCGCCTGCTCCTCGTAGAGGTCCGGAAGGAAGCCGCGGGTCCGTCGGCGCTCGAGGGCCACCGCCGGCGACACGTCGAGCACCAGCGTCAGGTCGGGCCGCCGCGCGCGCGCGTTGATCGAGCGGATCCACGCGATCACCGCGGGATCGCCGCTCACCACGCCCTGGTACGCGATGCTCGAGGCGTCGTAGCGGTCCGTGATCACCGACACGCCGTCGAGAAGGTTCGGAACGACCTCGGCCTGCAGATGGTCCAGGCGGTCCGCGGCGAACAGCAACGCCAGCGTGGACCACCCGGGCGCGCCCGCGCCGTTCGGGCCAGGCACCACCACGCGCCCCGCGAGCGCCTGGCGGATCATCGCGCCGATGGGACCGTCCGAAGGCTCCCGCGTCGATCGTGCCGCGAGGCCCTTGCGTAAGAGCGCCGTCGTGAGGCGGGCGGCCTGCGTCGTGGTGCCCGCCCCGTCGATGCCTTCGAGGGCGATGAAATGGCCTTCGATCATGCCTCGATCATCGCCCGCGGCGCGGCGAGCGCGCAAAGCATTCCGGCGCCGGGCGGGTCGATCCTTGTCGGTGCGCGCGGGCGCATGCTACGCGGTGGGATTCCGCCACGACCCCTACGGAGCCACCGTCATGAGCCAGGATCTCGACCGTCGCACGTTTCTGAGCACCGTTGCCGCGGGCACCGCCGCCGTCGCCCTGGGCGCCGAGGCCGAAGCCCAATCGCACGCCGCCGGCCCCTCGAACTTCGCCGCCACGCGCCCGGCGGGCTTCACGCCCCTCGCGCGTCCGGGCCAGGTCGTGCGGGTGAACAAGCCCAATTCGCTGCGTCCGGGCGGCCTCTTTCCGAAGCCCGAGGACGCCCGCGCCATGGTCGGCCGCGCCGTCATGGAGCTTTCGGGCCGCAACGACCTCGCGAGCGCGTGGCGGGCCTTCGTGCACCCCAGCGACCGCGTCGCGGTGAAGGTGAACGGCCTCGGCCTGCGCAACATGGCCTCCAACACGGAGGTCATCGAGGCCATCGTCGAGGGCGTCGTCGCCGCCGGCGTGCCCGCCACGAACGTCGTCGTCTACGACCAGTGGGACAGCTTCCTGCGCTCGACGCGCATCAGCAACCGCGGTCTCCCCGCCGGCGTGCGCCTCGTCTCGCACAACGGCACGGCGCTCTCGGCCGAGACCCGCGTGGCCAGCGGGCGCACGCAGTACGCGACGCCGCTGCTCGAGGCGACCGCCGTCATCGGCGTTCCGCTGCTCAAGGACCACTCGCTCTGCGGCTTCACCGGCGCGCTCAAGAACATGACGCACGGGTCCATCCGCAACCCGGAGGACTTCCACCGCCACCTCTGCTCGCCGCAGATCGCCGAGCTCTACGCCCACGACGCGATCCGCTCCCGCGTCCGCCTGCACGTGATGGACGGCTTCAAGGCCGTCTACCACGGCGGTCCGCGCGACAGCCCGGAGCACCGCGCGACCGTCGAGTGCGTGCTGGCCAGCACGGACCCCGTGGCCCTCGACCGCGTGGGCTCGGACATCATCGACCAGCTTCGCGTGCAGAACCACATGACCACGCTGGCCGCGCGTGGACTTCCGCCCCGCTACATCGAGCAGGCGGAGACGCTGGGCCTGGGCATCGGCGCCCGCGAGCGCATCCAGACCCGCGTCGTCGCCCTCTGAGCGCCGGCCCCGCGGTCAGTGCGCGGGGTACAGCGCGAATTCGAAATCGAAGCCGTTCGGCGTGCGATGCCCCGCAGCGGGCTCCACCTCGCGCACCTCGGCGGCGCGGAACACCGCCTCGTAGCGAGCGTCCCCCGTCGGGCCGACGAGGCGCACGCGCACGTTCTCGGTCTGCGGAGGCAGCGCGAAGGCCTGCACGCGCCGCGAGACCTCGCCGTCCATGACGATCTGCGGTGCCGTGCCTTGGAGCGAGGCGCCGTGCACGACGTCGATCTCGACGTGATCGACGCTGCACGGGGCGTGGGTGTCGTCGGCCGCGGCGACGTGACAGCTCGGCAGCAGGAACCACACCTGGCGCCCAGGCCCGAGCACTGCGGCACCGAAGGCATCGCTGCCCGCCGGCGCCTGGAACAGATAGACCCGCATGCGCCGCAGCGCGCCGACGAGCTCCGACGCACCCATGGGCACGGTCTCGGCGGCCGTCGGACGCACGGTGGTGGCGACGCCGCGAAGCGACGGGCGGGTGCCGAGTCCTTCGACGACGGCGGGAAGAGAGATGAACGCGAGCCCCAGGAGGGCGACCTCGGTGAGATGGAGGGTGCGGGTCATGACCAGCGCTCCTTTCACGGCGGGCCCCGAGCAAGTCCGCGGCCACACGTGAGGGGCTGGAATTCCAGGCTTTGGGTGCGGGCGCCGCGGCAACGCTTGCGTCGCTGCCGGTGCCGCGCGCGGTGGTTGCGCGATCGGCGGCCGGTGCGAGGCCGCGCCCGCTCGTCACCGGAACGTCACCGTCGCCTGCTGATTTTACGCAGCGGTTACGTCGCGTCGCGTCACGGCATGCGATGCCATGGCGATGCTGCGCCGCGCGTCCCTGGTGTTCCTGGCTCTCCTCGCGCGTCCCGGCCTGGCGATGGCCGATCCCGCGCCGACGCTCGACACCGGCGACACGGCGTGGCTCCTCGTGTCGTCGGCCTTCGTGCTCTTCATGACGCCGGGCCTCGCGCTCTTCTACGGCGGCATGGTCCGCAAGCGGAACGTGCTCAGCACGTTCATGTTCGTGCACTTCGCCCTCGCCATCATCACCGTGCAGTGGGTGGTCTTCGGCTACTCGCTGGCCTTCGGACGCTCGCACCACGGCCTCATCGGAGGCCTCGACCTCGCGATGCTCCACGGGCTCGTCGGCGGCGTTCGCGGGACCATTCCGCAGCTCGCGTTCATGGCGTTCCAGATGAAGTTCGCGATCATCACGCCGGCGCTCATCGCGGGTGCCTTCGTCGAGCGCATGCGCTTCGCGCCGTACGTGGTCTTCGCGCTCCTCTGGACGACGCTGGTCTACGACCCGGTGGCGCACTGGGCCTGGGCCGACGGCGGATGGCTGCTGCGCCTGGGCGTGCTCGACTTCGCCGGCGGCACCGTGGTGCACCTCACCGCCGGCATCTCCGCGCTGGTGTGCGCGGTGGTCATCGGCAAGCGCCGGGGCTATCCCCGGGAGAAGCACCCGCCGCACAACCTCACCATGACGGTCACCGGCGGAGGGCTGCTGTGGTTCGGATGGTTCGGCTTCAACGCCGGCAGCGCCCTCGGCGCGAACCAGGTCGCGGCCCTCGCCTTCGTCACCACGCACGTCTCGGCGGCCAGCGCCGCCCTCGCCTGGGTCATCGTCGAGTGGAAGCACCGTGGGAAGCCCACCATGCTCGGCTTCGTGTCGGGCCTCGTGGCGGGCCTCGTGGCGATCACCCCGGCGGCCGGGTACGTCTCGCCGGGAGCCTCCATCGTCATCGGCGTGGCCTCCGGCGCGCTCTGCTACGCGGCGGTGCTCCTCAAGGAGCGCTGGCACTACGACGACTCCCTCGACGCCTTCGGCGTGCACGGCGTCGGCGGCATCCTCGGAGCGCTGCTCACCGGGGTCTTCGCGCAGAAGAGCCTCAACGCGGGCGGCGCCGATGGCCTCCTCGCGGGCAACGCCGCGCAGCTCTGGAAGCAGTTCGTCGGCGTCGCGGTGGTGGGTGCGTATGCGGCAGCGATCACCTACGTGCTCCTCAAGGTTCTCGACCGGGTGATGGGGCTGCGCGCCGCCAAGGACGACGAGCTCGAGGGCCTCGACAGCTCGCAGCACGGCGAGTCGGGCTACGTGATGTGAGGGCCGCCGGCCGCGCGCCGGAGGTCCGCGATGGACCCCCGGCGTCGGGGGCGTCGCCGGTCAGTCGCCGGCGTCGGCGGCGGGCGTCGGGGACCGGGGTGAGCGACCCGGACGCGCCGGGAGCGTCGTCTCGCCGGCGAGCGCGAGGTACGGGCGCATGCGACGGAAGCCCACGCGACCGATGCCGCGCACCCGGAGCAGGTCCTCGGCGTGCGTGAAGTGGTGGGCGCGCTCGCGCAGCGCCACGATGGCCGCGGCGCGGGCCGGACCGATGCCGGGGACGCGCTCGAGCTCGGTGGCGCCCGCGGTGTTGATGTTCACCACACCCTCCGGCGCGGCGGTGAACGCGGCGGGAGCGTGCGGGGCCTGCGCGGCGACGGCCGGGGCCGGGTGCGCCGTCGGCGTGTGCGGCGGGTCCGCGAACACCGCCGCGGAGCAGAGCAGCGCCGCGAGCAGCGCGCTCCAGAGCGAGAGCCGGGCGGTCACTGCGCACCCCCGTGGAAGCCGCCGTTGCGGGGCTCGGCGTCGCGGAGCTGGATCGTCCCGCTCAGCGGGATCGCGTCGAGGCGCATCGTCGTCGAGCCGTCGCGGTTCGGAAAGCCCGAGCCGATGCGGGTCCAGATCGCCGGGCGCCCCTCGCGCTCGATGATCATGTAGACGGCCTTGACCGGGCGGGCGGCTCCGGGCGCGGGGGCGGGGATGTCGAGGTTCTGGTTCATGGGTGCTTCGCTCCTTCTGGCGCGGCGGCGTTCCTGCGGGCCGTGCCGGGAGGGGCTCACTTCATCGCTCGTGCCGACTCGAATTCCCGGGGATTTCAGGTGTCCGCCAGGTGGCGGGGGTGGCGGACTTTACTCCCGCGGGTCCTTCGGATATCCCGCCGGGCCTTCGACGCCCCGAGCGGGCGCCGAGACCCACGGCCGCGAAGCCCCGCAATCGTGCGGCGGACCGAACGGATGGGGGAAGGAAGAGACCCAATGACCACCACGACGATCACCATTCAGGCTTCCACGCGCACGGCCGGCGGCAAGGGCCCGGCGGGCCGCGTCCGCCGCAGCGGCAAGGTTCCGGCCATCGTGTACGGACCCGGCGACAAGGGCCGCGCCATCGCCGTCGAAGCGAAGGACATCAAGGCGATCCTTCACTCGCCGCTCGGCGGCAACACCGTGGTGACGCTCAACGTCGACGGCAGCGCGCAGCTCGCGCTGCTCAAGAGCTTCGATCACGACCCGATCACCCGCGGCGTCGTGCACGCGGACTTCTACACCGTGACGCTGGACCGCCAGATCACCGTGCAGGTGCCCTTCATCCTCGTCGGCAAGTCCAAGGGCATCGCGTCCGAGGGCGGCATGCTGCGCCAGATCTTCCGTTCGCTCGCGGTGCTCACGACGCCGGACAAGATCCCCGCGAAGATCGAGCTGGACATCACGAACCTCGGCCTCGGCGAGAGCCTCCACGTCCGCGACCTGGCGCTCCCGGCCGGCGTGACCGTGCGCCTCGACGCCGGTCAGACCATCGTCTCCATCGTGGCCCCGGAGAAGGACACCGAGGTCGCCAAGGAAGGCGCTCCGGGCGCCGACGCCAAGGCTGCGGCTCCCGCGGCCGGCGGCAAGGCTGCGGCTCCGGCAGCCAAGGACGCCAAGGCCCCCGCGGCGAAGAAGAAGTAGTCGTAGAGTCCCGCGCCACGCGATGGCGCATCTCGCGTTCGTCACCCCCTACCTCCCCGCGCCGGACAACACCGGCGGCCGCATTCGCATGCACCGTCTCGCCCGGGCCCTCGCCCGCGTCGCGACGGTGGACCTCTTCGCACGCGTGTTCCCCATCGAGCGCTCGCCCGACACGGCGGAGGCGCTGTCGGTGTACCGCGCCGTGCACCTACGCGAGGGCGACCTCGGGCGCCTTCGCTTCGCGGGCTCGAGCCGGCGCTTGATGGAGGCTTCGCCGCTCCGTCTGGCGCTCGACCTTCGCCGAGCCCACCGTGAGCGCCCGTACGACGCCGTCGTCGCGTCGCACGTCTACGCGACCGGCACGGCGCGCGCCGTCGACGTTCCGATGGTTTTGGACGAGCACAACATCGAGAGCCGCTACGCCGCCGCGCTGCGTCCCGATGACGTTCGCGAGGTCGCCCGGCTGCGCGGGCTCGAACGACGCGCGTGGCGCGACGCGGCGCTCGTCACGACGGTCACCGCGGCGGACGCTGCGGTGGTGGCCGAGGTCCGGGGCGCGCCGGCGACGGTGATCCCCAACGGCGCCGACGCCGACGACGCGCGCTTTCGGGCGCCGAGCGACCGGACGTCGCACGCGCTGCTATTCGTGGGCGCCATGAGCCATGCCCCGAACGTCGCCGCGGCGGTGCTGCTCGCCCGCGAGGTGCTCCCGCGGGTGCGCCGCACGATCCCCGATGCGACGCTGGTGCTCTGCGGCCGCGCGCCCGACGCGACGGTGCGCGCCCTCGCGTCGGAGCACGTCACGGTGACCGGCACGGTGCCGTCGACGGCGCCCTTTCTCGACGCCGCGGGCGTCTTCGTGAACGCCCTCGCGCGCGGCGAAGGATCGAGCCTCAAGCTCGTCGAGGCCTTCGCGGCGGGCGTTCCGGTGGTCAGCACGGCGGTCGGCGCGCGGGGCTTCGACGTCGCCGCGGACCGCGAGCTCCTACTCACCGACGACGCCCCGGAGCACCTCGCCGACGCCGTGCTGCGCTGCTTCAGCGACCCCGACGGCGCCGACCTGCGGGCCCGACGCGCGCGCTCCCTCGCAGAGACGCTGGACTGGAACCGCATCGGGGAGCGCTTCGCCCACGCCGTGCTCGGGGTGCTCCGATGAAGGCCCTCTGCGCGCAGTGCCGGGCGGCGGCGCGCCATCGCTTCGAGGTGGGCGGCTACGCGGTGCACCGCTGCGCGCGCTGCGACCTCGAGTTCGTCTGGCCGCTCCCCGACGACGCGGCCCTCGCGCGGGTTTACGAGCAGGGGTATTTCTCCGGTGGCGGCGCTGGCTACGGCGACTACTTCGACCGCGAGCGGGAGCAGGTCGCGCGCAAGAGCCGCGAACGCCTCGGTGCGCTCCGAAGCCTCGGTGTCTCCCGGGGCGACCTGTTGGAGCTCGGCGCGGCCTCGGGGTTCTTCCTCGGCCACGCGCGCGACGCGGGCTTCACGGTGCGCGGCGTCGAGCCGGCGGCCGACGCCCTCGCCGCGATGGAACCGTCGCTGCGTCCTCGCGTCGTCGCGCGCCTCGAGGACCTCGCCGCGGGCGAGCGCTTCGACGTGGTGGCGGCGTTCGACGTGCTCGAGCACCTGCGCGATCCCGCGTCGACGCTCGCCGCCGTGCGCGCCCGCATGCGTCCTTCGGGCATCGTCGCGGTGGTCGTGCCGGTGCTCGGCAGCACGACGACGCGCCTCGCGCCGCGCCTCTGGGACCAGTACAAGCCCCCGGAGCACCTCTGGTTCTGGTCGCCGCGGGCGATGCGCGCGCTGCTCGCCGCGCAGGGCTTCGAGACCGTCCACGAGGCTCCGGCGTGGCGCCGTCCGTCGCGCTTCGTCGACCTCGACGGGACCTCCCGCGCACCGCTCACGCGCCTCGCACGCGCCGTCGACGTGCTCGCGCATCGCGCCGTGGTGGCGGCCGTCGGCGACGTGGCGGTGACGGACTCCATGGCGTTCTACGCGCGGGTCGTGCCGTGAGGGTGCTGCACCTCGTTCCCTCGCTCGCCCTCGGCGGCACCGAGGCGGTGGCCGACCTCCTCGACGACCTCGCCCGCGCGCACGGCCACGCGTCGTCGGTGGACCTGCCCTTCGATCGCGAGCGCCCGCCCGGAGCGCTGTCCCGCGCGCGCTGGATCGCCTGGGCGCTGCGACGCCGCGACGCCGACGTGATGCATGCGCACCTCGCGTGGCCCGACCGGCTCGGTGCCGCGCTTCTCGCCGCGCGCGATCGTCCGTTGGTGATCACGTCGCACCTGCTGCCGGACGGCGACCACTGGCCCCGGGATCGGATCACCGCCCTCGACGCCCGGCTCATGCTTCGCCTCGCCGCACGCCGTCCGCGCACGGTGTTCGTGACGCTCTCGCTGCGCGATCGCGACCGCCTCGCCGACTTCGGCGTCGCCTCGACGGTGATCCGCAATGCGCCTCCCTTCCCTCGCGTGGCACAAGCTCCGTGCGCGTGGCCCGCGTCGGGCATGCGCATCGCGTCGGTGGGACGGCTGCACCCGCAGAAGGGCTTCGACCGCATGCTCCGCGCGCTCGCGGACCCGTCGCTTGCGGGGCTCCCGTGGCATTGGGCCATCGCCGGCGACGGGCCGCAGCGCGCGGAGCTCGAAGCCCTGCGGGACGATCTGGGGCTCCGTGCGCGCGTGACGTTCGCCGGGGCGCGTCCACCGCTCGACGTGCTGGGCGGCGCGTCGGTGTTCGTGGCTCCGTCGCGCGCCGAGGGCATGCCGCTGAGTCCGCTGGAGGCGCTCGAAGCGGGCGTCCCCGTGCTGCTCTCGGACATCGCCCCGCACCGCGAGCTCCTCGGCGGCGTGCCGGGATCGCTGCTGCCCGCGGACGACACGCGCTGGCCCGACGCGCTTCGTGCGCGGCTCGCAACCGGCACCGACCCGGCGTTGCTGGAGGTGCAACGCGCCGTGCTCGGCGGCGACCCGCGCGAACGATGCTGGCGCGAGACCGTCTCGTGCTACGAGGCCGTGCGCGCGCGATGGGCTTGATCTACCGGCCGAATCCCGTTCCGTACCGACCGCACCCGGCGACCTGGCGGCAGCCGCTGCACCTGCATCTCGCGCCGCTGTGGAGCGCCCTCGTGCGCGAGCTCCCGAAGCTCCGCGGGCGGATCGTCGACGTGGGCTGCGGACACACGCCGTACCGCGCGCTCTGCACCGGCGTGACCGAGTACGTGGGCGTCGACCGCCCGGGACCCCACGCGACGCCCGACGTCGAGGGTGACGCCGCGGCGCTGCCCTTCGATGCGGCGAGCTTCGACGGCGGGGTGTCGTTCCAGGTGTACGAGCACGTGCCGGACCCTCGGGCGTGCCTTCGCGAATTGGCCCGCGTCGTGCGCCGAGACGGCATCGTGCTGTTCACCGTGCCCGGCGTGTGGCCCGCGCACGAGGTGCCCCACGACCACTGGCGCTTCACCCGCGACGGCCTCGCGCGCATCGCCGCCGACGCCGGCCTCGTCGACGTCGAGATCACGGCGCTCGGCGGGCTCTGGAGCGCCGTCGGTCAGATGGCCTGCCTCGAGCTCGACAAGCGTCGCTGGAGCCGCGCGCTCATCCCGTGGCTGAACCTCGGCGCGCGCGCCCTCGACAGCAGCGCCCGCGAGGACCTCGCCCTCAACTGGCTCGTCGTGGCGCGCAGGGGCTGATGGACGGCCCCGCGGTGCACCGCCGCATCGTCAAGGAGACGACGATCTACGCGGCGCTGCAGGTCCTCGCGGCGCTCACGCTGTGGGCCAGCAACCTCGGGCTCGCGCGGCTCCTCGACGCCCGCGCCTTCGGATCGTTCGCCATCGGAACGTTCTTTCTCGGCCTCGGCGGGCTCCTCGGCGACGGCGGCATGGGCGCGGCGCTGCTTCGGAGCAAGACCGAGATCAGCGACGAGGCATACCGCACGACGCTGACGGCGCTGCTCGCCCTCGGCACGGTCCTCGCGCTCGCGCTCTTCGTCGGAGCCGACACCGTCGGCGCGCAGTGGGGCTTGCACGGCGCCGAGCGCCACGCGCTGCGGGCCATGGCGGTGCTGTTCCTCGTCGGTCCGCTGCGCGCAGTGCCGTACATCCGCCTCGAGCGAGGGCTGCAGTTCGCGACCATCGCGGGCATCGAGCTGCGCGCCACCGCGGTCCGTCAGGCCATGTCGCTCCTGCTCGCGTGGAGGCTCGGCGGCGTCTGGGCCCTCGCGGGGGGCCAGGCCGCCGGGGCGCTCACGCAGCTCGTGCTCGCATGGCGTGCGGCGCCGGGATGGCCGGGCCTCGGCATCACGCGACGGGTGCTCCGCGCGACGCTGGGCGAAGGCGTCCCGGTGCAGGCTCTCGCCGTCGCCGCGTTCTTCAAGGACAACCTCTCCGCCGCGTTGTTGGGCTCGCTGCTCGGTCCTTCGGCGGTGGGGCGCTTCGACTTCGGCGTCCGCTACGCGCAGCTCCCGGTGAGCGCCGTGAACGCCCTCTCGCGGGTGCAGCTCCCGGTGTACGCGCGCTTCGAGCGCCACGACCCGGCGCTGCACAAGACCTTCATCGGGGCCACGCGCACGTCGCTGCTCCTCGGCATCCCGCTCATCCTCGCGATGACCTTCGCCGCCCCGGAGCTCGTGCCGTGGATGTTCGCGCGGCGCTGGGTCGCGTCGATCCCGGTCATCGACGGCATCGCGGTGAACATGGCCTTCGGCCTCGTGGCGGGTCCGCTCTTCACGCTCATGCAGGGCCAGGGGCGCGCGGGCCTCGCCCTCAAGGTCTTCGTGGGTTGGACCGCCGCGACCTGGCTCCTCGTCTTCGCCGT
>CAIMWA010000271.1 GCA_903845045.1 uncultured delta proteobacterium | reverse complement strand
TGGGCCGAGGTCATGGGGCGGCAGATGTCCCCGCCGGAGATCAGCGCCGCGGTGCTGTCGCAGATGAAGGCCATCGCCGAGGCGTACCTCCGCGAGGAGGTCACCGACGCCGTGGTGACGGTGCCCGCGTACTTCGACGACGCGCAGCGCCAGGCGACGAAGGACGCGGGACGCATCGCCGGCCTCGACGTCAAGCGCATCATCAACGAGCCCACGGCGGCGGCGCTGGCGTACGGCCTCGACCGCAACACCGACGAGCGCATCGCGGTGTACGACCTCGGCGGCGGAACGTTCGACATCTCGATCCTCGAGATCACCCGCGGGGTGTTCCGTGTGGTGTCGACGAACGGCGACACGTTCCTCGGCGGCGACGACTTCGACGAGCGCATCGTCGACCTGCTGGTTGCAGACTTCCAGCGTGAGCACAACATCGACCTGCGCGGCAACCGCCTCGCCATGCAGCGCATGCGCGAGGCCGCGGAGAAGGCGAAGCACGAGCTCTCGTCGTCGCTCGAGACCGAGGTGAACCTCCCGTTCATCGCGTCGACGCCGGCGGGTCCGGCGCACGTGCTCCGCACCCTCAAGCGCTCCGAGCTGGAGCGCCTCATCGAGGACCTCGTCGAGCAGACGCTGACGCCCTGTGCCCGCGCGCTGCAAGACGCTCGGCTGTCGGTGCAGGACATCCACGAGGTCGTGCTCGTCGGCGGCATGACGCGCATGCCGCTGGTGCAGAAGCGCGTCTCCGAGTTCTTCCAGCGCCCGGCGCACAAGGGGCTCTCGCCCGACGAGGTCGTCGCCATCGGCGCCGCTGTGCAGGCCGCGTCGATCCGCGGCGAGCTCGAGAGCGTGCTGCTCCTCGACGTGTCGCCGCTGTCGCTCGGCGTCGAGACCGCCGGCGGCGTGATGACCCCGCTGATCCCGCGCAACACGACGATCCCGACGAAGCGCAGCGAGGTGTTCTCGACCTCCCTCGACGGGCAGACCTTCGTGCCGATCCACGTGCTCCAGGGCGAGCGCGAGATGGCCGCGGACAACCGCTCGCTCTACCACTTCGAGCTGACGGGCATTCCCCCGGCGCCGCGCGGCGTGCCGAAGATCGAGGTCGCCTTCGACATCGACGCCAACGGCATCTTGTCGGTGACCGCGACGGACACCGCGACGAAGAAGTCCCGCGACGTGCGCATCGTGGCTGGCAGCGGGCTGTCGCAGACCGACGTCGAGCGCCTCGTCGCCGAGGCCGCCGTGAACAAGCAGGAGGACCTCCTGCGCCGCGAGTACGCCGAGCTTCGGAGCAACTCCGAGGCGCTGCTCGTCACGTCGGAGAACGCCGTGCGCGAGTACGGCGACATCCTCACCGAGGAGCTTCGCGCGATGCTCTACCAGGACATCGCCAACCTTCGCGCGGCGCTCGACAGCGGCGTCGACACGCAGAGCCTGCGGGCCTACCTCGCAGCCCTCGAGAACAGCGCCTACAAGATCGCCGAGTCGATGTACGGCGCCGCGGAACCGGGCTGACCCCTCGGCGCCCCGTCGCGGGCGCCGGTGCTTGACCCATCGCCGGGCATTGGGTACGCGCTCCCGCAGTGCGAACCCGTGCCCCTCGCTGGAGCGTCCTCGTCGCGGCCCTCGGCGCTGCGCTCGCCGTCGCGCCCGCCGCGCTCGCGCAAACCTCGGGCAACGACGCCTCGGTGCACGTGGTGCAGCGGGGTGAGTCGCTGTCGATCATCGCGGCGCGGCACCACGTCAGCGTCGCCGCGCTCGCGGCGCGCAACCACCTCACGCCGCCGTATGCGCTCCGTCACGATCAGGTGCTGCGCCTTCCGTCGGGGGCGCGCGAGGTGACCGCGCCTGCGCCGTCGCCGCAGATGTCGACGACCCGCCGTGGGCACGACGATCCAACGCCGCGGGGAGCGGGGGCGTCGGGGCGCTGCGGTCGCTGGGGATGTCCGCGCCGCCCGGGCCAGGTGTCCATGGTGCGCCTCGCGACGGACCAGCACATCGTCGCGAACCTCCGGCGCCCCGGGCCCGTGGCGATGCAGGCGATGCGGCGGATCATGCGGTCCACGGACAACCGCATGCACGTCATCGACGGACGCCTGGTGCGCCAGCTCGCCCTCGTGAGCGACCACTTCGGCGGCCGCATCGTCGAGATCATCTCGGGGTTCCGTCCGGTGCGCGCGGGGCAGCACACGGCGCACTCGAACCACAACATCGGTCACGCCGTCGACTTCCGCATCCGCGGCGTTCCGAACCGCACGCTCCGCGACTTCTGCCGCACGCTCCCCGACACCGGCTGCGGCTTCTATCCGCGCTCGGTGTTCGTGCACATGGACGTGCGCAGCTCGTCGGCGTATTGGGTCGACTGGTCCCGCCCCGGCGAGCGCCCGCGCTACGGCCGCGAGGACCGCCCCCCCGAAGATCGTCCCCGCGTCGCGCCGCACGACGAGACCCCCGCTGCGCCTGCACCTCCTGGCGCCGACGCGGAGCTCGACGACGTCATCGCCGACGCCCCCGCGGTGCGCTCGGCAGCGCCGGACCCTGGCGACGAGCACGACGACGCGCCGGCGCCGTGAAGCCCCCGCGCGCCGCCCCGATGTTCGTCGTGCTCCTCGCGGCTGCGACGTCGGCTGCGCAGCCCGCTCCGCCGGCGACCGTCGCGGTCCCTCGCGCCTCGTGCCCCGAGGGTGCGCACCCCGATCAAGACGGCACCGTCTGCCGCTGTGACGACGGCTGGGAGCGCTCCACCACGGCGCCTGGCTTCGCGTGCCTGCACGTGTGCGGCCCGCACCTGCGTCGCGTGGCGGGCTCCGACGCGTGCGTGTGCGCGCCGGGGTGGCGCTCCAGCGGTGCGGTCGATCGCTGCGAGCCGGCGCCCCCCGCCGCGGACGCCGGTGGTCCCGACGAAGGCCACGACGACGAGCCGCACACCATGGTCTGCCCCGCGCACAGCCACCCCCGCGGCGAGGCGTGCGAGTGCGACCCGGGCTTCTCGCACGGGCGAGACAGCGGCGGTTGCTACGAGCGCCGCAACCCGTCGCTGTGGCAGGCAGGGATCTTCCTCGGCCTCGCCGTACCCGCCGCCATGGCCGTCGCCTCGGCGGCGTTCTGGGGCGTGGGCGAGGGCATCTACCGCGACCCCACCGGCGTGCTCGGCGGCGACTGCAGCCAGGTGTTCTGCGACGACCTGCGCCGGGGCCTCGTCTCGGCCAACGATGCCGTCTCCAACACCTTCGTGTACGTCGGCGGCGTGGCCTTCGTCACCGGCCTCGCCATGGTGATCGTCGACCTCGTACGACCCAACGCGCTCGTTCCACGCGTCTCGGCATCGCGCTCCGGCGTCGCCCTGGGAGCGTCGTTCTGAGATGACCCTACGGCACCGACGCTTCGTGGCCGTGGTGGTGCTGTTGGGCGCCCTCGCGCAGGCGTGCCTCTTCGCGCACGACGGCTACTGCAACCTCCCCGGCGGCTGTGGCGCCGTGACGCCGGCCCGCGACGCCTCGCCGGACACCGCGTCCGACGCCGCCGACACGGGACCGGGCTAGCGACCGACATCAGCGCGCCATCGCCATCGCGGCGAGGCGCACCAACGCCAGCGCCACGACGCCGTTCGCCACCGAGGTGACCACCGGAAGGCCCGCCCACGCGCCGACCGCCGACACCGCGAGTCCTGCGCAAGCGACGAGGAACACCGCCGTCGCAGCGCCACGCCCCGGGCTCGCGACGGGTACCGCCGGCGGCGCCGGAGCCGACGGGGCCGCGTGGTTCACGGCCGGACCCGGGGGCGGAGCGTCCAGCGCCACGGTCTTGGCTACCTCGTCCCGCGGCGGAGGAGGAGGCGGCTCCGAGGCACGGGCCGGGGGAGCCTTCGGAGGCGTTCGCGGTGGAGGCATGGGCGGCTCCGCGGGCGACGGGAGCTCCACCGCCGGAAGGGGTTCCAGGGTGACATCGGCGTCGAAGATCGGCACCGGGGGTGGCGAGGGCGGCGGCCCTGCGAGCGCCGGCGCAACGGGGGCCGGCGAGGCCGACGACGCCCGCTCGGCAGCCTGCGGCGGGGGCGGCGGCGCCGGCGGCGGAGGTGGCGGTACCGCCGGGGGAGGTGTCAGCGACGGCGACGAGCCCGACGGAGCGGCCGGCGGCGCCGACGGACGCGGCGGGGGCAGGCTCTGGCTGCTGGACCGCGCGCCCGCGTCGGGCTCGACGTGCTCGGCATCACCGCCGAAGGGAGAGAGCGTGTGGCCGTCGGCGTAGGCGGCCTGGAGCTCGGCGACGAGCTCCGGAAGCTGCCCGCGGGCCACCCCGAGGTGCACGACCTCGGGGGTCTGCGCGAGCGCGTCGAACCACGCCGCGTCGGGCTGCGCGCCGTTCGCGAAGGCGTGGGCCATGGACTCGGCCCAACGCAGCGCGGCGACCATGCGACCGAGGTTCGAGTCGTCGCCGGCGAAGGCGCGCTCGGGCTGGTGGTGCAGCGCGATGATGCTCGGGAGCGGCTCGGGGATGTTCCACTCGGCGAACATCTGGCCGCCGAGGACGGCGTGATCGAAGCCGTACGCCTCGCGCTCCAGCAGGTGCACCTGGTCGGGGTGGCCCGCCGAGCGCGTGAGGATCTCCGCGTAGCCGTCGTCGCCCGACTCGATGAGCATGAGCTTGCCGAAATCGTGGAGCAGCCCGGAGGTGTAGAGCTCCTCCGAAGAGAGCGCGGTGCGCAGCGCGATCTGCCGTCCGATGGCCGCCGTCGCGGCGGAGTGGCGGAAGATCTCCGACACCATCTGCGAGTCGTCGGCGAACCAGTCGAGCACCGCCGCCGCCGTCGCGATCTCGGAGATGTACTTGCGTCCGAGCAGCGTCACGGCGACGCGGATGCGCCGCACGCGCACGCGCAGTCCGAAGATGGGCGAGTTGACGACGCGAAGCACGCGCGCGGCGAGGGCGCCGTCGGACTCGATGGTTTCGGCGATGGGATCGACCGGGATCTTCGGGTCGCGGAGCATGTCGAGAAGGCGCCGCGTGGACATCGGGAACGCGCGCACGCCATGGGCGCGCGACACCGACGCCGCCAGGCTCTTGCTCGCCGCCGCGCGGGCCTCGGCGTCAAAGTCGTCGATCAGCTTGGGCGCGTCGGCCATCGGCGCAGGGTTATGCCACGGACGGGCCGCCGTTCTCTACCTTCGCGCAAGACCGACCCGCACGGCCCGGTTCTTGGATTCCGCGGCGCTCGATGAGTCGACCGAAGCCGAAGACCGGCGCCCGGAACCCGCCGGCGCCGCCCGCCGAGGGGCTCCTCGAGCGCGCGCACGCGCTGCACCGTGCCGGCAACGTGCGTGACGCGGCGCCGCTCTACATGCAGTTCCTCGCGACGGAGCCCGAGCACCCGGTGGCGCTGCACCTGCTCGGACAGGCGTCGTGCGACCTCGGCGACGTGGCGACGGGCATCGCGCTGATGCGCCGGGCCGTGGCGCGGCGGCCGGACTACCCCGAAGCCCACAACAACCTCGGCGTGCAGCTCGGGTCCCTGGGGCGCTTCGACGAGGCCATCGCGAGCTACCGCACGGCGACGCGCTGCCGCGGCAAGCTCCTCGCGCCGCTGATCAACCTCTCGGCGCTGCTGCTCGCGCGGGGCGAAGTGGCCGAGGCGCTGGCCCTCGCGCGCAACGCCGCCGATCGGGACCCGGCGTCCACCGACGCACTGCGCGCGCACGGTCTAGCGCTGCGGGTGGCGGGTCAGCGCGACGCGGCGCGGAGGGCGTTTTCGCAGCTCGTGCAGCGCCGGCCGACGTCCCCGGATGCGGCCAACGACCTGGGCCTCGCCGAGTACGACCTCGGGCGCATCGACGCCGCGAAGGCCTGCTACGAGCGCGCCCTGGAGCTCGCTCCGCAGCACGGAGCGGCGCTCCACAACCTCGGCAAGCTCGCGCACGAAGCGGGTTGCGCAGCCGAGGCCGAGGCGCTCTTCGCGCGGTCCGTCGCGTCTTCGTCGGACGGCGTCGACGCGCGGCTGAGCCTCGCGCGGCTCCATCGTGAGCAGGGTCAGCTCGCCGAGGCCGAGGCGCAGCTTCGCGAGGTCGTGCGCCGCCGCGCCGCCTCCGCCGACGGGTGGACCGCCCTCGGCGACGTGCTCCGTCTGCAGCGTCGCGACGACGAGGCGGAGTCCGCATACCGCAGCGCCCTCGAGGCTTCGCCGGGACACCCGACGGCGCTCGCGGAGCTCGGCGCTCTCGCCTTCGCGCACGGCGACGTCGCCACGGCCGTCGAGCGTCTGCGCGCCGCCGTCGACCGCGCTCCGGACTCCGTCAGCGCTCGAAGCGCGCTCGCTCTCGCGCTCGGCGCCGACCCGTCGACGACGCCGGAGACGCTCATCGCGGTCGTCGGTGCGTATGAGAGCATGCATACGCGTTCGCCCGCGCCGGCCGCTCTGGAGCGTGCGCCCCTCGGATCGCCTCCGCGCCGGCTGCGCGTGGGCTACGTGGCGGCGGACCTGCGCGCGCGCGGCGCAGCGTCGTTCGTCGCACCGCTGCTCGCGGCGCACGACCGCGCCGTCGTCGAGACCTTCGTGTACGCCGACGCCCGGGAGTCCGGCGACGCGACGACGCGGCTCTCGCCCCTTTGCGACCGATGGCGCGACACCTCGGGCGAGGACGATCGCGCCGTCGCGGCGAAGATCCGTGCCGACGCCGTCGATGTGCTCGTCGACCTGTCGGGCTTTGCGCCGGAGCATCGACTCGGAGTGTTCCTCGACCGGTCTGCGGCGACGCAGGTGTCGTGGCTCGGCGGCGCGGGCGCGTCGGCGCTGACCGTGATGCATTGCCGCATCAGCGACCCCTGCATGGATCCCGAAGAGGGAGACGTCGCACGCGTGCTGCGCCTTCCGGTGGTCGCGCGATGCTGGTCCGGTCCCGACGCCGCGCCCGACGCAGGACCCGTCCCGTCGCGCACGGCCGGGCACGTGACCTTCGGGTCCTTCGAGGCTCCCTCGGCGCACGGCGTCGGCGTGATGGCGGCGTGGGCGAAGGTGCTCCAGGCCGTGCCGGGATCGCGGCTGCTGCTGGCCTCCGAGGCGTACGCGAGCGCGGCGACGCGGGCGGGCGTTGCGAGCGTGTGGGCGACGCACGGCATCGACGCCGCGCGCCTCGAGCTCGTCGCCCCGAGCGACGACTCCGCGACGGTGCTCGCATGTCATCGTCGCATCGACGTGGTCCTCGATCCGTTCCCCTGCAACGGCGCGACGACGGTCTGCGAGGCGCTGTGGATGGGCGTTCCCGTCATCACCCTCACCGGCGCGTCGCACGGCGCGCGCGTGGGCACGAGCCTCCTCCGCGCCGCGGGGCTGCCCGAGCTCGCGGCGCCCGACGTCGATTCGTACGTCGCGCGCGCCGTGGCCCTCGCCGTCGACGAGGAGCGCCGCGCGGCCCTTCGCGCGAGCTTGCGCGACACCGTGCGCGCGTCACGCCTCGGCGACACGCAGTCCTTCGCGCGCGCCTTCGAGGCGGCGCTGCTGCGCGCTCACGGCCGGGAGTCGTGAATCTTCGCTCCGGGGCGTCGGGTGCGCCGAGCCAGACCGTCGCGGCGACGAGGCGCGGCTACTTCTCCCACTTCGCGAGGTAGCTCTCGTACTTGTCGATCCACGCGAGGCTGCCGAAGGCGCCTCCGCTCTGATGGGTGAGGCTGATCGGCCAGGTGCCGAGGCGAAGGCCCTGCTGCCGCGCGGTGCGACAGAAGTCCATGTCGTAGAAGTGGAAGTCGAAGCGCTCGTCGAAGCGAACCCGATGCGCGCGCAACGTGTCCCGCTTCGCCGCGAGGAACGCTCCGTCGAGGAGCTCGCACTCCGCCGGCGTGGAGCCGAAGAACGAGACGGGACCGAAGGGGTGCTTCGCGTGCGCGACCGCACCCGACAGGTTGCGGGCGTCATCGCGGGCGAGCGAGGCGTCCGGGAACATCCAAGCCGGCTGAAGGCGGATCCGCCGGCGATTGCCGGCCACGCCGATCACGTCGAAGGCCTCGAGCCCCTCGACGACGCGATGGGCCACGAAGTAGTCGTCGAGCCAGACGTCGTCGTGCACGAAGATCAGGCGCTCGCTCGCGTCGTCGGCATCGATGCGGGCGTTGTAGACCGCCGGCAGGCCTCGCCGGTTCTCGAAGGCGACGTGCGCGCGGAAGCGACCGTCGCGCGCCACCCGCTGCAACGAGATGCCCAGCGCCGACGACTTCCAGAAGTCCGCCTCGGAGTGGCGGGTCGCGCTGACGATGTCGATCATCGGTGTCTTCGGTGCTCCGTGGTGGGGTCAGCGCGCGAGGGCGGTGAACAGCTTCTCGAGCCCGCGCGCGAAGCGCCTCGGGTCGACGAGGGCGCTCGACGGCAGCGTGCGGTGCAGGTGGTCGCGCAGCGCCCCGAGCTCGTCGGGCCCGCGAGCGCACGCGATGGCGCCTTCGACGTAGGCGTCGACGGTCTCGAAGGCGAGCGCGTCGAGGCCCACGGCCTTCAAGAGGTTCGTGCCCATGCGCTGATGCAACGAAGGACCGCCGACCGTCGCGAAGGGGACGCCCGCACACAGCGAGTCGAAGCCCGTGGTGCCGCCGTTGAACGGACAGGGATCGAGCGCCAGGTCGAGCTCCCGCCATGTATGCATGTATGCATCAAAGTCCATTCGCTCGCGGACATCGAGCTGCGCCGGCGCCACGCCATGCTCCGCGAAGCGCGCGTGAACGTCGGCGGCGCGCGAGCGGTCCTGGCTTCCGCTGACCACCAGGACGAGCCGCGAGGTCGGGAGCGCCAGCAAGATGCGCGACCAGGCGGCGACGCAGCCGGGGCCAACCTTCGAGAAGTTGTTGAGGCAGCCGAAGGTGAAGTGGCCGCGCACCCGCGATGGCGTCGCCGGCGTCTCCAGCGGGCGGCGCGAGACGTCGCGCGCGCAGTAGCAGTCCGGCAGCGCCAGCGGCGCTTCGGAGCACCATTTGCCCTCGAGCAGCACGGGATCCGGCGGTACCAGCACGTAGTCCATGGAGCGCAGCCCGGTGGTGCCCGGATAGCCGAGCCAGCTCACCTGCGCCGGAGCCACGCGTCGCGCGAGCGCGGCGAGACGGGAGCCGTCGGTGTGACCCGCGAGGTCGACGATCACATCGAGGGTGTCGGCGCGAGCGGCCGCGACGAGCTGTTCGTCGGAGAGGTTCGCGACGTTGCGCCACCCTCGCACTGCGCCCTTCGCGCGCTCCGACTCGGCGTCGAAGAAGTGCGACGTCGCGTAGACGAAGCTCTCCATCCGCGCCGCGTCCAAATGTTCGAGCACCGGGATCACGAACCGGCCCACCGCATGATCGCGGAGGTCCCCGCTAAGCCAGCCGACGCGAAGCGGGGCGTCCGCCCGCCGCGCCCTCGGCTTCCACCCGTCCTTCGCCGGGACTCGTACCGACGCGCGCGCATCGAAGTCACGTCCGCGCGCAAGGAGCTCCTCCGGTCCCGCGTGGTCGGCGTGGAGCAGCGCCCACAGCCAGTTCGAGATCTGCTTGGGATCGTCCGGAGCCGCCGCGGCCGCCCGCTGCCACCACGCCGCAGCCTCGTCGGCGCGCCCCGAGTCCTTGTAGAGCGAGCCGAGCGCGCCGAGCACGCTGAGGTTGTTCGGCTGCTCCGCGAGGACGATGTTTGCTGCCGCGATGGCGCGGGAGACGCGACCGCTTCGCGCGCTCGCGACGACGAGGTTGCTCCACGCCTGGAGGTTCCGAGGATTCGAGGCCACCGCGAACTCGAGGCTCTCGCAAGCGACGTCGTATTGCTGCCGAACGCAGAAGGTGAAGCCGAGACCCGCCGCCACGGCATCGGTCGGGAGCCCGTACGCGGCCGCCTGACCGAACGCGTCCACGGCCTCGGGGAAGCGCCCGGCATGTGCGAGCGCGTGTCCGAGGGCGACCCGGGCTTCGAGGTTGCGAGGTGCGGCAGCCACGACGCGCGCCCATGCGTCCACGGCCTGCGCCCACGCCCCCTCGGAGGCGAAACGGCGGGCCGCCGCTTCTGTCGGCGAGCGATTCAGGAGACTCCTCCAGGCACGCCGATCGATCCTACGCGCTGCAGCGACGCGTGCGACGCCGCGACGCTCAGCGCCCGCTGGGAGGACGCGATCCGCGACCGTTGGGCTCGGACTTGCGCTGCATGAGGCCCTTGCGCTTCAGCATCTCGACGAGCGTCGTGCGCTGGAGCCCGAGAAGCTGCGCCGCGCGGGTGCGGTTGCCCCCGGTGCGGTCCAGCGCCTGCCGGATCATGTTGTTCTCGTACTCCTGGATCGCCACGCGCAGGTCGATGCCGTCGTCGGGCAGCGCGCTCGAAGCGGCAGGAGGCGGCATCGAGGCGCGGAGCACCGACGGGGGCAGATCCTCGGGCTCGACGTACGGACCCGTGGAGAGGAGCACCGCCCGCTCGATGGCGTTCGAGAGCGTGCGGATGTTGCCCGGCCACGCATGCGCCTTCAGGCACGCCACGGCGTCGGCCGAGAGCCCGACGAGATCGTGACGCTCGAGCTCCGCGCAGGTCGTACGCAGGAAGTGCCCGGCCAGCGCCTCGATGTCGTCACGGCGCTCGCGCAGCGGCGGCAGGTGCACGTGCACGACGTTCAGGCGGTAGTAGAGGTCCTCGCGGAACTGCCCGGACGCCACCAGCGCCTCGAGGTCGCGGTTCGTCGCAGCCACGATGCGCACGTCGGATCGCACGAGGTGCGAGTCACCGACCGGCGCGTACTCCTTCTGCTGCAGCACCCGCAGGATCTTCACCTGCATCGCCAGCGGCAGCTCGCCCACCTCGTCGAGGAACAGCGTGCCGCCCTCGGCCTTGGCGAACCAGCCCGGCCGCGCCGCGTGGGCCCCGGTGAACGCGCCCTTCGCGTGGCCGAAGAGCTCGCTCTCGATGAGGTTCTCCGGGATCGCTCCGCAGTTCACCGCCACCAGCGGCCGCTTCGCCCGCGGAGACGCGTCGTGCAGCGCCGCCACTGCGAGCTCCTTGCCCGTGCCCGTCTCGCCGGTGATCAGCACCGTGCACGACGAGCGCGCGACCCGGTCGAGGGTGACGAGCGCCTGACGGATGACGGCGTCCTGACCGATGATCGCCCCGCGGCTCGTGAGCCGAAGCAGCGGCGACACTGCATCCACCGGACCACCCGCGGGGGGCGTCGTGGGCATCGCCAGAGCTGATCGGGGATTCGACATCGGTACGCGATTCTCCGGGGTGGACCAAGCCCGACGGCAAATCCATCGGGAACTCCTTGATATCGCAAACCTTCACGGTGGCAAAGGCACCACTCCCGAAATTCCATGGTTCCACGCGGCATGACGCGCCGCGCCGTTCCCTGCATGTGTTCCAAAGCATCGAAATTAAAGGTGATTCCAGCAATTGGCGAGGGTGGCTCGGGGGGTGCGCGGGCGCAGGTCCCCGACGCCACCGACGGAAAATCGACGCATCGGAGCTCCGCGCGGGCGGTCCAGCCTTCGCAAGAGCGGCGCGGTTCTTTCAAGGATCCCCATCCCGGAGCCGCGCACGACCCCCGCCATGCAGCGTAGACGCTCGAACATCCCGCGCTTTCCCACGCGAACCCGCGCGTTCTCGGCTTGGTGCGGCGTCGCTGACGGTGGCGTCACGGCGTTGACGATGGCCGTGACGCTCGGCGCCTCGGCCATGCTCTACGGCGCGCCGGCCCGTGCCGAGGAGCCCACCGGAACGCAGCAGCACTCCATCGCACTTTCGGGGAGCTCCGGGCTCACCATCGGCGCCGGCGGCGGCAACTCGTACATGACCCATACGCCCGCGTACGTCGACGTCGCGTGGCGAACGTGGAGCTGGACGACGCCGCACCTCGTGACGGGCTTCTCGCTGCGGTCCGAGCTCGATGGCCGCGCGAGCGTCGGCATCGTTCCGCGCTTCGAGTTCTCGCGCACCGTCGGCCGTCTGACGCTGCGTCCGGGCCTCGCCGCCGTGATCTACTTCGCGCCGTACACGTTCATCGGCACCGAGGCCTCGATGAACTTCTTCGTGCGGGTGTCGCCCATGGTGTCCGTGGTGGCCGCGATCTCCATCGACGGGTTCTTCCTCGGCAGTGATCTCCCCGACCGGTCCGCGGTGGTCGCGGTGAACGGAGGCCTCGGTGTCGCGTTCCAGCTCTGACGCCGCGCGCTGGCTGAGCTTCGTGGCTGCGTCCCTGGCGGTGTTCGCCTCGGCGTGCGACTCGACGCGCTGCGTGCGCAACAGCGACTGCGCGCCGGTGCAGGCGTGCGTGGCCACGGCCTGCGTGTCCACCGCCGACGCGAGCGCCGACGTGCTGGACGCGGTCGTCGCCGACACCTCGACGGTCGCCGACGTGCCCCGCGACGCCGGCGTCGAGGCGGGCTCGGCGACCGACGTGGCCGACGTGGCCGACGTGCCCGCGGCGACCCTCGACACCGGCACCTTCGACGCCGGCGTCGACAGCGGGACCGCCGCCGACGCGGGGTCTGCGGCAGATACCGGGCCCGCCGCCCCGATGGACGCCTCCGTCACCGACGCCGACGTGTCCGACGTTCCGGCAGACGGGGCAGACGCCAGCCCCGAATGAACCTCGCCGAAGGGCTCCCGCCGGTCTTCGGACCCGTGGAATTCGAGGTCAGCGCGGTGCTGACCACAGCCGGCGAATTGAAGCTCGACGGCGCCGTGCTGCAGTACGAGCCGGCGCGCTCCGCGAAGCTCGTCGGGCGAAGCGAGACGACGATCCCCGTCGCCGACGTCGCGCGGGTCTCGCGGCGCGACGGCAATCGCCGGCTCGTCATCGAGACCGACAGCGGCGGCGAGTACGTGTTCCGCGGGCTCGGCGCGCAGCGGGTGTGGGTGGCGCTCATGGCCGCGGCGGTCCCCCGCGCGCGCGGCGCGCTGCCGCCGTTGGTCATCGAGGAGGAGCCCTTCGCCAGCGGCGAGGTGCACGGCCTCTACGGGCTCGGCACGTGGGAGTTCGGCTTCTCGGGCCGCAACGTCGTCGGCCTCGTCGTGGGATGGTGGGATCCCCTCGAGGTGCTCTCGGAGATCTCCGTCGTGGACCGCACGCTGCGCGTTCGCACCGGCGAGGAGCGCGGGCTCCCCGGCTCGGGCGCGAGGATCTTCGCGAGCGCCCTCGGTGACCGCTGGCTCGACGCGCAGCCGCCCAGCGAAGACGAGCGCGGCTGGGGCGTCCCCGCGCTGCGATGCCTGCCCGGCAAGCTCGTCTGCGGGCGGCTCTCCATCGAGCCCGAGGGCGTGTGCTTCACGCCGATGGACGGCGCACCCGAGGTCGTCGCACCGCGTGGGGGCCTGGCCGTGGCGCGCTCGACGCCGGCCGACACCAAGCTCGTGCACCTCGACGCCGACGACGCGGTCCACGTGCTGCGCGTCTACGATGCCGCGGCCACGGTCACGTCGCTCATGGGGATGTTCCTCTCCGACGCGTGGCGCGGCGAGCGGCGCTTCCACACGCACGAGGCGCTGTCTCGCGAAGACTTCGCCGTGCTCGACGGCGCCGCCGCGGAGTCGACGATCGCGCACCAGGGCGTGACGCTGGCCCACGGCGAGCGGCAGTTCCTTCGGCCGAACCCCTTCGACATCGAGATCGAGATGTACTCCACGGGCATCATGCCGCCGGAGTTCCCGTTCCTCTGCGAGCTCATGGTGATGAGCAACCGCGGGCGCTTCGCGGCGCAGTGCCTCGTCGCTGGATTCTCGGCGCTCCCGTCGAACCCCAGCCGGGGCCCCGCGTCACCGAAGCACTTCTACGCGACGCTGCGCTTCCGCGGCGCGCTTCGCCCCATCGACCGCCGCGAGCACTTCCGCCTCTCCGTCGACGGCAACGTCTACAGCGCCGGCATCGAGATGGGCCGCGTGCACCGCGTGCTTCGTCGGGAGCTCCGTCTGATCAACGTCTCCCGCGGCGGCTGCCGGTACCGCCTCCCCGCGGCGCCGGACCTGGGCTCCATCTGCACCATCGAGCTGGGCCCCGCGGGCCGCCCGGTGGAGATCTCGGCCGTCGTCGTCAACGTGACCAAGGGCGACGGGGCGCTCAGCGAGGTCGGCGTGCGCTACACGCCCGAGTCGATGCGCCTCGGCACGCGGCTCTTCCAGGAGCTTCAGTCGGCGTTCCTGCGCAAGCGACGCGAAGGCGGCTGAACGATCAGCGCGGACGGGTGACGACGAGTCGGTCCGGCGCAGGCTCGGCGGTGCGCCGAACGATCTGCTCGCGGCGCGGAGCCTTGAGCAGCGGAACGTCGCCGTCGAGACCGCGCGCCGCCTCGAAGGCGTCGACCACCATCTCGAGGAAATGCAGCGTCACGCCGGCCTGGAGCTGCATCTCCTTGTCGCCGGTCTCGATGCTCGCGAGCCCGTCGAGCTCGGCCTCGTCGTCGAGGAGTTGCTGCGCGAAGCCCTCGAGCTCGGACACGTACGCCGTATCGAGGCCCAGCAGCCGCGCCCGCATGATCACCTTAGGGTTCTCGTTGGCGACCACCGCCCGGCCGTACGCCGCCAGCGACGCCAGCGACACGCTCGTCGAGCGCGCATCCGAGGCCTGGCCGGCGATCCGCCCGATCTCCGCCACGATGGCCTCGTCGCCGCGCGCAATGGTGCCGAGCAGCCGCCGGGCCTGCTCCCGCAGCGTGATCGCGAGTCCCAGGTGCTCCCGCGCGCGCGCCTTGTGCCGCTCGATGGCCTCGGCCTTGGCCGCCATCACGCGCTTGCGCTCGTCGACCTGCCGACCGAGCTCGAGCACCTGCTCGGACACCAGCACGAGCAGCTCGAGGGTGCATCCGCGCACCGCCGCGCGCCGCGCCTCGCCCCCGCGACGAAGCGCGTCGAAGGCCTTGAGGTACGTGCCCACGGCCTCGTTCACCACGCGCTCCGCAGAGACGTGACGCCCTCGCTCGGCGCAGGCCTTGAGGTCGCCCTCGTCGAGGAACGCGTCGAGGCTCTGCGCCCCCTGCGATCGATAGCCCCGGGTCAGCGCCTCGAGGGCGCGCCGCGGCGTCGGATCCGGTCGCCCATGGTCACGGTCACGCAGCGACATCGCCCCTCCGAAGATACGTCGGCACCCCGCCGAAGACCATCGCTTTCACTGGCGGCGCCGCGGCGTTCACGCGCTCAGCCCGCGTCCCGCTCGGGCGCAGCGATGCGCGCGGCGCTCACCGACACCGCGTCGAGGATCCGAGACACCGCCGACGTCGAGGAGAACGTCGACGCGTCGACGGCGGCGAGGTCCGGCGGCGGAGCGGCGCGCGAAGGCATGCCCAGCAGGCCGCGCAGATCGTTGGCGTAGCGAAGCTCCGGGCCGGTGAAGTAGCCCCGTCGGGCGAGGGCGCTGGCGTAGCCGTCGGGGTCGCCGCGCGACGCCGCGTCGAGGGCATCGGGGTAGCGACGCTGGAGCAACGACACGAAGTCGTGGGCGCCCGCGTCGAGGGAGTCGTACGCGCGAAACTGAGCGTGGGTCTCGTAGCGAACGCCGCCGGCCCACTCGTGCGTGCGCGCCGACGCGGTGAGCCCGCCCGGTCCCGCGCCCTTGATGCCGCCGAAGTTGAAATTGTACATGCTGCGCCCGGCGCCCGTCTCGAGGCTCGCGTGCGCCGTCACGACGTCCAGCGTCGCCGTCGAGGGCGGGTGCCCGAGGTACGTCTCGAGCGCGGTCCCAAGGGCGCTGCGCATGGCGTCGCGCGTCACCGCGGTGCGCTCCAGCGTCACCTCGACCCGCGCCGTTCCCGTCGGTGCCACCGGCTCCGCCGCCGAGGCGGCCGTGGCAGTGATCGCGTCGACCTGCATCGTCACGCCGTCCTCGCCCGATCAGGGCCGCGGAACCGACGTCACGGCCTGCCGATCGGCGTCGCGGAAGGTGTCGATGACCCGCTGGAACGCCTCGAAGGTGCGCGTCGCCGTCACCAGCTCGGTCATCGCGCCGACCGTCGTCGCGTTCGAGCCCTCGAGCGAACCGACGGTGATCACCGGGTCCCGCGCCAGCGTCGGCACCGCGCCGTTCGGCGTCAGCAGCGTCGCGCCCTCGTTACGCAGCTGCGTCGGGTCCTGGAACGTCACGAGCTTCAGCCTGCTCAGCGTGACCGGCGGCGCCATGCCCCCGTTCACCGCGGTGCCGCTGCGAATCTCGCCGTTCACCGCCAGCGACACGTCGGTGATGCCCTGCGGGAGCACCAGCGGCTGGTTCAGCTCGTTGAGTACGACGTGCCCCTGCGCCGTGCGCACGGCGCCGTGGCCGTCCACGACGAGCGAGGCCGCGCGCGTGTACCGCTCGCCCCGGGGCGTCGTCACCGCGAGGTACGTGCCCGCCGGGAGCGCAGCGTCCATTTGCCGACCCGTGGTGCGCAGCGCGCCGACCTCGGGGTCCACCGCCATGCTGCTCACCGTCACCGCCGACGTGCGCCGCGACGCCGCCCCGCCCACCGACGACAGCACCTGATGGAACACCGGCCGAAGCCGTTGGTATCCGTCCGTCGACGTGTTCGCGAGGTTGTTCGCGGTGGTCTCGAGCAGGCTGTTCTGCCCGAGCGCCCCGCACAGCGCCACGTAGATGCCGTCGCTCATTCGTTCATTCCTTTCCGATCGCCGCGCGGAGCCGGTGCACCGCCTCGGTGTGGAGCCGTGAGGCCATCGATTCGCTGAGGTTCAGCACGGCGCCGATCTCCCGGAGCGTGCACTCTTCTTGATAGTACAGCGCCAGCACGATCTGCAGGCGCTGGGGCAGCGCCGTGACCGCATCGGCGAGGGCGTCCTCGAGCTCGCGCCGCGCCACCGCGTCGTCCGCCGCCTCGAAGCCCGACTCCACCTGCTCGTGGTCGAAGTCGAAGATCTCGAGGCGTGTCATCCCCGACTCCGCGAGGCGAGCGAGGTAGTCGTGGTACGCGCGCTCGTCGAGGCCGAGGCGCGCCGCGATCTCGCTCTCCGTCGGCGCCCGCGAGAGCTCCTTCGACAGCGTCCGGATCGTGCGCGCGAGCTCCCGCGACGCCCGCCGCGCCTGCTTCGACGACGTGTCGAGGCTCCGAAGGTAGTCGAGCATCGCGCCGCGGATGCGGTACGATGCGTAGGCCTCGAACTCGTCCGACGCCATGCCCGGCGCCGCGCGCTGGAAGGCCTCCATGAGGCCGAGCCAGCCGCAGCTCACGAGGTCCGCCACGGCGATGTGCTTGGGGATGCGCCGCGCGGCGCGCATGGCGATGCGCCGCACGATGGGCAGGAAGCGCTCGTACTGCTGCTTGTCGAGCGTGCGCTTGGCGTTGCCCTCGACCTCGACGAGCGCGGGCACGTTCACGACGCCGCTCCTCGGCTCGCCGCGCGCGGGAAGATCTGGTCGAGGATGCCCGCCACCGTGGCCTGCGCGATGTGCTCCGGCACGTCCTGGCCCGCGCACACGGCCGTCACCGGGAGCCCCGACAACGCGGGACCGTGCACGAGCCCCGACGGGGCGACGGTCTCGTCGGTCTTCGTGATCACCAGCGCCGTGGGGTCGATGGCGCCGTAGGCGTCGAGGGTGCGCGAGGCGTCCTGGGCGCGCAGCGCGGCGGGCAGGCAGAGAAGCACGTGCCGCGCGAAGCCGCGATCGCCGAATTCCCGCGCGCTCAGCAGCGCTTCGGCGCCATCGCTGCGGGGCGAGCGACCTGAGGTGTCGACGAAGACGAGGTCGGTCTCGGCCTCGTCGAGGATGTCCGAGAGCTCGTCGGCGGAGCTCGCCACGGCGAACTGCGCGCCCAGCAGCGTCGCGTACCGCTGGAGCTGCTCCACCGCCCCGACGCGGTAGCCGTCGCAGGTCACCAGCGTCACCGAGCGGTGCGCCATCGTCGCGTGCGCGGCCAGCTTCGCGAGCGTCGTCGTCTTTCCCACGCCCGACGGACCGGTGAGCGCGATGACCGCGCGGTCCGCCGCGGCGATGGGCCACGTCGCCACCTTCAGCACCTCGGACACCGCGTCGCGCAGACGCTCCACGAGCTGCTGCTGCTCCTCCGGGGCCTCGAACCAGCGCGAGATCAGCGCCGCCGTGGGCCCGTCGATGCCCTGCCGCCGCAGGATCGCCGCCGCGTCGTCGCCGAGGCGCAGCGAGGGCGTCGCGTCTTGGATGGCCGTGCGCAGCGCCGCGATCTCCGCGAGGATGTCGGGCCCGGTGCGCGCCGTCTGCTGCGCGGTGTTCTTCAGCGAGCGCAGCTCGGCCCGCAGCTCGGCCCGCAACGTCGCCACCGGCGAGGCGCCTTCGGCAGTGCGGTCCGCGTAGGCGCCGCTCGCGAAGACGTTGCTCTGCGGGCGCACCGACGGGGTCGGCGGCGGGGGAGGCGGCTCCATCGGCTCGGGGTCCCGCGCCGCGGCCACCACCTCGACCTCCGTCGTGCCGAGCATGCCCGCGAGCCCCGGGCGCCGAACGTGCCGCGCGGTCAGCACCACCGCGTCCATGCCCAGCGCACGCTCCGCCGCTTCCTTCGCCTGGCCGAGCGTCCGGCCGCGGAAGATCTGGCGTGGGGAGCTCATCGGACGGTCCTCAAACCGTCGTCACGGTGCATGAGACGGGCCGAGGCGCTCGATGACCCGAAGCTGCGCCGTCGGCTCGATTTCACGGAAAGAAACCACCGAGAGCTGCTGCACCCGCCACTCGAAGATCGCGCGGACGTAGCGTCGCAGGTCCGGCGGCGTCACGAGCAGCGGCGTGGCGCCCTGGGCGTGGAAGGTGCCCACGGCACGCTCGGCGTTCGTCACGAGGCCTCGCAGCATCGCCGGGTCCAGCGCGCCGCCGGTGCCCGCGGCGATGTCGCGCAGCGAGCGGCGCAGCACGTCCTCGAGCGCCGGCTCCAGCGTCATCGCCGGAACCTGGTTGTCCGCGCCCCGGAAGCGCGCGGTGATCTGCAGCGAGAGCCGCTCGCGTACGAGCTCCGAGAGCTGCTCGACGTCCTTCGTCTGCGCGCTGAATTCGGCCAGCGACTCGAGGATCGTGCGCAGGTCGCGGACGGAGACCGACTCCTTCACGAGGTTGCGCAGCACGCGGACGAGGTCGCCCAGCGGAATGATCCCCGGGACCACGTCGTCGACGAGCTTCGGCGCCGTGCGTCCGAGCACCTCGAGCAGGTGCTGGACCTCCTGGCGGCCGAGCAGGCGGTGCGCGTTCGCACGGAGCAGCTCGCCCAGGTGCGTCGCGAGGATCGTCGCGTGGTCGACCACGGTGTACCCGAGGGCCTCGGCGAGCTCCTTGTCGCGCGCCACGATCCACCACGCGGGCATGCCGAAGGTCGGGTCCGTCGTGCGCTCGCCGTCCAGGGCCGGCGACATCCCGCTCGGGTCCACCGCGAGCAGACGCCCCGCGCGGCAGTGCCCGTGTCCGATCTCCGTACCGAGCACGAGCAGACGGTAGCCGCCAGGCTTGAGCTGGAGGTTGTCCCCCACGTGCACCGGCGGCATGACGATGCCCAGCTCCCGCGCGAGCTGCTGGCGAAGCGAGGCGACGCGGTCGAGCAGCGTGCCGCCGCGCGTGCTGTCGACGACGCCCACGAGCTCGTAGCCCACCTCGAGGGTGAGGGTCTCGAGACCGAGCGCGGCCTCGACCTCCTCGTTCGGCGTGCGCTTGCGGTCCAGGCCGCCCGGCAGCCCCGTCGTCGCGGTCCCGGCCACCGCCGCCGCGGCCTCCTTGCGGCTCAGCGCACGCGACGCCAGCACCAGCGCACCGGCCAACAACAGGCACGGAAACGCAGGCATTCCAGGCACTGCCGCGAGGAGCGTCATGATTCCGGCGGTCATCATGACCGGTCGTTGACGCCCCAGGAGCTGCCCGGCGAAGGCCCGTCCCAGCGGCTCGCGGGTCGCGCTGCGGGTCACCACGATGCCCGCCGCCGACGAGATGAGCAGCGCGGGGATCTGCGTCGACAGCGCGTCGCCGACGCTGAGCACCGAGAAGGTCTCGCCCGCCTGCGCGATGTCCATGCCCGACGAGAGGCCGAGGAGCAGCCCGCCGATGAGGTTGATGGCGGCGATGAGCAGCCCGGCGATGGCGTCGCCGTGCACGAACTTGCTGGCGCCGTCCATGGCGCCGAAGAAGTCGGCCTCGCGCTCGAGGTCCTTGCGGCGGCGGCGCGCGGTGTCGGCGTCCATGGTGCCCGACGCCAGCTCGGCGTCGATGGCCATCTGCTTGCCGGGCATGGCGTCGAGGGTGAAGCGCGCGGCGACCTCGGCCACGCGCCCGGCGCCCTTGGTGATCACGACGAAGTTGATCACCGCGAGGATCAGGAACACCACGAGGCCGACGAGGATGTTCCCCTCGACGACGAAGCGGCCGAAGGCCTCGACGACGTGCCCCGCCGCGCTGGGACCCTCGGCGCCGTGCAGGAGGATGCGCCGCGTGGTGGCCACGTTGAGGCTCAGGCGCAGCAGCGTCGCGATGAGCACGAAGGCCGGGAACGCGCTGAATTCGAGGGCTTCCTCGATGAAGAGCGCCGTGAGGAAGATGCCCACGGCGAGCGCCACGGAGAACGACAGCAGCACGTCGAGGAGCGCCGCCGGCACCGGCAGCACCATCATCAAGACGGTGCCGATGATGCCCAGCGGGACGACGACGTCCCAACGAGAGACGGGCTTGACCGGGACCTGCATGCTCACGGTCGGTTCCCGTTCACGCGGCGCGCCGACGGCTTGATGCGGTACACCCACGCGAGCACGCGAGCCACGGCGACGAAGTGCTTGCCTGGAACCATCTGTCCGATCTGTACCTCGGCATCGAGCGCGCGGGCCAGGGGGCGGTTCTCGAGGATCGGCACCCCGTGCTTGCGGGCCTCGCGGCGGATCAGCATCGCGACGCCGTCATGGCCCTTGGCGATCACCACCGGCGCCGCGTCGCCCTTCGAATAGCGCAGCGCGACCGCGATGTGCGTCGGGTTCGTCACGACCACGTCGGCCTTGCGCACGTTCGCGATGGATCGCTTGCGCAGCATCGCGCGGGCGATGGCCTTGCGCTTCCCCTTGAGCTTCGCGTCGCCCTCTTGCGAGCGGCTCTCGTCCATGACCTCGCGGCGGGTCATCTTCATCTCGCTCTGGATCTTCCACCAGCTCCAGCCGTAGTCGGCCGCGGCGACGACGGTGAGGGCGAAGAGCGCGTGCATCGCGACCTTCGTGATCACCTCGACGGAGCGCGCGATGGCGGCGTCGGCGGGCACCCGGGCCAGGCTGACCAGCGACGGCAGGTCGTGCTCGAGCGCGCGCCACGCCACCGCGGCGATGAGGACCACGCGGAGCAGCCCGAGCAGCACCTCGGTCATTCCCTGCTTGAACGACAGCAGCCGCTTGAAGCCCTCGATGGGGTTCAGCCGCTCGAATTTGAAGCCGAGGGTGTCGGTCTGGATGCGCACGCCCGACTGCGCGATGGAGATCATCACCGCCGCCGTCGTGCCGGCGAGCAGCGCCGGTCCCGCCATGGTCCCGACCACGCTGCCGGACAGGAGCAGGACGTGCCGTGGTCCCAGGCGCCCGAGCCCCGCGAGGTCGCCGTGGCTGCTCGTGAACAGGAACGTCGCGGTCCGCGAGAGCACGCCCCGGCTCCCCAGCAGCACCGCCCCCACGGCCAGCGACGCCGCGATGCCACCGGCGTCCCGCGCGCGGGCGTAGCGGCCGTCCTTCCGGAACTGCTCCCGACGTTGTGGCGTCGGTTCATGGGTCCTTTCGGCGTCGTCGTCGCTCACTGCCCGTGCGCCCCCACGTCGAGGAGCAGCTCGTTGATGCGCGGCGAGACCAGCAGCAGGTGCTGCGAGAGCCCCGCGACGATGTCGCGCAGCGACGCCATCAGCACGGAGACGCCCGAGGCCACGATGACGCCGAAGCCCACGCTGAAGAGCTGCAGCGACGGCGCCGCCCGGGAGATGAACGCCAGCGTCACCTGCGCCACCAGCGTCACCGCCACCACCGGCAGGGCGAGCCGGGTGCCCACCGCGGTGGCCGCGGCCGCAAGGTCCACGAACATCCCGGCGCTCGCCTGGACGTGCAGCGTCGCGCCGATGGGCAGCAGCCGGAACGACTCGAGAAGCCAGGCGAGCACCAGGCGATGCACCCCCGAGGCGAGCATCACGAGGATCGCCAGGAGGTTGACCGCGAGGGCCAGCGGCGCCTCGGGGTTCTGCATCGCCGGGTTGAACGTCGACGGCGTCGACAGCGCCGAGGCGAGGGAGAGGGTCTGCGCGAGCACCTCCGCCGCGGCCAGCAGGAACCGCAGCACGGCGCCCAGGATGAGCCCGATGAACATCTCGCCGACGGCAGTGGCCATGAGCTGCATGTCGAGCGTCGGCGGAACGGAGGCCGGAGGCAGCGCCGACGCCGCCACCCACGCGAGGAGGATGGCCAGGCCCACGCGCTGGATCGTGCCCACGAAGGGGCCCGGAAACGGCGACGTCAGCATGAAGGCGCCGCAGCGCACGAACGCGAGCGCGGCGCCGAGCGCGTACGGCAGGACTTCGCGGCCCAGGTCCATCAGTGCACGATGTGCTCGACCGCCATCAAGCTGTTGCGGGTGTACTGCACCGCGAACGCCCCGAGCGTCGGCCCCAGCAGCAGCAGCGTGATGACCAGCGCCGCGACCTTCACGACGAAGCTCACGCTCGACTCGTTGATCTGCGTCGCAGCCTGCAGCAGGCCCACGATGAGCCCCGCCATCAGCGTCACGAACAACGGCGGCCCCGCGAGGCGGGCGCACGCCATGAACAGCCCCATCAAGAGCGAGAGGGCCGCGTCCGTCGTCACGCGAAGCTCCGGAGCAGCGAGCCGACGAGCAGGTGCCACCCGTCGGCGACCACGAAGAGCAGCAGTTTGATGGGCAAGCTGAGCGACGAGGGCGGGACCATCATCATGCCCATGGACATCAGCAGCGACGACACCACGAGGTCGATGACCAGGAACGGCAGCAGCACCATCACGCCCATCTGGAACGCCGTGGTGAGCTCGCTGACCACGAACGCCGGCGCCGCGATGCGCAGCGGCACCTCCTCCTCGGTGTTCGGCAGCGGCTGCCGAGCGGCCTCGTAGAACAGCGCGAGGTCGGCCTCACGGGTCTGCCGCAGCATGAACGCACGCAGCGGCACCGTGGCCGCCGCGATGGCCTGCTCGCCGTTGATGCGCCCGGCTTCGTAGGGTTGCCACCCGTCGTGCACCATGGTGTTCACCACCGGCGCCATGGTGAAGGCCGTCAGGAACAGCGCGATGCCGACGATCACCTGCGTCGGCGGCGACTGCGCCGTACCGATGCCGGTGCGCACGAAGCCCAACACCACGACCACCCGGGTGAACGACGTCATCGTGAGCACGATCGCCGGAAGCAGCGACAGGATCGTCAGCGCCGCCAGGATCTTCAGCTGCGGCGTGAGGCCCGGGTCCGTGAGAAGGCTCGTTGGCGACGTCGGCGACGACACCGGCGCCGTCTGGGCGGCGGCGAGCGCCGGAAGGAGCATGGCGGCGGCCGTCGCGACCCCGAAGAGGCGACGGCGCAAGCTCACCGCTGGGCTCCGATGGCCAGCAGACCGCGAACCTGCTGCTCGTTTCCGGTGAGGGTCACGGTGCGCGGGGGGTAGCTGCGGCGCACCGGCT
Organism: uncultured delta proteobacterium; assembly: GCA_903845045.1. Taxonomy (GTDB): domain Bacteria; phylum Myxococcota_A; class Polyangia; order Polyangiales; genus SCUS01. The sequence continues at coordinate 21,031 of CAIMWA010000271.1, read as the reverse complement.
GCGAGTCCGTCAGCGACCGTCCGTCGTCGGCGTCGCGCGTGCGCTCCGGGGCGGGGCGGCCCTTGGCGCGCGTCGGCGTCCCAGACTCCCGCGCCGTGCGCGCGGCGGCGAACATCGACTCGAAGCCCGCCGAGGTGGTCGGCGACGCCGACGGCGTCTCCTGGGCCTCGAGCGTCGTGAGGTACTGTACCGAGTTCTGCGTGGCACCGAGGAGCATGCGCTGCCCGTCGACCTCGACGACGAGCAGGTCGCAGCGACCGCCGATGCTGGTTCGCGACTTCACGACGACCTCGCTCGCCGGGTCGCCGACGCCGCCCAGCATGCGACGACGCCACAGCACGACGCCGGCCCCGAGGCCGAGGACCGCGAAGAGGAACTTCCAGATGCCCCGCGTCGAGACGGCGCCGCCATCGAAGGATCCCTCGCGCACGAGACGCGAGCGCAGGGGAACGCTCGGCGTGGGGCTCGCCGCGACCGGCGCAGCCACCGGCGCCACCGCGACCACCGTCGGAGCCACGGGCGCCGCCGCCGCTGCCGCCGGTTCCGTAGCAGGCGCCGCGGCGGTCGGTCCGGGAGCCTCGACGGGCTGCGCGACAGCGAGCACCGGGGTGGGCGTCGGGCTCTCGGGGATCGCCGTCGACGCCACCGCCGGGAGCCCTTCGGAGGCGAGCTCTTCGTCGGTGGGGTGCGACGAGCGGTGCGAGGAAGAATGATGGTGGCGGCCGTGCCGAGCGTTGCGGCCGTGGTGGTGGTGCGACTGGGCCCCAGCGACACCACCGGCCGTCAAGATACCGACCACGATCGCCAAGGAAATGGCGGCGGGCCGCATCCCGGGCGCCTTCACGGCCGCACCCCGGGTTCCGCCGACACCAGCTCGGTGATGCGCACTCCGTAGTGGTCGCCCACGACCACGGCCTCGCCGCGACCGAGGAGCCGACCGTTCACGTAGAGGTCCAGCGGCTCGCCGGCGGCCTTCGAGAGCGACAGGGTCTGCCCTGGCGTGAGCTTGAGCACGTCGGCGATGCGCATCAGCCGCCGGCCGATCTCGACGGTGATCTCGACCTCGACGTCGCGGAGAAGATGGTACGCGAGCGGAGAATCCGGGGACGCGTAGCCGTCGCGCGAGCTGTCGGACGGATCGTAGGGCACCTGGCTCATGGGGGTCGTTGGCCTCCTGCGGAAGATCCGCAAGGGGGGGCTAATCAACGACCGTGCCTAGCGCTCGACGCGGACCGCGATGTAGCCGCCGATGGTGAGCGGCCGGGCCGTGAACACCGGCTTGCCATCGACCCGCACGGTCACCGGCTCGCTCGCCGAGACGCCGAGCGGAAGCGTGTCGTCGACCTTGAGGCCCAGGATCGTGCTGAGCTTCATGGGCACCCGGGCGAGCTCGACCACGAGCTCGAGGTCGACGCCGTCGAGGGCTCGCAGCACGTGCGGGTTCGTCGGGGCCGGCGCAGCGCCCAACGCCAGCGTCAGCCCGCTCTCGCCGACGAGAGAGCTCTTGGGGAGCACCAGAAGCACGGTGCCGGGGTCCGTCCCCAGCGTGAAGGCGCACACGATGGGGGTGCCATCGATGGGCTGCGGGGCCGGCCGGTCCGGTGCGAGGTTGATGGACACGCCCGCCTGCGAGGCGAGCACCTCGCCGACCGCACGCACGATGCCTTCGACGGTGCGTCCGACGAGAGCGCGCTGCGGCGCCGTGAGGCCCGCGGGGTTGAGCTCCGGAAGCGTCCGGCAGTCGCCCCCGAGCACGCCGTCGATGAGGAGCTTCAGCGCGTTGGCGTCGAGCACCAGCGCCCCGGGCGCGGGTCCGGGCTCCACGAGGAGCGGGGTCACGTGCGCCGGGCGCGGCAGATCGCGCATCGCCTCGCTCAGCGGGATCGCGCGGGCCCACGCGAGGTTGATGGACACCTCGCGGCGCGTCAGGAAGGGCAGCGCGCGCCGCAGCGCCGTCGCCAGACGCATGCTCTCGCGCTCGAGCAGCGCGATGGCGCGTCGGAAGGTCTCGCCCTCGAGCGCAAAGCCGAGCGGACCTCCCGTGGCGCCATCGCGATCCATCATTGGACCACCAGGTCGGTGATGAGCACCCGCGCGATCCGCGGGGCCCCCGTCGCCTGGAAGCGGTTCTGGAGCTCCTCGCGAAGATGATCCATCTGCGCCGGGTTCACGGCCACCTCGTAGGGCGTGGACCGGAGTTGCGTGAGTGCGGCGTCACGGACGCGCGGGGCGAAGGGCCGCACCGTGTCCTCCGTCGCGCCCGACTGGAACTCCACCGCGAGCGTCACCCGCATCGCGTGGAACATGTGCCGCTCGTCCGTCGCCATCACGAGGAACGGCTCCAGCGAGAGCGTGTAGCCCGGCGCGACGACGGCGGGCGCGTGCTCGCTGTGGGCCGCCGCCTCGTGCGTCGCCGACGCGTGCTGCGAGCGCTTCATCACGAAGAGCGTGACGCCCGTCGCCGCGCCCGTCGCGATCACGACCGCGCCGACGAGGGCCATGACGTTCATCGACGCCGGCGCCGGGGGAGCCGCAGGGGCCTGCTTCTTGTCCTTCAGCGATACGGATTGGGTCATCGGCCGATGTTCATCAACTCCTGAAGCATCTGGTCGGCGGTCGTGATGGTCTTCGAGTCGGCTTGGAACGCCCGCTGGTGCGCGATGAGGTCCACGAACTGCTGGCTGATCTCGACGTTGCTCTGCTCGAGCGCTCCAGCGACGACGGAGCCGCGGCCACCGGTGCCCGCTGCGCCGACCGCAGGTTGCCCCGATTCGCGGGTCTGCGTCCAGAGGTTGTGACCCGCCCGGGCCAGACCGTCGTTGGACGTGAAGCGCGCGACGGCAATTCGGCCGATCGCGAGGGTCTGGCCGTTCGTGTACACGCCGCTCACGGTGCCGTCGCCGTCGATGCGCAACGAGCCGAGGTCTCCCGGCGCGTAGCCGTCCTGGTTCTGCGCGCCGACGCTCGAGGGCGAGCCGAACTGCGTCACGCCGTCGAGCCCCGTGGCGCCGCCGCCCGCCGCGACCGGCGTGCCGAAGTTGAACGCGATCGCCTGGCCTGCGGCCGCGCCGCCGGTGAAGCTGACGGTGCCGCCGGCGGTGAGGGTGTTCGTCTGCAGCGCGCCCGTGGCATTGAACGAGAGCGTGCCCGTGGCGATCTCGACGTTGGTCCCGGCGACGCCGCCGGTGACCTCGGAGCCGTTCGCGAGCACGTGGTAGTCCCAGGTGTTCGCGCCGGTCTTGCGGAAGTACGTCGTCAAAGCGTGCGGCGAGCCGAGCGAGTCGTACACCGTCATCGTCGTCGCGAAGTTCGACGTGGTCTGCGGGTTCGCCGCAGAGAACGCCGCCGCCGGCGTCGTGGCCGTCGCGTCGAGGTTCGCGACCACGTTGTACGAGGTCGTCGCCTTCGGCGAGATCGTCGTCGTCGGGACCACGATGTTGCTCAGCAGGCTGGAGTACGTGCCCGTCAGCGGGTTCGCGGCGTAGCCCTGCAACGCGAGGTTGTCGGGGTTCACGATGACGCCGTCCTTCCGGACGGTGCACTGGCCGGCGCGGGTGTAGAAGTTCCCCTCGACGCCGCCGACGTTGCCGTTCACGACGAAGAAGCCGTCGCCGGAGAGCGCCACGTCCGTGGGGACGTCGGTGTTGTTCAGCGCGCCCTGGGCGAAGATCTGCTGCGACCGGGCCATGCGCACGCCGAAGCCCGGCGGGTTGCCGCCCAGGCCCACGGCGCCGCCGAGGACATCCTCGAAGATCGCCCGGGACTCCTTGAAGCCCACGGTGTTGACGTTGGCGACGTTGTCACCGACCACCGCGAGGGCGCGGCCCTCGGCGATCAGTCCGGAAACGCCCGTGTCCATCGTGTTGCGAAGCGTCATGTTCGGTGTTGCTCCAGGAGGGGGTGCGCGGAGGGTTTCAGGGGGTGCGGGGGGCGCCGTTGCCGACGGTGACGAGATCGGAGATCGGCGCCGAAGCGCCGTTGTCGAGGACCATCTCCGGGTAGCCGTTGGAGAAAGACACCTGGCTCACGACGCCGGTGACGTCCTGCGTCACGATGACGGCGTGGTTGTCCGACGTGGTGGCGGTCACGTTCACGCTGTAGCTGCCGCTCGGAAGCGTCGTTCCGTGGTCGTCGCGTCCGTCCCAGTGCACCGAGAGGGCGCCGGCCTGACGCGCGCCGAGATCCATCGTGCGCACGACGTGACCCGCCGTGTCGGTCACCGTCGCGGTGACGTGGGCAGCCCCGGACGCCAGGGTGACGTTCGACGCCGTCGCCGTCGTGCCGTCGAAGGCCACGTTGTGACCGCGGATCGTCACCGTCTTGCCGACGAGCTGCACGGCCTCGTTGTTCGATAGACCGCCCATCTGCGTCGACAGCACGCCGAGCTGCGTCGACTGGTTGACCGCCTGCTCGACCAGCGAGAACTGCGAGAGCTGCGTCACGAACTCGGTGCCCTGCATCGGGTTCGTCGGGTCCTGGTTCGAGATCTGCGCGATCAACAGCTTCAGGAACGCGTTGCGATCCATCGTGTTCGACGCCGTGGCCGTGGCTGCCGATGCGGCCGTGGGGGCCGTCGCGGACGTAGACGAACTGCCGACGGGGTTGGTCATGCGCCCGCGTCAGAGCACGATTCGGACCCGGCTGCGCCCGGCGCCGGCGCCGTCCGGGGCAGGAGGAACGACCGTGGCCGCCGCCGGAGCCTCGGAGCGGGCACCCGATCCGTCCCCGTCCCGGCCGGTCCACGTCCCGGACCCTTCGAACGTCATCGAGCCCAAGGGTACGTCCGCGGCGCGCACATCGGCGGCGATGGCATCGGCCCGGGCGTGGAGAAGCTGCGCCGTCGCAGGCACCGAGGCCTGGACCTCCACCGTCACGGCGTCGTTCGCGGTGTGCGCGCGCACGGTGACGCGGCCGAGGTCGGGCAGCGACACCTCACCGGACGCGCTTCGGAGCACCCGCTGGTTGACCGACGAGGCGAGGGCGTCTCGCAGGCGCTCGCCCGGAACCTCCCGGAGATCCGTCGCCGCGGCTTGCGCCGGGTCGTTGACGGGTGTCAGCCCGTTGTCGCTCTGTCGCAACATCTGCGGCGGTGCGAGGCCCGCGCCCGCGGGAGGCAACGGGGCCACCCCCTCAACGGCCTTCGCGGCCGGCGCCTCGCCGCCATCGCGCGCGGGGGGGGGGCGCTGCGCCGCGGCCTGAAGCGCGGACGCACTCATCGGAGCTCCAGCCTGGGCGAGCGCCTCCGGAGGCGGCGTGGCAGCGTCCGGCGTCGGCGGGTTCATCGTCGCCGCGGCTGCGGCGGGTTCGGCGGGAGTCGCCGCGGCTGCGGTCTCGGTGCTCGCCGCGTTCGGCGTGCCCTCGGCGGCGAGCGGCGCGTCCGTCGTAGCAGCCGCCTGCGGACGGTCTGCGCCCGCAGCGTCGGCCTTCGCCGAAGCCGTCGCGGGGCGAGCGGACGACGCCGGGGCCGGCGAGGCGTCGTCGGACGAAGCCGTGGGCGCAGCCGGAACCGGGGCCTTCGCAGCGTCGCGTCGGGCGGTGGTGCCGGCACCCGGCGTCTCCGACGGATCCGCCCCGGGAGCATTCGCCGGGGCCGGCCGTGCCTTGGCGTCTGCCGCGGGGGCATCGTGGGTCTCCGCGCGTGCCGCCGGCGACGGCTCCGGCGGGCGCACCGGCATCGGCGCTACGGCGAGGGCGTCGGCCCACGGCGGCGCGACCTCGGGACGACGCTCGGGCGGGCTCTCGGGGCGGCCGCGACGCGCATCGCGAGCGGGGCGCGCGGGGTGCTCGGCGTGCAAGGGCTCGTCGGGGACCGTGAACACCGGGGTCTCACCGAGCTTCGGCGCCACCGCGGCGTCGAGCCGGGCGGGGATGCGGTCCATCGCGCCTGCGTCCTGGATCTTCATCGCTGCTTCCTCACCGTCTGCGCCGCCATCGTGTCGGCGTCGCGCCGCTCCTGCCGTGCCTCGTTGCTCCGCAGCTCGGCGACGAGCCCGTCGCGCCACATCTCGATCTTCCGGAATTCCGACTGCGCCGCGACGAGCATCGCCCGCGCATGGTCCGCGACGGCGCGGGCCTCGGCGTACTGCGCGGCCGCGCGGTCGGCTCGCAACCGCAGCGACCGATGCCACGCGTCCCGCTCGGCGAGATCCACGCTCGAGGCCGCGGCACCGGTCGGCGATCGCGTCGCGGTCTCCCAGGCCGATTGCGCGGCCTGCGCCGCCCGGGCCGCAGCCTCGACGGTCCGCAACGCCTCGGCGTTCCTCGTCTGGGCCTCGTCCACCGCACGCTGCCGCACGTCGAGCACCGTCGCCGCACGCTGGACCCGGGCGGCGCTCATCGGGCCGCGTCCGCGGTGAGGTGCAGCGATCCGAGAGCGTCTTCACGACGCACGCCCTCGGCCAGCGGCTGCCGCAAGAGCGACTCGATGCGGGGCATCACGGCCCGCGCACGGTCGACGCGCGGGTCCGAGCCGGTCACGTACGCGCCAATCTGGATGAGGTCCGCCGCGTCTTCGTAGGAGCCCAGCATCTCACGCACCTTCGCGATGTCCGCGAGGTGCCTCGGGGTGCAAAGATCCTGCGCGAGGCGCGACACGCTCCGCAGCACGTCGACGGCTGGAAAGAGGCCCTTGTCGGCGAACTTTCGCGTCAGGATGATGTGGCCGTCGAGGACGCCGCGCACCGCGTCGGAGATCGGGTCCGTGAGGTCGTCGCCCTCGACGAGGACCGTGTAGATCGCCGTGATCGAGCCCTCGCCGTCGCAGGTTCCAGCGCGCTCCATGAGGGCCGGCAGCGCGGCGAAGACCGTCGCCGTGTAGCCCTTCGTCAACGGGGGTTCGCCGGCCGCCAGCGTCGCCTCGCGCAGGGCCATGGCGTAGCGGGTCACCGAGTCCATGAGCAGCAGCACGCGCTTGCCCTCGGCGCGAAAGTGCTCGGCGAGCGCCGTCGCGTAGAGGGCCCCGCGGGCACGCACCAGCGCGGGCTCGTCGCTCGTCGCCACGACGACGACGGAGCGCGCGAGACCCTCCTCGCCCAACACCTGGCGGACGAAGTCGCCGACCTCGCGTCCACGCTCGCCGATGAGCCCCACGACGATCACGTCCGCCGAGGCGTGGCGGCACAGCATGCCGAGGAGCGTGCTCTTGCCCACCCCCGTGCCGGCGAAGAGCCCCACGCGCTGCCCGAGGCCCAACGGAAGCAGCGCATCGAGGGCGCGCACGCCGGTTCCAAGCGGCTCGACGATGGCGCGACGGGTGAGCGCTGGCGGCGGCGGCGCACGCAGCGGAGCGCCGACGGTGGGGCCCAGCAACGCCGAGCCGACGGGGTTGCCGAAGGCATCGACGACGTGTCCCAGCATCCCGTCGCCGACGCGCGCGAGAGCGCCGCCGATGCGCGGGCGCACGCGCATCCCCGACGCGATGCCGGTGGTGTCGCCGAGCGGCGCCGCGAGCAGCCGTCCATCGCGAAATCCCAGGACTTCCAGGCGAAGCGTGCGACCGGGGAGCCGGAGCTCGAGCTCTGATCCGACCGGGACCATGAGGCCCTCGATGCCGACGATGACCCCCATGACGTCGCGCACGCGACCCTCGACGACGAAGGTCCGGGCCCGTCGGGCCCGCGCGACGTGCTCGGTGAAATCGAAGGCGGTCACGGCATGCCCGCGCGCAGGTCGTCGGCCACCGACGCCACCCGCTCGCGCGGACCAGCCTCGATCGTCGACGGCCCGGCGGAGACCCGAACGGACCCCGGCGGAAGCCCCTCGTCGGCCATCACCGGGTCCCCCGCCTCGGTGGCAAATGCCCACGATTCACGTGGAATTCGAGCGGCGAGGTCCGGCGAGAGGAGGATCGTGGCGTCGCCGTGGGCTCCGAGCGTCGCGACGGCCTCGCGGGCCCACTGCGCCGCCAGCGACGGATCGGCGCGCAGCTCGCGCCCGACGACGCGCTCGGCGATGGCCACCGCGAGGGCCACGAGCCCGGGCTCGCTCGCCTCGAGGATCTCCCGGCGCACGCCCGCCACCTCCTCGATCTTGGCGTTCAGCGCCGAGGCGAGGCCGCCGCTCTTCGCGCGCTCGAGGTCCAGCGCCGACCGGGTCGCCGCCAGCTCCGCCGCCAACGCGTCGAAGCGCTGCTGCAACGCTTCGTGGGCCGCCAACGGAACGCCCGCGACGACGTCGCCCCCGCTCGCGAACGAGGTCTCCTCGCCGGCGTTCGGGTCCTCGGCGGGACGCATCCAGTCGCCGCCCGGCGGAGGCGGCGCGCGCAAGGCGAACTCGGTGCCCTCGAGCCACGCCGGGGGCTGGCTGCGCGGCGGTGGGACCGTGCGTACGCACCACGGCGCGACGCTGGTCGGCGGCCGCTCCCGGCCCGAGCTCATGCTTCCTCGCGGCCGAGGTCGATGCGGCCGTCCGCCGAGAGCCGCAGCGCGATCTCGACGAGCTCGCGGCGCGCGGCCTCGACGTCCGCACGACGCACCTTGCCGAGGACCTCGAGGTCGTCCCGCGCGAGCTCCGCGGCGCGCTCCGAGAGGCCCGAGAAGATCGCGTCGGCCACCTCCGTCGGCGCGCCCTTCAGCGCGTACACGAGGCGCTCCGAGGGCAGCTCGATGAGGATCTCGCGCATGCTGCGCGGGTCGATGCGCTTCATGTCGTCGAAGGTGAACATCGCCTGGCGCACCCGGGTCGCCAGCGTCGCGTCCGCCGCCTCGAAGTCCTTGAGGATGTTCGCCGCCGACGGTCCGGCGGAGTTGAGCATCGCGGCCGCGCGAGCCACACCGTCGACGGACACCAGCGTGTTCGCGTCCGCCGTCGGAAGCTCCTCGACGAGCGCCACGGCGACGTCCTCGAGCACCTTCGCGGGAAGCTCCGTCAGACGGCTGACGTTCTCGACGACGGCAACCTGGCGCTCCGGGGGCATCGCCGTGAGGATCGCGGCGGCGGCGGCGGGCTCCAGGCGGGTGAGGATGGCCGCAGCCATCTGCGGCGACTCGCGCCCGAGCAGGGCGACCACGGCGTCCGGTGGGGCGCTCTCGAGGCGGGAGAACGGGCTCGTGACGCCGTCCTCGAACACCGCGTTGGTCTTCTCCTCGCCGAGCGCGACGGCCGAGAGGCGTCGCAGATACGGCAGGCCACCCCGCGTAACGGCCACGGCGCTGCGGGAGCGCTCGAGGAACTCGCGCCAGGTCTCCTCGATGGATCCCGCCGGCACCTCGCGCATCGTCGAGGCCACGGCCCGCAGCTTGTGCAGCTCGGCCACGCCCAGCTCGCTCACGATGGGGCGCGCGATCTCCTCGTCGAGGGAGAGCAGGAACAATACGGCTTTCTCTGCTCCCGTAGGCATGCGCTCGAGCGGAACAGCAACCGCTGTACCCGGTCAGACCTTGGTCCGCTCCGGAGCGTCGGTGCCGAGCCAGAACCGTAGCACGAGGGCCGCCGTCGCGGGGTCCGCGAGCACCCTCGCATGCACCTGGGCGCGCAGTGACTCGCGCGCAGCCTCGGGGTCGAGGTTCTGGGCCTGCGCCTCCGGGGTCACCGTCGCGAGGAACGTCGACGTCGCCGGCTGGGCCTGCGAACGGCGCCGCAGCAGGTAGATCGACACGCCGAGCAGCAGCAGCGCACCCGCGGCGAGGGAGCCGACGATGGGCGGGCGCTTCCACCAGAGCACCGGGTGCGGCGTCGCGCGCGTCGGAACCACTGCGAGGGGAGCGTCGATGGTGTCCTGGAACGGGATCGAGTCGACGGTCACGACGTCGCCGCGGGTGTCGTTGGCGCCGATGGCCCCGCGCACGAGGGTGCGGAAATGCTCCAGCTCGGCCGCCTCGCGGGGCACCACGCGGGTGCGTCCGCCCTCGGTGCGAACCACGCCGTCGACGACCACCGCAACGGTGAGACGCTTCACCACGCCGCTCGTCGTCACGCGCCGCTCGCTGACGTGATCGACCTCGAAATTGCGCGTGTGTTGCTCGCGGAGCACCCCGCCGTCGGCGCTCTCGCCGGCCGGCTCCAGCTCGCCGCCGAGGTTGCTCTCGGCTCCGGGTACGCCCGCCACGGAGATGGTGTTCGCCGTGGTGTTGATCTCCTGCGACTGCTCCTCGCTGCGGAGCGCCGTGCGAGCGCGGTCGTAGTGGTCCTCGGTGTGCTCGACGCGGGCCCGGTCCATCTCGACGGAGGCGCGCACGTCGACGTGGCCGTCACCGACGAGCCGCGCGAGCAGGGCCCGGGTGCGCTCCTCGATGGACGCCGCCATGGATCGGCTCCCGGCGCCCAGCTCGCCGTCGCCTTCGCTGTCGTCGCCCGGCGCGCGCGGACGGTGCAGCATCTCGCCCTCGGTGGTCACGAGGGCCACCCTCGACACGTCGAGCGAAGGCACCGACGACGCGACGAGGTGCACGATGCCCGACACCTCCGACGAGCCCAGGTGCCGTCCGGCGCGCAGCCGCACGACGATGGAGGCGCTCGCCGGGTCGTTGCGCGACACGAACACGCTGCGCTCGGGCATGACGAGGTGCACCCGCGTCGACTGCACCGCGCCGAGCGAGCTCACGGTGCGCGCCAGCTCGCCCTCGAGCGCGCGGCGGAACATCACCCGCTGCTCGAACTCGGTGGCTCCGAGGCGCATGCGGTCGAAGCCCTCGAAGCCGACGCCGCCGCCCCGGGGAAGACCGGCGCTCGCCAGCTCCAGGCGGAGCTCGTGGATGCGCTCCTCGGGGACCTCGATGGTCGCGCCCTCGGCCTGCACGCGGTACGGGATCTTCAGCTCGCGGAGCTTGGCCACCAGCGCCGCCGCGTCGTCGCGCTCGAGCTGGGTGTAAAGCACGCCCCAGGTTTCGACGTTCGTGCGCCAGGTGAGCCACGCGACGAGCACCGCGGCCACGACGATGGTGCTCGACAGCAGCACCCGCGCGGGGAGCGACGTCGACGCGAACCAACGACGCGCCTGCGCGAAGCGCGCGGCCACGGCGTTCGTCGGGCGGGTGTCGTCAGATGCCAGTGCGCCAGAGCTCATGGAAGGCGTCGATCAGCTTGTTGCGCACCGAGGCGACGAGGTGCACCCCGATCTCCGCCTCGCGGACGGCGATCATGGTGCCGTGGATGTCGTCCGTCGCACCAGCCGCCAGGGCTTCGGTGGCTTGACCCGCGCGCTGGCTCATCGCGTCGACGCGGTTCACGGCCTGCGTCAGCACGTCGGCGAAGTCGACCTGCGGGGCCGGCGTCGCCCCTTGCGGCGCGATGGGGGCGACGGTCGTCGGGTAGACCCGCGAGACGTCTGCGATCGCAGCGACGCCGCTCATCCGCCGATCCGAAGCGCGGCCCGCGCCATGGCCTTCACCGACTCGATGCTCGTCACGCCGGCCTCGTAGGCCCGCGACGCAGTCATGAGGTTGACCATCTCGGTCACGACGTTGACGTTCGGGTACTCGACGTAGCCCTGCGGATCGGCGTCGGGGTGCCCCGGCTCGTACATCCGCTGCCCCGGCGTCGGATCCGGACGCACCGACGAGAGCCGCACGCCCTGGACGTTGCGCAGCACCGAATCCGGGGCGTTGCGCTCCACGAATTCAGCGGAAAAAACCGGATCGAGGCGGTGGTACGGCTGGCCGTCGACGCCCCGCGTGGTGTGCACGTTCGCGAGGTTGCTCGCGATGATGTTCATGCGGCCGCGCTCGGCGGTGAGGCCGGTGCCGGCCACCTCGAGGGCGCTGAACACCCCGGCGACGGTGAATTGGCGCCCGCTCATCCGTTCCTCCCGTCGTTGGCCGCCCAGCCAAGGCCGCCCAGCTCCGACGCCTCGAGCTGAGCGAGCGCGTCGTAGCGAATCTGGTTCGCCGCGATCTTGACCGCCTCGCGGTCGACGCTCACACCGTTGCCGTCGTAGCCCACCATCGTCGCGGGATCGTGCACCACCTGGAACCGCCGGTCGACCCCCGACGCCGCAGCCTGCTGGTGGGCCGGCTCGGTCTCGGTCATCGCCGTGTCCAGGGTGCTCGCGAACGACGGCCGACGGACGAGGTCGAGCGGCCGGAAGTTCGGCGTGTCGATCTGCGTGAGGTTGGCCGTGAGGAGGTTCTGACGCTGGAGATGAAAATCCAGCCCCGCATGGATGCGCTCGGCAGTGTCGAGGATGCTGCTCATGGGGTGGTTCGCTGTGCTACATTCACGAAACATGCCGCGAGGGTCGGGTCGATGGCCCGCAGGTTGCCCTGACATTCAGCGACGGAGAGGGAACCGTGGTCAAGCTCACCCGACTCAACCAGCACATCATCGCGATCAATCCGGACCACATCTCGTGGGTCGAGGCGACGCCCGACACGACGCTCTTCCTCATCAACGGCGAGAAGCTGATGGTGCGGGAATCGCTCGACGAGCTCATCGACGCCGTGGTGCACTACCGGCAGACGGTGCGCATGGTCGAGCCCGAGGGTGAGCCGCTGGGTCCGGTGGAGGGTGATCCGCCCCGCGTGGGCAAGAGCATCGTGCCGCGCAAGGCGTCGGAGTTCCCGCGCCGGAGGGACGAGCGCTGATGCAACCGGGACCGCTCATCGGGATGGTGATCGCCTTCGTGGCGATCGTCTTCGGCAACGTTCTGGAGGGCGGGCACCTGAGCTCGCTGCTCGGGGGTCCCGCCGCGCTCATCGTGCTGGGAGGCACCATCGGCGCGGTGTTCGTGCAGTACCCCGTGTCGACGCTGAAGGCGGCGGCCGGCGCGGCCGGGCGCACGTTCCGGAAGCCCGCGCAGGAGCCCCGGGCGCTCATCGAGGAGATCGTCGGCTACGCGAACCAGGCTCGTCTCGAAGGCATCCTCGGCCTCGAGAAGGTGGCGTCGAACGCGTCGGATCCGTTTCTGTCGAAGGCGCTGATGATGGCCATCGACGGCGCGGACTCGACGGCGCTCCGCGAGACCATGGAGATCATCATCGACCAGGGCGAGGAGCACGGCGAGGAGGCGGCCAAGGTGTTCGAGGCCGCCGGCGGCTACTCCCCGACCATCGGCATCATCGGCGCCGTGCTCGGGCTGATCCACGTGATGAGCAACCTGGCCGACATCAACGCCGTCGGGCACGGCATCGCCGCGGCCTTCGTCGCGACGATCTACGGCGTGGGCGTCGCCAACATCCTGTTCCTTCCGCTCGGCGGGCGCATCAAGATCCAGGTGCGCGAGGCGTCCACGACGCAGCAGCTCACCCTCGTCGGCGTGCTGGCGATCCAGGAGGGCATGAACCCGAAGCTCGTGCGGGAGCGCCTCTCGGCCTTCCTCCACGAGGGCGGATCGAAGGAGCACTGAGCCCCGCCGAGGGGTCCACGGAGCCATGGGACGCAAGAAGAAGCACGCGGAACACGCGAACCACGAGCGCTGGCTGATCAGCTACGCCGACTTCATCACGCTGCTGTTCGCGTTCTTCGTGGTGATGTTCTCGGCGTCGCAGGTGGACCAGCGGCGTCTCGGGGCGTTCTCCCAGAGCTTCGCGGGCGCGACCGGCGAGACCGTGGTGCCGCGCGGCAGCGAGGGCCTGATGCCCGGCGTGCTCGGGGCGCCGCCGTCGCAGAACACGCAGATGCCCACGAACCCGCGCGTGGCGTTCAGCATGGACAACCTCGCGACGGTGCTCCACAGCATGACGGCGCAGAACCCGAACATGGAGGAGGTCCGGGTGATCCGGCGGCGCAACGACTTCGTGCTCCGCATGCCCGACCACTTCTTCTTCGACAGCGGCGGTGCGACGGTGAAGCCCGAGGCCGCCACGGTGCTGGCGGCGCTTGGCCTGGCGCTGCAGGATTTCCCCATCGACCTGCGCATCGAAGGCCACACCGACAACGTCCCCATCAGCACGTCGCGGTTCCGCTCGAACTGGGAGCTTTCGACGTCGCGCGCCACGTCGGTGCTGCAGGAGATGCTCGCGACCAGCCATTTTCCGCCGGACCACCTGGCGGCGTCGGGGTACGGCGAGTTCCGCCCCGTCGCGACGAACGCCACCGACGACGGTCGACTGCAGAACCGCCGCGTCGACATCGTCGCGACGATCCGCCACCCGGACCCCGAAGACATTCCTGCCGACGGCGGCAGTCCGGCGCTCGCCGTGGCTGCGGCGGTCGCCGATGCGGGCCTCGCGACCGGCGCCGACGGCGGGGCCGCGTTGGAGGTCGATGCGACCGTGGTGGAGCCCTCGGCGGTGCCCACGGTCATTCCGCTCCCTGAGGTCCCTTCGGCGACGGACCCTGCGGTGCTGCCGCCTCCCACGGCGGCGCCGACACCTGCGGTCGAGCCGCCGCCGGTGGCCGAGGTGACGCCGCCCGCGGCCGCCGACCACATGGTCTTTGGCGAGCCGTCTCCGCGGGGGCGTCCGCACGGTCGTGCAAGGCGCGAGGCGGCCCCACGGAACGTGCCAGCCCCCTGACGGAGCGTCATCGGATTGGCGGGCGACCGGTCCCGCCTCGCAGGAACCCTCGACCGCCACCGCGGGTGGCACCCCTCTCGCAAGGAGCTTTCGGCATGTTTCGTTCCCTTCACGTCGCAGCGACCGGGATGATCGCGCAGGAAGCCAACCTGGACACGATCTCGAACAACCTCGCGAACGCGAACACCACTGGCTACAAGCGCCAGGAGACGCAGTTCGAGGACCTCGTGTACCAGAACGCCCGGCCCGCGGGACCGGCGCCGGGCATCGGCGCTCCGACGGCGGTGGAGTTCGGCTCCGGCGCTCGGGTGGTGGCCAACGCGCGGTTCTTCTCGCAGGGCGCGATGCAGCAGACGGACAACCCCCTCGACGTCGCCATCGAGGGCTCGGGCTTCTTCGCGGTGAACCGGCTGAACGGCGAGGTCGCGTACACCCGGGCGGGGTCGTTCCGTCTCGACGCGACGGGGCGCCTGGTGAATTCCGCGGGGCTGCCGGTGGAGCCGGCGATCACGGTGCCGCTCGACGCGACGAACGTCACCATCGGCGCCGACGGAACGGTGAGCGCGACACAGTCCGGGCAGACGACGCCGACGCAGCTCGGACAGCTCCAGCTCGTGACGTTCCCGAACCCGTCGGGCCTCGAGCCCCTCGGGCACAACCTCTTCTCGGTGAGCGGCGCGAGCGGTGACCCCACCGTCGGCACCCCCGGGACCAACGGCCTCGGCACCGTGCAGCAGGGCTCCCTCGAGAGCTCGAACGTCGAGGTCGTGCAGGAGATGATCGGGCTGATCCGTACGCAGCGCGCGTACGAGGTGAACTCGAAGGTGGTGCAGGCCGCCGACGAGATGCTCCGCAACGCGACCCAGATGCGGTGATGGGGGTGGGGTTCCGGCGCCCAGGACGGTCTGCGGTGACGGCGCTCCTCGGCGCGTGGTGCGTTGCGGCCGCGGTGCAGGCGACGCCTCCGGAGCGCGTGACCATCGGTGCGGCGAGGGTGCTGGTCTCCGACGTGGTGCGCTCGGCCCCAACCGAGGCCGGCTCGGTGGACCTTGGGCCCTCGCCCGCGGTGGGGGCGTCGCGGCTCATCGACCGGGCCTCCATCGTGCGCGCGCTGCGGGAGCACGGCGTGCGCGATCTTCCCGAGGTGCCCGAGGCCGTTCGTGTGGTGCGTCGCAGCCGAACGCTGAGCGCGTCGGAGATCGAGCGCATGACCCGCGAACGGCTGGCGGCCGAGGGCCTTCCGCGGCACGCCGAGCTGACCGGGGTGCGGTCGTCCCGGGGCCTCGAGGTCGCCGACGGTTGGGACGCGGTCAACGTCGAGCTGCCTCGCCTTCCGCGCCGCACCGGGCCGTTCTCCACGACGGCGCTGCTGACGTTCCGGGTGGGCACCGAGGTGCTCGGTCGCGCGTCGGTGCAGGTCGATCTATCGCTGCCGGCGGCTGCCGCGCAGCCCGACGTCGCGCGCGGCGGACCGCTCACCCTCGTGGTGCGCCAGGGCCTCGTCGAGGTGCGCATCGGGGCCACCGCGAGCGCCGACGCGGACGTCGGCGAGCGGCTCCAGGTGGTGCTTCACCCGTCGGGAAGGGTGCTTCGCGCGCGCCTGCTCGACCGCGACACGGCGCTCGCCGAGGAGACGCCATGACGTCCCCGCGGGCGCTGCTGCCGGTGCTGGGCCTCGTCGCGAGCGTCGGGTGCGTCACGCACACGCTCACGATGCCGCCGGCGAGGCACCGCGACTACACGACCGGAGCCTATGCGCAGCGCGACCCGAACTCGCGTCCCGCGAACGGCTCGCTCTTCAGCGACTCCGTCGCGGGCTACCTCGAGGACACCCGCGCGGTGCGCGTCGGCGACCTCGTCGAGGTGGTCATCGACGAACAGGCCAACGCCCACGGCGCGGCGAGCACGCAGACCCTCCGCGAGACGAGCCACGACATGGGGCTCACCAACGTGCTGGGGCTCATTCCGGCGCTGCACGCCGCGTATCCGGCCCTCGACCCGACGCAGCTGCTGACCTTCGCGAGCCGCACGAGCTTCAACGCCGACGGCAACACCGCGCGCAACGGCGCCCTCGCGGGCAACATCTCGGTGCGCATCGTGCGCGAGATGCCGAACGGCGACCTCTTCGTCGAGGGAACCAAGGTCGTTCGGGTCAACAACGAGCAGTATCACCTGTACATCTCGGGCGTCGTGCGTCGCGCCGACATCCTTCGCGACAACACCGTGCCGTCGTCGCGGCTGGCCGACGCGCAGGTCGAGTTCTCGGGCGAGGGCGACGTCGCCGACTCGCAGCACCGCGGGTGGCTCATGCGCCTGCTCGACGTCATCAACCCGTTCTGAAGGGCCCCGACCGATCGTGCGCCGCACCCTCCCGATCCTCGCGCTCCTCGTCACGCTGGCGGCGATGCTGCGCTCGACGCCGGCCCGCGCCGAGCACCTTCGCGACCTCGCCGACGTGTCGGGCTCGCGGGGCAACCAGCTCATCGGGTACGGCCTCGTCACCGGTCTCGCGAACACCGGCGACGACATCAACGCCCCGTTCACCGCCCAATCCGTGCTCGCGATGCTCCGACGCCTCGGCGTGCAGGCCGACGCTTCGCAGTTCCGGCTGCGCAACGTCGCCGCGGTGATGGTGACGGCGACGATCCCAGGCTTCGCCCGACAGGGGACGACGCTCGACGTGACGGTGTCGTCCATCGGCAACGCCCGGTCGATCCAGGGCGGCGTGCTGCTGCAGACGGTGCTCCGCGGCGCCGACCAGCGTGCGTACGCCCTCGCGCAGGGCCCGATCACCACCGGCGGCTACTGGGCGCAGGGGGCCTCGGGCACCATCGTGCGCAGCGGGACCATCACCACCGGGCGCATCGCCGCCGGAGGGCTCGTCGAGCGCGAGATCCCGGCGACGCTGGTGAACGACGGGGTGCTGCACCTGAACATCCGGCGCCCGGGCTTTGCGGTGGCGTCGCGCATCGCCGCGGTGGTCAACCAGCGTTTCGGCGCCGGGACCGCCAGCACCGCGGACGCCGGCGCGGTGGCCGTGCGGGTGCCTCAGGGCGCCGAGCTCGTCGACTTCATCGCCGGCCTCGAGGACCTCGACGTGGCCCCGGTGCGCACCGCGCGCGTGGTCATCAACGAGCGCACCGGAACCATCGTGGCGGGGGGCGACGTACGCATCTCCCCGGCGGTGGTGGTGCACGGCAACATGACCATCACCATCCGCGAGACGCCGGTCGCCTCGCAGCCCGGGCCGCTGGCGGCCGGGTCCACGGTGGTGCTTCCGCAGAGCGAGGTGCGCGCCACGGAGCCGCCGCCCTCCGTCACGTACCTGGCGGCCGCCCCGACGCTCACCGACGTCGCCACGGCCCTCGGCCGCCTCGGCCTCCCGCCGCGGGAGCTCGCCGGGGTCCTCGAAGCCCTGCGCGGCGCCGGCGCCCTCGAAGCAGACGTGGAGATCCAATGAGCACCGTCGACGCCACCGCAGCCATCACCGCCAACGCCCCGGCGAACGCCCCCGCGACCGTCGATGCCCCGCCGCACCCGGCGGCGCCCAGCGACCTGCACCGGGTCGCCGCGGAGTTCGAGGCGCTGATGCTCCGCCAGCTCCTCCATACGGCGCACGTCGCCGGAAATGCCGGCCCCTACGGCGACATGGCCGTGGACTCGCTCGCGTCGGGCATCAGCCAGGCCGGGGGCATCGGCCTGACGGCGCAGATCGAGGCGATGCTGTCCCAGGGCCACGCCGCCGGCGAAGCGACGCCCTCGACGATTTTGCATTCAAGTTCCGAACAAACGGGCCGTACCGGGATCTGACGGGAAGCTCCCCGCCTCTTCCGAGGTTGACCCATGCGAATCTCCGACGTCCAAGGCCCGGTAGGCATCGACCCCACCAGCTCCGCTGGTCGGCGCGCCAATGCCAAGGGATCCAGCGAGAGTGGCAGCGACGAGGCCGACGAGGTCCGGCTCTCGGCGAAGGGCATCGCGCTCTCGCAGGCCGGCGACGGGGACATCGACACGGCCAAGGTGGCCCGGCTCCGCGCAGCGCTCGACGGCGGCACGTTTCGTGTTGATGCACGCGTGATCGCCGAGCGTCTCGCCCGCGGAGGCTGACGCGCTGCCCGAGAGAGGTGGAGATGACCCCGGATCAGTTGTTCGAACAGTTCGACGCGCTGCTCGAAGAGGAGCGTCAGGCGATCCGGAGGCTGGACGGGGAGAGCGTGCACCGCATCTCCGCGGAGAAGACGGACCTCTTCCTCGAGATCCGCAACGTGGTCCGCGAAAATAACGAGTTGGCGTCGCAGTTCCGGAGCCTGGCCGCGGGTCTCCGGCGCAACGCCGTTCTTCTTGCGCACGCGCGGGATTGCCTGCGCGACGTACTCGCCGCGGTCGTCGAGAGTGGGCCGGCCACTCCGTTCGCGGCATCGGGCGCCAACGCCCGACTTTCCGTGCGGGGCTGAACCGTGAGTCTCTTCTCCCTCCTGAACATCGCGCGGGACGGCCTGCAGGCGCAGTCCGCCGGCGTGACCGTTTCTGGTCAGAACGTCACCAACGCAAACACCCCCGGCTACGTGCGTCGTCGTGTGCTGCTCGAGACCCGCACGGCGGGCAGCGGCTCCGACGGCGGCGTGAACTACCGGGGCATCCAGCGCACGTTCAACTCGCTGGCGTTCGGCCGCGTGGTGGTCGAGCACGGCCGCCAGGGCGCCGCATCGGCGCGGGCGGCGGCGCTGAACGAGGTGCAGGCGACGGTGACCCCGACCAGCGGGACCATCGCCGATCGCGTCAATTCGTTCTTCGCGGCCTTCGATTCGCTGAGCGCTACGCCGTCGGACACGTCGGCGCGGCTCGCGGTGCTGCAGCAGGCGTCGGCGCTCGCGGATCAGGTCTCGGGCACCGCCAACGACCTGCAGACGCAGCGAGCGGATCTCTTGACGCAGGCGCAGGGCGTGGCCGGAGAGGTGAACCAGCGCCTCGAGCGCATCGCCACGCTCAACACGCAGATCGCCGAGGCGACGGGGCGCGGCGACGCAGGGGCGGACCTTCGCGACCAGCGCGACCTGCTCGTGCAGGAGGTCAGCGACCGCATCGGAGCGCGCTCCATCGAGGACTCGAAGGGGCAGGTCACGCTCTTCGCTGCGGGAACGGTGCTCGTCGAGGGCGGCAACGCCTCGTCGATCTCGGTGAACCTCGATCCGGCGAACAACCTTCAGTTGATGGTGCAGCACCCGGGCGGCGCTGCCGTGGACGCGACGACGGGCCTCACCGAGGGGACCCTCGGGGGCATTCGCGAGGCACGCGACACGGACATTCCGGCGACGCAGAACAGCCTGGACCAGTTCGCCTTCGACCTCTCGAACACGGTGAACGCGGCGCACGCGGCGGGCTTCGGCCTCGACGGCGTCACGGGTCGCAACCTGTTCACCGCTCCGGCGGTGGTGGCGGGCGCGGCGCGCAACATGGCCGTCAACGCCGCGGTGGCGGGGCAGCCCGAGCGCATCGCCGCCTCGGCCACGGCCGCCGATCTCCCCGGCGGGAATGCCGTGGCGCTGCAGATCGCGAACTTTGCGACGTCGGCGCTCGGCGCCGGCACGTCGACGCCGTCCTCGCGCGTGGCGTCCATCGAGTCCGACGTCGGCGTGCGGGTGCAGTCGGCCACGAACGAGCAGCAACTTCGCGACGACACGGTGCAGCAGGCCGAGACCCTCCGCGACAGCTCCGAGGGCGTGTCGCTCGACGAGGAGATGGCCAATCTCTCGCAGTTCCAGCGCGCCTTCGAGGCGTCGACGCGGGTGCTGCAGGTCGCCGACCAGCTCCTGGCCGGCCTTCTCGCACCGGGGAACATCTGATGCGCGTCACCGACCGGATGACCTTCGAGATCGCCCAGCAAGGGCAATCCAAGAGCCTCGAGCAGCTCGCCAACGCGACGAAGGTGGCCTCGACGGGCAACCGCGTGTCGGTGCCTTCGGACGACCCGGTCGCGTGGTCCATGAAGGTGAGCCACGACGCCCGGATCCAGCGCCTGCGCAACCGCACGCAGACGGTGGATCGTGCGGGCAGCGACCTCGATCAGGCCGAGTCGACGCTCGCGAGCGCGGCCGACATCCTCTCGGCGGCGCGCTCGCTGGCGGTCCAGGCCGCGACGGGCACCGTCGACGCGCAGTCGCGATCGGACATGGCGAACCAGATCACCGGCATGCGTCAGCAGATGCTCGGGTTGGCGAATGCCCAGGGCGCGTCGGGCTACCTGTTCGGCGGTACGGCGACGGGCACCGCTCCGTTCAACGCGGCGGGAGCGTTCGTCGGAAACGACACCCCGGCGAACGTCGACATCGCGGACAACGTCTCGATTCGGGCGAACGCCAGCGGGGCGACGGCGTTCACGGCGGTGGGAGGGCGCGACGTGCTCGCGGACCTCCAGAACTTCGCCACGGCGCTGTCGACGAACAACCTCGTGGGCATCCAGGCCGCGATCGACAACCTCGCGCAGTCGCATCAGCAGGTCACCTCGTCGGAGGTGCAGACGGGCATCGCGGCCGAGCGCTTCCACAACGCGGGTGCGGTCACGAGCACGGCCTTGCTCTCGGTGCAGGCGGCGCGGGCGCAGGAGGTCGAGGCCGATGCGCCGACGGCGTACTCCGAGCTCT